>CALZIQ010000109.1 GCA_945787735.1 uncultured Chromatiaceae bacterium | reverse complement strand
GGCTTGTGGGCCATCCACCAATGCCTTGCTTGGAGCCGGGTGGAAGTCGACCAGCACCATGTTGGCGCCGGCGACGATACCCTGGGCGGTGACGTGGAAGACATCCATTAAACCATCTGGTGCTGACTCACGGCTGCCAACCGAGTGCGATGGGTCGATACAGACCGGCATGCGGGTCAGGCGCTTGACCACGGGTACGTGGGCGAAGTCGACGAAGTTGCGGTGCGGATCGCCCATATTGGTTTTCATGCCGCGCAGGGCGAAGACAACCTTGCGGTTGCCTTCTGAGGCCATATATTCGGCGGCATTGAGGGATTCTTCCAGGGTGATGCCGAAGCCGCGTTTAAGCAGGACGGGCATTTCCTGTTGACGGCCGACGGCTTTTAGTAGTTCGAAGTTTTGGGTGTTGCGGGTGCCTATCTGCAGCATGACGCCGGTGGGGTTGCCGGTTTGTTCCAGGGCTTCTTGGATCTCGGTGACGTGCTGTTCGCAGGTGACTTCCATTGCAATCACCTTAATGCCGTATTTGCCCGCCAGTTCGAAAACATAGGGCAGGCAATCTTTGCCGTGGCCTTGAAAAGCGTAAGGACTGGTGCGGGGTTTGTAAGCGCCCATGCGGGTGGTGACCTGGCCGTGCTCCTGCAAGACTTTCATCATTTGCTCGACGTGGGTCGGGTTATCGACGGCGCAGAGGCCTGCGAAGATGTGGAGGTTATCCTGGCTGAAGGTGACGCCGTTGTATTCAAAATGGGTTGATCGTTTGTCATCCTTGTGGCGGCCCAGTACGCGGTATTCCTGAGATATGCGTACGACTCGCTCGACACCGGGCAAGGCGCTGATATCTTCCTTGTCCAGAGTCTTGGTATCACCGACCAGATAGAGTTCGGTAAGCACTTGTTGGGCGCCTTTTTCCTCATGCACGCGCACCTGGATGCCCGGTTGGTTAGTGAGGAAGTCCATGATGGCGCTGTATTCTGGGCCGGCTTTGTCGATGCCTGGTTCGAGTATGACAATCATTTATTTTTCCGTCGTGTGCGTGTTTGCGAGAGGCCGTATTATTTCATACTTCTGGCAATTCGTCTGTTAGGGCTTGGTTTAGTCACGATAGCGCAGTGCCAGCTCATCATAATTGTCTATGCGGCGATCGCGCAGATAGGGCCAGATGCGGCGGACCTCTTCGCTTCGCCCCATGTTGATCCTTGTGATTAGCAGATGTTCTTCTGCAATCGGTGCTTCGGCCAGCATCTCGCCCTGTGGCCCGACGACAAAACTGCTGCCCCAGAATTGGATGCCCTCGCTCTGGCCGCAGGGGTCGGTCTCGTGGCCGGTGCGATTGCACGACAGCACCGGCACGCCGTTGGCAATAGCGTGGGCGCGCTGGATTGTGATCCAGGCGTCGCGTTGGCGCTGTTGTTCGGCCTGATCATCACGCGGGTCCCAGCCGATGGCGGTGGGATAGAGCAGCAACTCGGCACCGGCCAGGGCCATCAGACGGGCGGCTTCGGGATACCACTGGTCCCAGCAGACCAGTACGCCGAGACGGCCGACGGAGGTGTCGATTGGTGTGAAGCCCAGATCGCCTGGGGTGAAATAAAATTTTTCGTAAAAGCCTGGGTCATCCGGGATATGCATCTTGCGGTATTTGCCGGCAATGCTTCCGTCACGCTCGAAGACCACAGCGGTGTTGTGATAGAGGCCGGTGGCGCGTTTCTCGAACAATGAGGAGACAATGACGACATTGTGTTGCTTGGCGGCCGCGGCCAGTTTTTCTGTGCTCGGCCCAGGGATGGATTCGGCCAGGTCGAAGTTGTGAGTGTCTTCGGTCTGACAGAAATAGTGACTGTTATGCAGCTCTTGCAGCAATATCAGTTCGGCACCTCGGGCGGCAGCCTGTTTGATGGCTTCAATGTTCGCTTGCAAGTTGGCATCTAGGTCGTCGTTGCAACTGCGTTGCACAAGTGCGACTTTTAAATGTCTCTCTTTCATCCGAGCACGCCGCTAGGTAGCTGCATGGTGACGCAGTGCAAACTGCCGTATTGTTCTATTAGAGGTTTGCAGTCGACAGCGATAATTTCCCGCTGCGGAAAACACTGTGCTACTCGTTCCAGCGCCAGGCTATCGTTTTTATCCTGATAGGTGGGTACCAACACAGCATCGTTAATGATCAGAAAGTTGGCATAGGTGGCTGGCAGGCGTGTACCGTCTTCGTTGTGAATGGGATGGGGCATTGGCAGAGGCACCAGCGTGTACGGTTCCCCGTTGGCCTGTCTGAAGTTGGTTAGTTCAGCAGCCATGGATTCTAGTGCGGAATAGTGTTCATCCTGTGGGTCGTCACAGCTGACGTAACAAATCGTATCGGCCGAGCAGAAGCGGGCCAGGGTGTCGATGTGACTGTCGGTATCGTCACCGGCAAGATGGCCGTGTGCTAACCACAAAAAACGATTGACGCCAAGTAAGTGTGATAAGCGTTGTTCGACCTGTGGTTTGTCCAGGGATGGATTTCGATGGGGTGATAACAGGCAGCGGCTGGTGCTAAGCAGGGTACCCATGCCATCGGTTTCGATGCTGCCGCCTTCCAAAACCAAGTCGATGCTTTCAAGAGGTGTGTTGCCAAAGGCGTTTTGTCGGCATAGCTGGCGAGTGATGGCGTTATCCAGTTTGGCATCATATTTGTTGCCCCAGCCATTGAAGCTGAAGTCTAACAGTCTTGGTTGGCCCTGATTAACTACGGTGATGGGGCCGTGGTCGCGTGCCCAGGTGTCATTGGAAGGCACAATATGAAAATGCACCTTGCTTAGGTCAAGCCCCTTTTCGTTTAGTCTGCTCTGGATATGTTCCCGATGGTTTGCATCCCAGCACGAAATCAAAACCTGTTCATGCTTTGAGATATGCAGGGCAAGATTGCAGAAGACCGGCTCAACCTTATCTAAAAAGGCTTGCCAGTCGCTGTGGGCGTGGGGCCAGGTGAGCATGACACCGCTCTGAGGCGCCCATTCAGGTGGAAACTCAATCACTATTTACTCGCTCGTCAATGAAGAAATTCGGCCTGGCCCGGATCTGGAAATTGACCCTGGTTAACGTCGGATTTTACTTTGCGTCGTCGGTTGTGGCTACTGAGTGAACGACATATTGATCTTCAAAATAGACCATCATGCCATCGTATTGCCAGCGGCTAATGGGCGGTTGGCCAACTGCATCATAACGCTTAGGGGGTTGACCGAACTTTTGTTTGACTTGGTCCATTGTCATGCCGCGGCTGGGCATGGCGCCGATGCTCACGGCCTGTTCCTGGCTGCCCATGCCTGCTTCCGCTTCTGCTTGACTAACAGAAGGAAAAAGAAAGGCTAAACATAGAGGCAATACTTGGCGCAGTTTGCTGGGCATGGTTTTTATCCTGTTCCATAAATATCAAGATTAGATATTAACGGAATCTGCTGAAGAGATGTTAGTCCTCGTCAGCGGAAAAAAATTTGCAGCAGTTTCGGCCGGATGATTTGGCTTGGTAGAGCGCCGCATCGGCGCGGGAAAAGAGTGCTTTGCGTGTGTCGTTCTCTGGGAGCATGCAAGTGATGCCGATACTGACCGTGGTTGAAACTTGGGTACCGTCGCAGATAATGCAGGTTTCCTCGATCTTTTGACGCATGCGGTCGGCCAGCAGTGTGGCGCCTTCGCGGTCTGTATTGCTGAGCAGAATCAGAAATTCTTCACCGCCATAGCGAAATACCATGTCTGAACTGCGAATGGCGGTTTTGATGGCTTCGGCGACGGCCTTGATGACACAGTCCCCAGTGGCATGGCCATGGGTATCGTTTATCTTTTTGAAGAGATCGATATCCAGGGCCAGCAGTGAAAGCTGGCTACCGTGGCGGCTTGAAAGATTGACTTCCCTGTCAATAATTTCATCCATACTTGCTCTGTTGTTGACCCCTGTAAGGGGGTCCTTGTGCGCCGCCTCAATCGCTTTTTGATATAGCAGGGCGTTGCGCAGTGGATACACTACGCCGCACAGCAGAGTTTCAATAAGCGCTGTTTCGGCCTTGGTAAATTTTTTCTTGCGGGTGAGTACCAGCTCGCCCAGGGTTTCGCCTGACACAACTAATCTATAAGTGCAGGAGTGGTTGGCTGGTTCACCGATGGTCTGCTCGATACCCAGATCCTGGTGCGTGTAGCAGATCGATTGGTATTCGATGAGTCTTAGAATTTCGTGGGCGAGGATTTCAATCAGTTTATCCACTTCCAGCGTGGTTTGTAGAATGCCGGACAGCCGCAATGCCCGTTCTAACTCATCGGGGTTGTCGTCTTTTTGCGGCAATGGCAATGACATGGCCAGGTTACCCAGACGATCGTAGCGGGGTGTATTCTGATTTTGCTTCCCTATTACTGCGTTCATAGTGAAATCTCCTGATTGCCTCTACATCCATGCGGGATTCATGCCAATAATTCTGGATTTGTTTTAAATTCCATAAAATCAGCAAGTTGAAGATGTATGGCCTGCTGCCAAGCAGAATGTCGTCAACACATTGACAGGTATTTGGCGCAGATTCTTGCCCTCACTTATTCCCTCACCGCCGTTTTTCTGACATCCCGGGAAACCACAAAAATATCATTTTTTCATGGTGATACAGCGACAAATTATAAAAATACTGGATAAACATGCTGCAACTTATTTTGAGATTTGGCCAGAGGAAAAATTTTGCCGCTCACAAGTCAGAGTAAAGCTGCGCTTGAATAGGGCGATGACATATAGGGATGTTCTGGGGTAAATCTGAAAATGCAAACCTATTCTATAAAAGACGAGAAAGATCTGAAGACTTTGCTGTGTGTTCACAAGCGCATGCCAGATATGCGTTTGGGCCAGGTGTTGCTCGAGGAAGGATTGATTTCGGAGCAACAGCTTGACGCGGCACTTGATGCGCAGCACAAATACAAAACCGGCACCCATCATCTAGGACGAATCATGGTGGAGTCGGGACTGGTTACACCTGAGCAACTAAATGTCGCCCTAGCGCGCAAGCTCGCCATTCCCTTTGTCAGTCTTGAGGGTTTCAAGCTTGATCCACATCTGATCACTCTGGTTCCCCCCGAGATTGCCCAACACTTTAAAGTATTACCGCTGGCCGATCTTGACGGTGCCATGGTGGTGGCAATGATCAACCCATTTGACCAAGCCGCGATTGATGCCCTGCGCTTTAATTCAAAAATGAATGTTGAGACGGTGATGGCTTCGTCTGAGGAGATCTCCGAGGCCTTGAACAAACATTACAGCAGCTATGAAGAGATGGAGGCGCTTGAAGACTTGAAGCTCGACCCGGTTGGCGAGATGAATGGCCATGAAGAAGCGGCACACATGATCGAGGCAGAGGCGAGGAAAAAACCGATCGTGCGTCTACTCAATTCAATCGTGCTACAGGCAGTCAACAGCAAGGCATCGGATATCAACATTCGGCCCGAGAAAGATAAGGTCAATGTCTTCTTCCGCATCGACGGTAAGATGCAGTTCATTCGCAATCTAAGTAAAAATCTGCTGCCAGCCCTGGTGAGCCGAGTCAAAATCACTGGCCAGATGGATATTGCTGAACGGCGTCTGCCGCAGGATGGCCATGCCCGCCTAATGCGACATGGTAAACAGATTGATTTGCGAATCTCAGTTGTGCCAACGGTGACTGGCGAGAGCGTGGTGATTCGTATTCTGGATAAGGATGCCGGTTTTAAGCCGCTGGATGAACTGGGTTTCAGTGCGGATGAGTTGAACCAGCTTCGTCGCTTGATCAGTCGTCCCAACGGTATCTTTCTCGTAACAGGTCCGACTGGCTCGGGTAAATCGACCACTCTGTATGCGCTGTTGAGTGAGGTTAAACAGCGCAATCCCCATATTCTAACCGTTGAAGACCCAGTGGAATACGATATGGAAGGGGTGGAACAAGTACAGATCGCACTGGCCAAAGGGTATACCTTTGCAGAGGCATTGCGCCATTTTTTGCGCCACGACCCGGATGTGATCATGGTCGGTGAGGTGCGCGACGAGGAAACCGCCCATATCGCCAACAAGGCAGCGCTAACGGGCCATCTCGTCTTCAGTACCCTGCATACCAATGATGCCGCCTCCACTGTGACTCGCTTGTTGGACATGGGTATCGAAAGTTACCTGCTTAGCACTACCCTGATTGGTGTCATGGCACAGCGCTTGGTTAGAGTGAATTGCCCTGAATGCAGTACAGAAGAAGAGGTGGAGCCACATATTCGAAAAACTTTGGGACTTAATCCGGGTGAAAAATTCAAACGCGGTGCCGGCTGTTATAAGTGTCACTATACTGGCTACCTCGGGCGCACCACAGTCATTGAACTCTTGCCAGTAACGACTGAGATTGGCCGGCTAATTATCGAGGGCCGCCCAGCCGTGGAGATTACCAGGCAAGCTGTCAGCCAGGGTATGCGCACCCTGCAAAAATGCGCACTTGATCTGGCGCGGCAGGGCAAAACCTCACTTGAAGAGGTCTATGCACTTTATACCGAATAGGATTCAAGTTTATTTTTTGTTTAAGCTTTCATCCGAACAGATAAAGCCGGCGCAGGGCTCTTAAATATAGCTCTCTAGTATCCGCAGTATGGCCTTAATTTTTTCAAGCTTCTTTGTCATCTGCCGACATCAAAGACAGACCTTCGATAAGGAGTTAATTCTGCGCGTTTAGTGTGGAAAATGGTGTTATGGAAAAACCGGATGATGACAGAGATATTTTCTTGCGGCATTTGCCCGGCAAGATAGCGACTATTGCCGAAATCTGGGCAGTGCTCAGACTTGAAAAAAATAGTCCTGAGGGTCTTACAAAAATCAAAAAGGCACTGGAAGAACTGCATGAAGCGGCAAGCATGGCAGGGTATACGGTGTTAAGCCGCAATCTTGCTGCCTTGAAGGAGTGCTTGGAGGCAATCATCTTAGGTGAAGGCGCGGGGCAAGCGGTTGAGAAACGTCAGTTCTCTCATCTGTTAGATGTGGTTAAGAAGGAAGCCTTTTTACTCCGCCGCGAACATCTTCAGACAAGCGTTAGCCAGGATAGTGCTGAATTGGTTGATGCAGGTAATTGTTCACTCAAACGTTCACTTTATTTCTATGAAATCCAAAATAAGAACAATCAACTGGCCATTAAAATAGACCGTTTTGGCTATACGTCTACCTGCTTTTCAAGAAAACGTGATTTCATCAATGCGTTCTCAAAAAAGAAACCTGATGCCATCGTAATGGATGCGAAGGCGGCGGATGAGATTCTCAAATCGGATTGTGATCTCTTCGAAAAAATCAGAAAAGCACATATTCCCCTTATATTCACCTCGGATGAGGATAATTTCAGTTACCGCCATAATGCTGCCCGAGTTGATGCGATTGGTTTCATGATAGAGCCATACAAGGAAGAGGATATTGCCGAGATCTTTGACCGTTATTTTAATCAACCTTCAAAGGGTGCATATCGAGTCTTGTTGGTGGAGGATATTAAGTTCCATATCGAATATATTACTTCGGTGCTGGAAAAAGCGGGTATGCAGGTTGAGGCTGTTTCCAATCCGCTTGAGGTATTGGATCGGCTGGAGCAATTTAATCCTGAAATAATTCTGATGGATCTGTATATGCCCAATTGCAATGGCATTGAATTGGCCAAGATCATTCGCCAGTATCCGCGTTATTTGAGTATTCCGATTGCCTATCTGTCGGTGGAGGAGAATATCGACAAACAGTTGGATGC
>CALZIQ010000108.1:7008-7788 GCA_945787735.1 uncultured Chromatiaceae bacterium | reverse complement strand
CATGGATGCCTTTACCCAGTTGCTAGAATCCTATGTCTCGGTCAAGGCCAACCCCATGATCGACGCCCTGGCCCGGAGTGGCATCGAAGCGGTGAAACAAGGATTTTTCGACGCCTGGCGCGGCACAGAGCCGCAAGCCGCTAACGGCCGCAGCGCCATGACCTATGCTGCACTGCTGTCCGGCATCACCCTGGCCCAAGTGGGGCTGGGCTCGGTGCATGGACTGGCCTCGCCGCTAGGTGCATTCTTTCCCATTCCCCATGGAGTGGTGTGTGGCACCTTAGTAGCGACGGCCACCGAGATCAACATTCAGGCCATGCGAGAACGCGACGCGAACAACCCGGCACTGGCGAAATATGCCCAAGTCGGACGCATGCTTGCTGACCAGCCTGAGGCCAGCAACGAACAAGCCTGGCTCAGTCTGGTCAATACCCTAACCGAGTGGACCGATATACTGGAACTGCCCCGCCTCAGCAACTATGGCATCTGTGAGGCCGACTTCGACAGGATTATCGCCAACTGTCGTGGTAGCAGCATGACCACCAACCCGATTGTGTTGACCGATAATGAAGTACGACAGATTCTGCAAAAACGTCTCTAACTATCACTTACTGGCTTGCCTGCTGTTCCTAGTGGTCGGCCTGATTCCGACCATGAGCCAGGCACAACAGCGCCCCCTGTGGGAGCTAGGCATCGGCACCGCTGGCATGCACCTGCCCTATTATCGCGGTAGCGACAGTGGACGTGGCTACGTGCTGCCCTATCCCTACATCATCTACC
>CALZIQ010000108.1:0-6937 GCA_945787735.1 uncultured Chromatiaceae bacterium | reverse complement strand
ACTCGACCTGAGTCTGGCGGGCGGCGTGCCCGTGCCCAGCGATGAAAATGGCCCACGCCAGGGCATGCCCGACCTGGACCCAACGCTCGAGTTCGGCCCATCATTAGAATTCCGCCTCTGGCACGATGGCCGCCGCTGGGGACAAAATCTATGGCTGCGCCTGCCGCTGCGCGCCGCCTATTCTATCGATGGCCGAGATACTGCGCACGAGGGCTGGATCTTCGCTCCCTATATTGAGTTCAACCATACCAGCCGTGACGGCTCGCTGGAGCACAGTATCTCGCTCGGGCCCATGTATGCCGACGATGCCTATCACGACTATTTCTATGGCGTGAACCCGGCCTATGCCACCCCGACCCGCCCGGCACATGAGGGCCGCAGCGGCTACAACGGCAGCCGGATTACCCTTGTCACAGAGAAACGCATCGACAATTTTTCATTCTCTGCCTTCATCCGCCTGGATCAGCTCAATGGTGCCGTTTTCACCGACAGCCCTTTGCTGCAGACCCGCAGCTATCACATCGTTGGTATTGCCGTCAGCTGGATCCTGGCCCGCTCCAACGAGACGGTGTATTCTCCCTGACACAAACTGTCATAATCCTGTAATACGTCTGCTTTCTAATTGCATTTATTCATGAACTCAGAGAACGTTAAGCAATGTCAGTCAATATCCTGATCGTCGATGATGAATCAGATGTGCGCGAAATGCTGGCCTTTACCCTCAAGCGCCAGGGTTTCAACATTATCATGGCCGAAGACAGCCAGACTGCCCTCAAGACCCTGGGCGAGATCCTGCCAGATCTAATTCTGCTGGATTGGATGCTGCCCGATATCAGCGGGGTGGACCTGTGCCGCCGGCTCAAGGGTGATGAACGCTACGAGGACATCCCCGTCATTATGCTCACCGCCCGCGGCGAGGAGGATGACAAGATCCGCGGCCTGGACGCCGGGGCCGATGACTACATCACCAAACCCTTTTCACCGCGTGAGCTGGGCGCCAGAATCAATGCGGTGATGCGTCGGTCTTCCCATGCACATGGAAAAGACACTATTACTATCAATGGCTTAGCGATTGATCAGAAAGGCCACCGAGTGCATGCCCACGGCACGCAAATCAACCTCGGGCCCACTGAATATAAGTTGTTACAATTCCTCATGTCCCACCCTGAACGGGTCTTCAGCCGCACCCAACTGCTTGACCGCATCTGGGGTAGCAACGTTTATATCGAAGAACGCACCGTTGATGTGCATATCCGCCGCCTGAGAAAAGCACTTGAACCCGTCGAATATGACCGTATGATACAAACAGTTCGCGGAGCGGGTTACCGGTTATCGATTGAGGAGTAGCCATTGTCCCCATGGAGTAAAGAAATCTGGCGCCTAGCCAGCCTGCTGGGCTTGGCTCTGATCGTTGGCTTCCTGACCGGATACCTCCAAGTTACGGTGCTGCTGGCTACCGCCGTTTATTTGCTCTGGCACCTTTACAACATCAACCGCCTGGCCAAATGGTTGAGCAAACCGGGCAAATTTCACCCCCCGCCAGGCCAAGGGATTTGGGCCGAAATCTTTGACCGGATTTATCACTTGCAGAAGCAGAATCGCGACCGTAAGAAAAAGTTGGCCAAATATATCAACCGTTTCAGAGAATCCACAGCGGCCATGCCCGATGCCACTGTGGTACTCAATCATTTCGACCAGATCGAATGGATCAACAAAGCTGCGCAGGAAAACCTCGGTCTGCAACCCTCGAAGGATATTGGCCAGCACCTGAGCAACCTGATTCGCCACCCGGCCTTTATCCGCTACCTTAGCCGCAAGGACTACGAAACTCCGCTGGCAATGCCCTCGCCCGCCGATGAACAGATTCAACTCTCCATTCGCATCATCCCCTACGGCAAACACCAACGTCTTTTGATTGCCCGTGACGTCACTCGGCTGAAACATCTGGAAGAGATGCGGCGCGATTTTGTCTCTAACATCTCGCATGAGCTGCGTACACCACTGACAGTGATTCACGGTTTTCTGGAAAGCATGCAGGACGAATCTAATAGCAAAATGGCAGATTGGCACGAAAACATCGACATGATGATGCGCCAATCCGGCCGCATGCAAAATATCGTCAATGACCTGTTGATGTTATCGCGGCTGGAAAACGAGACACTAAAAAACAATTCACGCGGCGAAGTGCCTATTCCAAACATCCTATATTCAATTAAGCAAGAGGCCCTCGCTATCAGTGGCGACAAGGGACACAAGATCAAGCTTGAGTGTGATGACGAGCTGGGCCTGTATGGTGTACAAAATGAACTCTATAGCGCCTTTTCCAACCTGGTCTTCAATGCGGTGCGCTATACGCCCAAAGGTGGTGAAATCACCCTACGTTGGTACCAGGATGACAAGGGCGCTCACTTCGAAGTGCGGGACACAGGCATCGGCATTCCGCCCCAGCACATCCCACGTCTGACCGAACGTTTTTTCCGCGTCGATGTCGGCCGTTCACGTGAAATCGGCGGCACCGGACTGGGACTGGCGATTGTAAAACACATCCTCGAGCGTCATCAGGCCAAATTACGCATTAAGAGCAAGATCAATCAGGGCAGTACTTTTATTTGTGATTTCCCCGCCGAAAGCATCTTCGTTTATTCGCAACAATCCGTCATAAAAGTGTAATGTCCAGGTCTCATAATTGCAGCCAATGCGCTCATCCAGAGCGATGTTTTTTGTTTAACGATTGCAGGAGCAATACTCAATGAAACTTCGTAATATTCTGATCTCGATGGCCGCGGGTCTGACACTGACCACCGTCACTGCCATGGCGGAAGTGAAGGTTGATGCCGGTCTGCCTGATTACACCAAGGCCAGCGGTATTTCCGGCAATCTGTCCAGCGTGGGTTCTGACACCCTCGCCAACATGATGACCCTGTGGGCTGAGGAGTTCAAACGCCAATACCCCAACGTCAACATCCAGATTCAGGCAGCCGGTTCATCCACTGCTCCACCCGGACTGACTGAAGGCACCTCTAACTTGGGTCCAATGAGTCGCAAGATGAAGGACAAGGAAATCGAAGCCTTCGAAAAGCGATACGGCTATAAGCCGCTGGCTATTCCTGTCGCCATCGACGCCCTGGCTGTGTATGTTCATAAAGACAACCCGATAAAGGGCATGAGCATTGCTGAAGTGGATGCTGTCTTCTCTTCTACGCGCAAATGTAAGCATGACAAAGACATCAGCAACTGGGGTGACCTGGGCATGTCAGGCAACTGGGGCGACAAAGTCATCCAACTCTACGGTCGTAACTCTGTGTCCGGCACCTACGGTTACTTTAAGAAAAAAGGTTTATGTAAGGGCGATTTCAAAAATACTGTTAACGAACAGCCAGGCTCTGCCTCTGTGGTTCAATCAGTCTCTTCCTCAATCAACGGCATTGGCTACTCTGGTATTGGTTATAAAACCTCTGGCGTGAAAGCTGTTGCAATAACCAAGAAAAAAGGCGGAAAATATGTTGATGCCACACCAGAAAATGCCCTGACTGGCGACTATCCACTGTCTCGTTTCCTTTACGTCTATGTCAACAAGCACCCGAACAAACCTCTGGCACCACTGGACCGTGAGTTCATCAAGATGGTGCTATCAAAGACCGGTCAGGAAGTCGTGGTGAAGGACGGTTACATTCCAATGCCGGCCAAGATGGCTAAGAAAGTGCTGAGAGGCATTGAATAAAGCCAGCACCTAAGACAACGTTTTATCTTCAAGCCCCGCCCATCCGGGGCTTTTTTATTGCCAACTTTCATGCGAAAAACCTGGCCAGCAGATTGCATCACGGACTACTCTTATGACATGGTTAACAGTTCAAACATGTCACAGGAGCACTTACATGAATTTTGAGAAGGTCGTTTTCGGCTTCTTTATTGTTCTGGCACTAACGTTAAACTTCGGTTTTTTCATCGGTGAAATCGACAACCCGGATCACCATAACGTCTACGAACTATTTGCCGCACTCGTCGTCAGCCTGATTGCCACCCTGTTGAAATTTGGTGAACGCACCCAGATTGGCGCGGTATTGCTTGCCACCAGCCTAGTGGCAGACCTGCAGCTGGTCGCCGCCGCGATTGTATGGGCCGCCGCCGTTTATATCACCGAGGTCGGCCTTAGCTCCCATGTGATGAGCTCGATCGTATCGCTCTCTGGCGGTGCATTGCTGGCTAACCTTACCTCGGTGGTCTTGCTGATCATTGAAACGGCCACTATGCGACGCTGATGCTTAAACGGCCACCCAAATCCATCCACAAGGTGTTTTCCCTGGTAATGAGGCGCATGCGTGCGCCGTTGATTATTTTGATCGCCGTGTATGCCATATCAGTACTGGGCATGGCACTGATCCCAGGTGTGGATGATCAGGGCAAGCCCTGGCACATGGGATTTTTCCATGCCTTCTATTTTGTCAGTTACATGGCCACAACGATTGGCTTTGGTGAAATCCCCTATGCATTCACCGATGCCCAACGCCTATGGGCAACCATTACCCTCTATCTAACGGTAATCTCCTGGCTATATGCCATCGGTAAAATTTTGGGTCTGGTGCAGGATCCTGCGCTACAACGGGCAGTGACGGAAAACCGCTTTTTTCGCAGTGTGCAACAAATACGCGAACCCTTTTATCTGGTCTGCGGTTATGGCGACACTGGCACGCTGGTCACCAGGGCGCTGACACAGCGTGGTTTACGTGTCGTCGCTCTCGATATCATGCAGGAGCGTATCAATGAACTGTCGCTCACCGAGCTGGATGTCTTCGTACCGGGCCTAAGCGCCAATGCTGCTGATCCAAGTAATCTGCAAACAGCCGGACTCAAATCCCCATTTTGTGTTGGCGTACTTGGCCTGACCAACAGCGACCACACCAATCTTGAGATTGCCATCACGGCCAAACTGCTTAATCCCTCATTGCGAGTGATCTGCCGCGCAGAAACCGAAGCCACCCAGGCTAACATGGCCTCTTTCGGTACAGATCACATCATTAATCCCTTTGAAGCCTTCGCCGAAGAGATGGCCATCGCCCTACATTCACCAGAGTTACACCTAATTTTTGATTGGTTGACCCACTTACCGCGTAGCCCATTGAGCGAATACGATTCACCACCGCAAGGCCACTGGATTCTTTGTGGTTATGGTCGTTTTGGACGCTCGATAGACAAGCACTTGGAACGTCAGGGCGTAACCACCACAATTGTTGAGGCTGATCCGACGGGTACCCGTTGCGAGGACCATTGCATCGTCGGAAAAGGCACCGAGGCGATCACCTTGCTGGCTGCCGATGTGAAAAATGCCGTCGGCATCGTCGCTGGCACCAATGATGATGCAGACAATCTCTCCATTCTAATGACAGCCAAGCAATTAAATCCGAAGCTATATACTGTGGCACGACAAAACCGACGCGGCAATGATGTGATCTTCGAAGCCATCAAAAGCAACCATGTCATGCAGCACAGCGAGGTAGTGACTCTTAAGGTTCTCTCACTGGTGACAGCACCGTTACTGTCCGAGTTTCTCAAACTAGTCAAACATCAGGGCAATGAACTGGCCCGGGAATTGTTACCAAAAATCAGCCACGTCGCAGACAATATTGTGCCGGACATTTGGACTGTTCATGTCAATTACAAGTCGGCCCTGGCACTCACCTTCGCCATCGAAAAAGGTCGTAAGATCCAGCTCGGTCATTTGACCAGCGACCCACGTGACAGGGACAAACAGTTGCGCTGTCTGCCATTGCTAATCCGGCGTAACGGTGAATCAATTTTGCTACCTGAAGTGAATGAGAGAGTCATGACGGGCGATCAGTTGCTCTTCTGTGGCCGCTATGGCGTAAGTGAATTGATGCGCTGGACCTTGCAAAACCACAACTCTTTGCGCTATGTCGAAACTGGCGAAACTCGTCCGGATGGTTATATCTGGCGAAAGTTCGCTAAGTCTTGAACAGATGTCAAATCAATTTCGTGCGCCTCATGCCTGGAACATCAGCCCAAGTGAGGCCATTCAACTGCAAAAAAGGTTGGCGGATCAAGTCATCAGACGGGATGAATTCAGTCGAATCAATTTTGTCGCCGGCGTCGATGTAGGCTTTGAACATAACAACCAAATCACTCGTGCTGCTGTAGTAGTGCTTGATTACCCTCACTTACAATTGATTGAACATGTCATCGCTCGCCGACCAACCGAGTTTCCCTATATTCCAGGGCTGCTCTCGTTTCGTGAGCTTCCTGCCGTGCTTGACGCACTCAATCAATTAAAACAACTGCCGGACTTACTTCTATGCGACGGTCAAGGCTTAGCCCATCCACGCCGGTTTGGCATTGCCTGTCATCTGGGCGTTATCACCGGCCTGCCTGCTCTCGGCGTCGGCAAGACGCGCCTGACAGGCAAACATGGCCCTGTGCCAGAAATAAAAGGTGAGTGGACAGCACTTATGGATAGAGATGAAACCATTGGTGCTGTGTTGCGCTCACGCCAAGGTATCAAACCGATTTATATTTCCATCGGACACAAAATCAGTCTTGAAACTTCAATCAGTTATGTCATGGGCTGTATTACACGATATAAATTGCCCGAAACGACACGGTTGGCTCACAGGTTTGCTTCTGGACTGGATTAAGAGACCTGAGATCATCGCTTTGCTTGGTGCCCGTTAAAACCCAGGCTATTCGCTCGGTTTCGAGATAAACAATCGGTCACTCAGCTTCTGTGCACGAAAGCATAAGTTGGCCAACACGGACAAACTTTGGTTGCATGAACGCTTAGTGTGTCCGCATGTAAGGCAACTCCCGGCCATTTCCAGTCATTTCAAAAACTAAAGCGCACGACTCAAGCATTCTGATTGCCGCCATTCAAGTTAGCCGAATCAATCGTGCGAATGAACTTTATCTGGTCATTCACGCTTTAAGT
>CALZIQ010000107.1 GCA_945787735.1 uncultured Chromatiaceae bacterium | reverse complement strand
TGCGGCGCACATAATGCTCTTTTCTGAGCAGCTCCTCCTGCTCTTCACGAATCAGCTTCTCGGCTTCACGCGGCAGCCCTTCTTCTCTTGAACGGCGCTCCTCACGTGACGAGACAAACGGCAACAGCAGGAACAGGCCGAAATAGATAAAGGTGGCAATTTGACCAATTATGACAAACGAACCTTCAGGTGGCTTGGCACCGATATAAGTCAGCACCAGTACATCCACCAGAAAGACATAGACCATCACCCGGTAACCAGGACGAAACAGCGCACCACCCGGCACCTTCGAGCGATCCAGCCATGGCATCGCGGCAAAGACCAGAATCGACATAAACATGGCGATAACCCCGCCCAAGGCATCCGGAATGGAGCGCAAGATGGCATAGAAAGGCAGGAAGTACCACTCAGGCACAATGTGTGCGGGAGTTTGCATTGGGTCGGCGGCAATGTTGTTGTCCGCCTCGATCCAGAACTCTGGATTAAAAAAGACAAACCCGCAGAACACAATCAGGAACACACCCAAGCCAAACAGATCCTTCATAGTGTAAAACGGGTGGAACGGGATATTGTCCTTGGCATGCAAAGTAATACCAGAGGGGTTACTACTCTTGACCCAGTGCAAGGCAACAAGATGGATCGCCACCGCCGCACAGATGATAAAGGGAAAGAGATAGTGCAGCGCAAAGAAGCGGGTCAGCGTGGCATCACCGACAACAAAGTCACCGCGCAACCAGCGCACAATATCTTCACCATATATTGGTGTTGTACCAAACAGACTGGTAATCACCTGGGCACCCCAATATGACATCTGCCCCCAAGGCAACAAATAACCCATGAAGGCGGTCGCCATCAGCAAGAGCAACAGTACAATGCCGGTCCACCACAACAATTCACGCGGACGGCGGTATGAACCGTAATAGAGTGTTCGCCACATGTGAATAAAGATTACCGCAAAGAAGGCTGACGCCCCGGTGGAATGCAGATAGCGAATCAGCCAACCATAGTTCACATCACGCATGATGTGCTGGATAGAATCAAAGGCCATATTCACATCGGCCTTGTAGTGCATGGCGAGAAAGATACCGCTGACCAGCTGCACCACCAGCACGAACATGGCCATAAAGCCAAAATTCCACATGTAGTTCAGATTGCGCGGAACCGGATATTCGGTCAGCTCATGTTTGATAGCCTCAGAAAGAGGAAAACGCTCGTCGACCCAGCCAAATGCTTTTTTCAACATGTCACCCCTCCTTAGGCTTTGCCGATGATGATTTTTTTCTCATCGATAAACTCGTAATGAGGCACGATGAGATTAGTGGGCGCCGGGCCACGCACAACGCGGCCGCTATTGTCATAAACACTGCCGTGACAGGGACAGTTCCAACCCTTATCGGTACGGTTAGGCACACAGCCAAGGTGGGTGCAGACACCCAACACCACCAACCACTCGGGCTTCTGCACACGATCTTTATCGTCTTGCGGATCTAGCTTGGTGGAGCTGTCGTCCATGTCGGCAATCATTTCGTCGGTGCGATGCACCACGAACACCGGCTTACCCTGCCATTCGACCGTATGGGTTTTACCTTTGGGAATGGAACCCAGGTCAACCAGCGAGGTTGCCTTGGCCTTAACGTCTTTGCTCGGGTTCATGCTGCTGATGAACGGCCAACAGGCACCGCCGACACCAACGGCGCCGACTGCGGCTGTTGCCTTGCCGAGAAAATCACGACGGTTGGGATCGATATCTTTATCACTCGCCATCTCTTCAACCTCTGGAAATTAGTAACTCGATTATTAGTAGTTCGTATGCTGAATTACTGCTGTTTTTGTATATTGTTGTTGAGTAATCCCTTGCGGACAATCGCGAAAATACCCTGACAAAATCCACGGACATTTAATCCTACAATACACAAGGATAATGGTCTAGCAAAACCTCGAACGCCGAACAAATATAGCTGGTAAATTAACCACTTCAAAACGCCAACAACAACAGAATTGCCCCCAGGACCAAACGATATACCACAAATGGCATCATGCCGATGCGCTCCAGCAGCTTGAGAAATACGTGAATACAAAGATAGGCACTGAGACCCGAGATCGCCGCACCGAGCAGAATCGCCTGCCAATCCACAAGACCTTCAGTGGTGGAAAGCTCCAGCGTTTTCAGACCACCCGCCAGCAAGATCACCGGAATCGATAATAAAAAAGAGAAGCGCGCCGCCGCCTCGCGGCTCAGACCGAGCATCAGCGCCGCCGTCATGGTGATGCCAGAGCGAGAGGTCCCGGGAATCAGGGCGATAGCCTGGGCGCAGCCAATAATAAAGATATCTTTCCAGGTAATGCTGTGTTCATTGCGCTCCCGTTTGCCGGTCTTATCGCTCAAGCCCAGCAGCAGACCAAACAGTATGGTTGTGGCAGCGATAACCAGGGTTGAACGTAGATGCTCTTCGATCAGATCACCCAACAGCAAGCCTGTCAGACCCACAGGGATGGTGCCAAAACCCACGGCCCAAGCCAAACGACTATCACCCACCGTGCGACGCTGCACCAGGGAAGCAGCCCAGTCACGCGCCATCACCCGCAGCTCTTTGCGAAAGTAGGCCACCACCGCAGCCAAGGTACCCACGTGCACCGCCACATCAAAAGCAAGCCCCTGATCCTGCCAACCGACAATCACCGGCACTAATATCAAGTGTGCAGAACTGGAAATAGGCAGGAACTCAGTTAGCCCCTGCAAAACCGCCAGCACCAGTATCTGCAAAAAATCCATGCCTTACTCCATCAAAAGTTGGCGATATTCTACCGGGGTAAAAACCATACGTCTTGTCCGATGCATACTCTCCAGACTCTCCGTATAATGTCGCCCACCCACCAAACCAAGTAGTTAAGGAAGGACACCGCAATATGTCATTGCCCCCCATCGAACAACGCATCGCCCAGGAACTGAATGCCAAAGAGGCGCAGATCATCGCCGCCATCACGCTGCTGGACGAAGGTTCCACCGTGCCCTTCATCGCCCGTTACCGTAAAGAAATCACCGGCGGCCTGGACGACACCCAGCTGCGTACCCTGGAAGAGCGCCTCGGCTACCTGCGTGAACTGGAAGAGCGCCGCCTAGCCGTGGTCAAGTCGATCACAGAACAAGGCAAGATGACCGAAGGCCTGAAAGCATCTATTCTCGAAGCTGACACCAAGACCCGCCTCGAAGACCTGTATCTTCCTTATAAACCCAAGCGCCGCACCAAGGCCCAGATTGCGCGCGAGGCCGGACTGGAACCGTTGGCTGAAGCCTTGTTCAATGACCCAACACTTGATCCTGAAGCTGAGGCCGCCAAGTTTCTTAACCCAGATGCCGAGATTAAGGATGCCGCGGCGGCGCTGGATGGCGCACGTCAAATATTAATGGAACGCTTCGCCGAAGACGCCGAGCTCGTGGGCGAGATGCGTGACTATGCCTGGGACAACGGCCAGCTACGCTCCAAGCTCATCGACGGCAAGGAAAACGAAGCCGCCAAATTCGCCGACTATTTCGACAAAGCTGAACCGATCAAGGCCGTGCCTTCACACCGTGCCCTAGCCATGTTCCGCGGCCGCACGGAAGGCTTTTTGAATCTCACCTTGGAACTGCCCGGCGATGAAGAGGCCAGCGCCAATCGCACTCCTTCCATCGGTGAATCCATGATCGCACGCCGCTTCGGCATCAAAAACGAAAACCGCCCGGCTGACAAATGGTTGCAAGACACTGTGCGCTGGACTTGGCGCGTCAAGCTGGCCATGCACATCGACATGGAGCTGAAAAAACGTCTGCGCGAACACGCCGAGCTGGAGGCCATCAAGGTCTTCGCCTCCAACCTCAAAGACCTGCTGCTGGCCGCCCCGGCCGGGCCGCGCGCCACCCTGGGTCTCGACCCGGGCCTGCGCACCGGCGTCAAAGTCGCGGTCGTCGACAACACCGGCAAGCTAGTCGACCACGCCACCATCTATCCGCACCAACCCAAAAACCAGTGGGATCAGTCGATCCACGTACTGGCCGGACTATGCAAAAAACATAACGTCGATTTGATCAGCATCGGCAACGGCACCGCCTCACGCGAAACCGACAAACTGGCGGCGGACCTGATCAAACTGCATAAAGACCTGAAGATGACCAAAATCATGGTTAGCGAGGCCGGCGCCTCAGTCTATTCCGCTTCAGAACTGGCATCACGCGAATTCCCGGATCTGGATGTCTCGATACGCGGTGCTGTCTCCATCGCCCGCCGCCTGCAGGACCCACTGGCCGAACTGGTCAAGATCGAACCCAAGGCCATTGGTGTGGGCCAGTATCAGCATGACGTCAACCAAAGCCAACTGGCCAAGTCGCTGGAAGCGGTGATCGAAGACTGCGTCAACGCGGTTGGAGTGGATGTAAACACCGCCTCCGCCGCCCTGCTGGCCCAGATCGCCGGCCTCAACACCACCCTGGCAAAAAACATTGTCGACCACCGCGACCAGAATGGTGCCTTCAAGAACCGTAAGGAGTTGCTCAAAGTCACACGCCTTGGCCCCAAGGCCTTCGAACAGGCCGCCGGTTTCCTGCGCATCATGAACGGCGACAACCCGCTCGATGCCTCGGCCGTGCATCCCGAAGCCTACCCGCTGGTGCAACGCATTGCTGAATCAAACAGCAAAGATGTGCGAGGTCTGATCGGCGACAGCGGCTTCCTGAATAAGCTCGACCCGAAACAATTCACCGACGAACAATTCGGTGAACCCACCGTACGCGATATTTTGTCTGAGCTGGACAAACCCGGCCGCGATCCACGCCCGGAGTTCAGCACCGCTACGTTCAAGGACGGCATCGAAAAAGTTTCCGACTTGAAAGAAGGCATGCTGCTTGAAGGCGTAGTCACCAACGTCACCAACTTCGGTGCCTTTGTCGATGTGGGTGTGCATCAGGATGGCTTAGTGCATATCTCAGAACTGGCAGACAAGTACGTCAGTGACCCGCGTGAAGTGGTCAAAGCCGGAGACGTGGTCAAAGTACGGGTGCTGGATGTCGACCTGAAACGTCAGCGTGTCGCCCTGAGCATGAAAAAACAATCCGAGGGTGGTGAACGTATCAAGGAAGAACGCGCCGCCGACATGCCGCGCGGCAACAATCGCACCCAAAAACAACGCCCGCAAGAAAAACCACAGGGCGCTATGGCGGCGGCATTTGCCAGCCTGAAACGCTAAGCATCACCGCCGCGGGCTGAATTAAATTGGCCCGCCGCACATCACACCAATCAAACAAAGATGAGCGAAAACAAAGACAGGATTCAATCCCCCTGCGTGCGCAACTGCTGTCTGGACGACAACGATATCTGCCTCGGCTGTCATCGTTCACTCGATGAGATTACCGGATGGAGCAACGCCAGTGATGAAGAACGCCGGGCTATTTTGTCACGCGCAGCGCAACGCAAAGAAAAACACCGGCGCTAATCTTCCACCTTGCGCCTAAGCGCCTTCTGCTTGCCATGTTTTGACTTGCTGTCCATGCGTCGCTGCTGCGAGGCACGGCTCGGCTTGGTGGCCTTACGTTTTTTCTGCGTCACCATCGCCTTACAAATAATTTCTTTCAAGCGCTGCAGGGCGTCGTCACGGTTTTTTTCCTGGCTGCGAAAGCGCTGTGCTTTAATTACAATTACGCCGTCAGCAGTAATACGTGAATCCTTGAGCGCCAATAGTTTCTCTTTATATGCCTCAGGCAAGGAGGATGCGTGAACATCAAAACGCAGATGAGCGGCTGTGGAGACCTTGTTAACATTTTGGCCACCGGCGCCTTGCGCCCTGACAAATCTGATTTCAATCTCATCGGCAACAAGGCTGATTGCGCGGCTAATAGCAGGCATGGACTGACTCAATATTTTCCTCCAGATGACGCTATTTGTTTAGAACATCGGTATTCTCCTATATATTACCAACTGAAGTCATTGTTCCATGCAAAACAGAGACCCTAGCAAAGAAATCCAGGCACTGGAGGAAAGGCGTGACGCGCTTGAAAAGGCGATCAAAGTCGCCCTCAACATCGAGCAGCTGCACAAGAGTCTTGAAGCCACACTGCTGATGGGGCAACCCAGCGGCGATATTCCGCCAGATGTGCTGGTCACATTCGAAAAACTTGACGGCTCGACCAAGGAATCACCGGTCGCCAAGCTCAAAGAAACGCTGGCCGCGGTTGAGAAAGCCGTCAAAGCCAAACTGGACAAAATTCTCAAACTCTCCGAAATGGAGGATGCGGCGCTCGACAGCAATGATGTCGAAACCCTTCTCAATAATTATCGCAAACAAGCCCAAACGGCAGTGGCTATGCGGGTGCTACTGCACAGCCGCGGCGTGGCTACCGATCCGGCTGAGCTGCACATACCTTCAGAGCAGATCCGCGCCCGGCTTACGGTGGTCGAGCACAAGGAAAAGGAGTATCGCAAGGTCATTCGGAATGAGGTCGTCGCCATGACCAAGGAAACCGAACGCATGCTGGCCAACCAAGGCTTGTCTGAATCTATGCGTCAGTTTCTGACCGCTACCATGCAAGACATGCAAGACAACCTGCAACATCTCGACAGCGGCAAGAGCATTCGCTCCATGCCCGTGGCGATTGTAATGGTTGAGATGAGTGAGCACGCGATCACCACCATAGACACCACCCCTACAGAAGGGGCGCAGCAGAACCCTCATGACCAAGGTGTGCCCGAGATTCAAAAACATACACTGTTTAACAGCGCCCCCATCGAGCCATCCTCAGCCAAGACAGAACCGCCCAAAAAGAAAGGGGGCTTCTTTCGACGCCTGTATGAGTGGACTACAACACCCGATGATGTCACTTGGAAAGACACAAAAGGAAAGGACGACAAGCGCTAACGCCCGAAACCGTCCAGCGTCTCTACTGCCGTGGATCCGGCCCCAGCGCTACCCTCGCCACAGTTGGACCATCAGCCCAGCTAATCTGCCCAGTGATTTTATCGACCAAAACCGGCTGACTCACTATGCGCTCAGGACTCACGGCAACACCGGCATAAATATCCCCCCGCCAAACCTCGCCGCCATCACTAATCCTCGCATGTGGCGCCTTGCCTATCTTGCCACCATGCAGAAACAGGTAGGCATCCGCAATATATTTAGCCTCAATTAGCGTAATACCATCTTTATAGACGACTAGCTTGAGATCATCTCGCAGAATTTGTTCGTGGCTATTCAGAGAGGAGCCGCAAGCTGTCAATAACATTAGCAGGGGAATCAAAGCGTTTCGCATAATGCTGATCTCCGGGTTCAGGCTGAGAAATATTAGACAATGATTGCCAGATAAAATCCACAGCTGCGCTATATGACTTCTTATCGATAATTCCGATTTGAACTTCAAGCATCCCACATCATCATATCTAAAAGGCCAAACCACTTGCTTAGTTAACATATCGAATGAGGTTTTTATGCATAACTATCTCCTGCTGACAATAATCTGTTTGGCGTTGCTGATACCATCCGCAAGCTACGCGAATCTTGAAGATGGTATCGACGCCTACAACAAACAAGACTACTCCACTGCCTTCAATGAGTTTCATACCTTGGCCGAAACAGGCGATGCCAAGGCACAACTAATGCTCGGCTTGATGTTCGACAATGCCCTCGGCACCGTCCGCGATTACAAACAAGCTTTTTATTGGTACAAACAGTCTGCCGAAAAAAGCAACAAACGTGCCCAGTTCAATGTGGCTGAAATGCTAGCAATGGGACAAGGAACCGACCAGAATATGAAACAAGCAGTGGAATGGTATACACGTGCAGCCGAGGCTGGATTTGCCGAGGCACAATACAAACTCGGTCTTGCGCTAGGGCACGCTGATGGCACCAAACAGAATTTAATAGAGGCATACAAGTGGCTCGACATTGCAGGCAATCAAGACGTCGAGGGCAGTGAAATCGCCCTTAAAGCGCTCGATGAATTAAAAATACACATGAAACCCGGCGAGGTAATCGAAGCCGAAAAGAGAACTAAACGCTGGACAGAACAGTTTACTGAGAAACAATATAACCACATGCTGGAAATCTGAATGGAATACGTTTTTTAACTCACATTAAATCGGACAAGCCTTATCAGATAAAATCGATTGCGAAGTCTGGTTATCTGGGCAAATTTCTTTTATCTAATGAGATTA
>CALZIQ010000106.1 GCA_945787735.1 uncultured Chromatiaceae bacterium | reverse complement strand
TGGGGTACGTGTACTGGCCCATAAAGAGACACCCGGCCTGGGGGATGGCATCGAAGTGGAACGCTCCCCTTGGATTAATAACTTTTATGGTCACTCGCTCAATGCCCCAGACAAACAAGGCTGGCGGGTAAAAAAGGACGGCGGCATCTTCGATCAGTTCACTGGCGCCACAATTACACCAAGGGCAATCGTCAAGGCTGTCTATAGGGCGTTAATATTCTATTATCTAAACAGAGAAGCATTATTTGCACCCGCTGATTCGATAATAGAACTTCCAATCCCGAACAATTCAGGAGGCAATAGCCGTGGATAAATCTTACAGCGAAATTAACCGCGAAGGCCTGTGGACCAACAATGTTGCCCTGGTGCAAATCCTTGGTCTCTGCCCCTTGCTGGCGGTCACCTCCACCACCATTAATGGACTGGGCCTGGGCATAGCCACGACGATGACACTCGTCTTATCCAGCCTGATCGTGTCGCTGATCCGCCACTACGTTAAACAGGAAGTGCGTATACCTGTGTTTGTCATGATCATAGCCTCAGTCGTCACTGCGATCGAACTGGCAATGAATGCCTACTTCCATGAACTGTATAAAATACTCGGCATCTTTGTGCCGCTGATTGTTACCAACTGCGCTATTCTCGGCCGCGCTGAGGCCTTTGCCTTCAAAAACACACCCGGCAAAGCAGCGATGGATGGCTTTGTGATGGGGATTGGCTTTGCCGCCGTGCTAATCGTGCTTGGTGCAATGCGTGAAATTCTCGGCCAGGGAACTTTCTTCGCCCAGGCTCATTTAATGTTTGGCGAAATCGGCAGAATGATGACAATCACACTGATTGAAGATTACCGGGGTTTTCTATTGGCGATATTGCCACCCGGTGCATTTATCGGCTTGGGTTTATTAATTGCAGTGAAGAATGTGATTGATGAGCGCGGCAAGAAGCGGGATGCTAAAAAAATAATACCTGTGACGAAAATAGAACAATCAGTGGCTACGGGTTGAAATAAACTCTTTCTGAACCAGCAAAGTTCTAGCCTTGCTCTCAAAAATTCTAACAGGCACTATTACCCGCCTATAGCCACGGCCGTGCTGCAACTCTTTTATGAACAAACAGAAACGTATTGAAATCTTCACACGTCTGCGGGCGGAAAATCCCACACCAACGACTGAGCTGAATTACAAAACCCCCTTTGAGCTATTGGTCGCAGTAACGTTATCCGCACAGGCTACTGACAAGGGCGTTAACAAGGCAACGGCAAAATTGTTTCCCGTGGCAAACACACCAGAAAAAATTCTGGCGCTAGGTGAAACTGGCTTGAAGAAACACATTAAAACCATTGGCCTTTATAACAGCAAGGCAGCCAATGTTATTAAAACCTGCAAGATGCTGATCGACAAACACAACAGCCTGGTCCCACAAAACCGTGAAGCACTGGAAGCACTGCCTGGAGTCGGCCGCAAAACGGCCAATGTGGTATTGAACACAGCCTTTGGCCACCCCACCATCGCGGTAGACACCCATATCTTCCGCGTCTCTAACCGCACTAAAGTTGCACCTGGCAAAAATGTATTGGAAGTTGAAAAGAAGCTGGAGAAATTTATTCCGGAAGAGTTCAAGCTCGATGCACACCACTGGCTTATTCTGCACGGCCGATATATCTGCGTCGCACGTAAACCGAAATGTGATGCATGTATAATTGAGGATCTGTGTGAATACAAGGACAAGGTCTACGGGTAATGGGCGCCTCTAAAAATTCGATCAAGCCGATGATGGCAAGGCGCGAACGAGCGAAAAAGCGTACGACTGCATGGACGCAGGAGGTAGGGCAACGCAGGGAGCAGTTGCCGAGTTTACACGGAGTAAATGAGCATTTTGAGCTTGTTTGCAACGCAGTCAGCACGGCTTCAGCGGATTTTTAGAGGCACCCTATGTTTGGTAATGATCGCAATCAATTACGCCAGTACTACATCGATGTCTGGCAAAAAGCACAAAACAACCAGCCACTTGAGCCGCTGGAAAAAATCATTGCCGATGTCGTCAATCAACATCCTGAATATCAGAGCATTCTCACTGACCAAGACAAAGCCCTGGGTAAGGAATACCTGCCTGAGTCAGGCGAAAGCAATCCCTTTATGCACATGGGTATGCATATCGCCATTCACGAACAACTGAACAGTAACCGCCCTGTCGGGATTCGAGACATTTACCAGAAGTTAAATGCAAAAACTGGCGATACTCATGAAACAGAACATCAGATGATAGAATGCCTAGCGGAAATGATGTGGCAAGCACAACGTCAGGGGGTAGCTCCGGATGAGACCCTCTATCTAACCCGCCTTAAGCAACTCAAAAAAAGGAAATAAGGACACAACTGCCGCTATACTAAACCAAGAAAGTGAGCAGCTAGCCTAGCCTATAATCTCGTTAAGCGCGAAAACCAGCGCCTCAATCTCAGCCTGTGTACCAATTGTGATTCTCAGAAATTGATCAATCCTGGTCGCGGAAAAATATCTTACCAATATCGCCCGTTCCCGTAGCTTGGCGAACAATTCAGCCGCATCGTGTTCAGGATGGCGTGTAAACACAAAGTTGGCCGCCGAAGGTAACACCTCGAAGCCCAGCTGTTGTAGCTCTGCGGTTAACCAGTCACGAGAATCGATAATTTTATTCCGCGTCGTTTCGAAATATTCTTCATCCTGCAGCGCAGCAACAGCAGCTGTCACCGCCAACATATCCAACGGATAGGAATTAAAGGAATTCTTAACCCGCTCCAATCCTTCAATCAATTCCTCGTGTCCAATTGCAAAGCCAACGCGCGAACCTGCCAGGCTGCGCGACTTTGAAAATGTCTGGGTGACTAATAAATTAGGGAATTGATCCACCAAGGCGATCGCTGACTCACCACCAAAATCGATATAGGCCTCATCCACAATCACTACCGACTCGGTATTTCGCTGCAATAAATTGCGCAGCTGATCCAGACTCAATAGTCGCCCGGTTGGCGCATTTGGGTTAGGAAAAATAACGCCACCATTTTCTGCTGGATAACCAGCCAGATCAATTTCAAACGCCTCATTCAACGGCAGCTGTTGGTAGTCAATCTCAAACAGATTGCAATAGACCGGATAGAAGCTGTAACTGATGTCTGGAAATAAAATTGGCTCGGCCTGTTTGAAAAAGGCCATAAACGCCAGCGCCAGCACCTCATCAGAACCATTACCAACAAAGACCTGGTTTTTGTTTACCTCATGATAGTCTGCCAAAGCCTGTTTCAATACATCGCTATTTGGATCTGGATAAAGCCGCAGACGCTGCTTATCGAAACCATCAATCGCCTCAATCACTTTTGGTGAAGGCGGATAGGGATTTTCATTGGTATTAAGTTTGATCAGATTCTGTACCTTGGGCTGTTCACCCGGCACATATGGCACCAAACCTTTGGTCAATTCACTCCAATACTTGCTCACAATTCGATCTCATATGACAGCTGAATTTATTGCCCTTATGATACACCAGGCCAAGCGGGCTCCGACAGATTTACTGCAACAAGGCAGGTCGTTTCGGAAACTGCGGTTTAATTGCTGCCGCAGACTCATCAAACATCACACTCAGGGGTGAATCCGTCACCAACCACTGCCCCTTGAGCACATTCTGTGGCGCATCACCTTCGAACACTAAATAACTGTATTTGCTGTAATGCGGCAACTTGCGTAACAAACCAGGAATTGCTGCCTGGCGTTCAGCCACAAGCCAGGCGACGCCTTGTCGGGCCGTACCTGGATTACGCGCCGTGAACACGAGAGTATGCTCAGTGGTTTGAAACGATTGCTGGTTAAATTCAATATCACCAGAGTCAAGCCTGATCTCAGATGCAGTCGATTGCATAAATTCAGCGGCAAAGCGATTCTCCTTGCCCAGCAACCAAATCGCCCGATCCTTCGGCAGTTGTTTCAAATCACTATCTAGCGCAATTTCTGCACCCGCCGGATATGCCTGACGCCAGTACTCGCCAATCTGTTGATAACTCTGCCTGAGTGTTTCATTCGCTGATGCGGGTAAAACTATCAGTGCTTTCTCGGCACCAAATAATAATGACAAAGCTGCAGGTATCTCGCCCTGATCAACACGGCGAAACAGATCATACTCTGGATCAACATCAAGCCTGAGCGGCTTCGCAGGCAGTTTAATTGATAAGTCTTGTTTGGCTTCATTCATTTCTACTATCACCCGATAAGCCTGCTCATGTCCTTCCAAGGTGAAGAACAGAGGTACTGATAAACGATAAGCTTTTCCAGCTTGTGTCTGTTTTATAACGCCATGTGAAATCCAGCTATCTTTCTGCTGTTCGCGACTGAGCTCTAAAACTTCGAGCATCGGGGCGCCTGTGCGCATTAGCCATTGCTCAAAATATGTATCCAGCTGTTGGCCACTGACCTGCTCAAATACCTTTAACCAGTCATCATAACCAGCCACTTTAAATTTGTTGTTTTGATAAAACTGCTGCAGTGCCTTCACAAACAGTTCATCGCCAAGTTTCTGGCGTAGCATATGAAACAGCATCATCCCCTTGCCATAACCAATCGCCTGACTACTGGAACCGTGGCGCGAACGAAACGCTGCCAGCGAAAACTCTTTGTTGTCATTAACAAAGTTGGCATAGTTTTGCAGAACGCTGCGGCGGTATTCCGCCCCCGCCCCACGCATCTCCTTGAGCGAATGATCCGCCAGATAAGAGGTTAGTCCTTCCGACCAATTACCCTGCTGGAAATCAACATAGACACCATTACCCCACCAGTTATGTAAAATTTCATGAGGGTAAGAGGTATATGGAATAAATGGCAGTCGTATAACTTCTGGGCCAAGCAGGGTAAAAGAAGGCATACCAAAGCCGGTCTCCCAGAAATTCTCCACCAGGGCAAACTTTTGATAGGGATAGGGACCAATCAGGGTTTGGTACATATCGATGTATTGTGCCGTGATATCGAGATAGGTTTGCGCCAACCTTGGATCAGGCTGACGCAAAAAAACCATTGCTTCGACATCATCCAGCGCTTTATTGTATTCAACAAAAGGGGCTGCAATCAGATAAATTTCTTGTTGCGGTTTATCCTCAACCCATACGGTGCGATTTCCGGATTTCTTTCTTGCCCCCTGACTTACGCCCTGCCAACCTTGAGGCAGGTCTATATCAAGCGAGAAAGTGACAAACTCATCAGCCAGTGCTGGATACCAGAATGTTGCAGGGGTAAGATACACACCTTCATCACTAATCAACCCGGCACTATCATCAACCGTAGCGGTAAATTCATTACCAAAGGTAGTGACCTGATCAATAATTTCACCCGAATATTTGACAATGAGCTGCCGTGCACCCTCTGGCAACTCATAACGCCTCACCGGCACCGGCAGCCCTTTCAAACCACTTTGGTCTGCGCTTAATTGAGCACCCTCGGTAACATGCAAATTTGCATTCAGCAGAAAACTTCGTCGCTGATTTTTTTGCGCCTTAGGTGCGAGAGTAATGTTATCCGTCACTTCAAGCCGATGCTTATCAGGCAGAATTGTTGCCGTTATATCGTGATGCAAAAAGCCTGTTTCTGATGCGCTAATCGAAGTTGATAAGCACGTCAGAAAAACTCCAACAAACAGCATGTTAAAAAAATACCGAGTTCGTAGAATCATCAGTTTAAGCAGTCAAATAGTAGAAAGCACTATCTTACTATTGTTTTAAAACATTGAGAAAGATTTGAATTGCGAACATCTGAGACAAAATAATCCTAACGCACAGACTATTTAGCCTCAAAGAAAAAGCAGAGAATTTAACCTAAGGCTAGTTAAAACTTATTAAGTAGATTATTGATTAGCAGAATCAGCCCGCCACTGGTGCAACCAGCTAATCAATTGCTCACCAGGCATGGGCCGGGATATATAAAAGCCTTGAACAGTCTGACAACCCAGCTTTTTGAGCAGCATCCAGTCGTCTTTTGATTCCACCCCTTCAGCGACAAGGTTCATGCCTAGTTTCTGGCCTAACAGCACACTGGATTCCAGAATCGCACGGCTGGACGGATCTGCCCCCGCATTCATGACAAACTCTTTATCAATTTTTAATTCTGAAAAGGGTATACCCTGTAACTGTTTGAATGTTGAATAACCCGTTCCAAAGTCATCAATAGACAACGTCACCCCTTTCAACCTTAAGCGCACCAAAGCGTCGAGGGTAGTTGCGATATCTTTCATCAAGCCACCTTCCGTCAGTTCAAGTATTATATCTTGCGGCCCTAACTGATAACGCTCAAGAAATTCCATTAAACGTTCCGGAAAATCGATGCGCCTACCGATTGTTCCAACCGCAATATTTATCGACACGCCAATATTAAGCCCTTCCTTGCGCCATCGACTCAACTGCGAGAACACCTTTTCAATCACAATATCCGTCAGTCCGTCAATCATGCCATTCTCTTCTGCCAACGGAATAAACTGATCCGGCATAACGAAATTCTTTTCCGGGTGATGCCAGCGAACCAGTGATTCAACCCCAACCAAAGCCTTGCTCACGGAATCAATTTTAGGCTGGTAATAAACAACAAACTCATCGTTCTCTATTGCCCGCTGCAGATCATGAGCGGTCACCTCATCACCAGCCTGATAGACCACGTCAACATACTTAGGCGGAACTTTGACCAAGTGAGATGCCAACTGATCTTTCTCAATTGGTTTTTGCAAGGCTGCAACATAATGAAAACTATGCGCATCCGCCAGCTGCCTGGCCGAATTTAATATGCGGTGATCTTCACCACTGAGCAAAATAAGTCCACCCCGGTATTTACGAGCAACAAGGTGTCTTAAATATTCAACCCCATCCATCACCGGCATGTTGAGGTCACACAGAACCAAATCTATTTCATCCTTGGCCTTATCCATAAGCGCCAAGGCGTCGCTTCCAGATGTTGCCGATAACACTGTGGAAACACCAAACTCCTTGAGTGCAGCAACCAATGCATGAAGCACAACCGGGTCATCATCTAGAACAAGCGCAACATCAACATTGTGCTCAATAGCATCAGCTGATGACTGGTCGGCGTCTTTCTTTTCGAACGCTACAACTGCTTCTTTCAATGCTTTAACTGTGCGTTGAACCAGGCTATCAAGCTCGCCAATGAGAGAACCCATTACAATCAACTTCTGATCTTTTGCAAAATCCTCAATTTTTTGACAGGTCTGCGCAAGGGATTCCGCACCAACAGTCAATGCTGATGATTTAAAACGATGCGCCCAAAAACTTAGCTGTGCAGCATCTGATGCCTTAAATGCAGAATGTATTTCCTCAAGAGCGCCAGGCAATGTCCCAAAATAGTTATTTATTATCGCTTTCTGTTGATTTACATCACCGCCAACCAAAGCCCCCAGTTTGGCCAGATTCAAATCAACAACCTGATGTGACATCTGCGAAACAGCATCTCTTAATTCATGTGTCATCGCTGACTCAACCGCAGTCTGACCCAACCAATAATTCAATGCATGGCCCAACACCTCAATATCAACTGGTTTAGAGATATAGTCATCCATCCCTGAATCGATACAACGCTTACGCTCACCCACTAGAACATTTGCAGTCACAGCGATTACCGGGGTCCGCTTGGCTGAATCCTGCTCCAGCCCCCTGATATAACTCACCAATTGATAACCATCCATGTCAGGCATGTGAATATCAGTCAGAATCAAGTCATAAGGCTGTGTCTTGAGTTTGGCCAGCACCTCGTGTGGACTCGCTACAATTTCGGGATTGTAACCAAGCGCCTCCAGTTGATACTTGAACACAGTGCGGTTGGTAGGATTATCTTCGACCACCAAAATCTTTGGCGTGAACACATTTTCGTCTGATGTTGAAATATCAGCCAACATCTCGTTAGGAAATTTCGTTAAGTCAGCCCCCTCGCTCCCATGAACTGGCATTGCTATCTTTAAATCAACCCAGAAAGTACTACCTTTTTCTAATTCACTCTCCATTCCAATATCGCCTTGCATCAGCTCGACAAACTGTTTTGTTATGCTTAAACCAATACCAGAACCTTCAATATCACTTTGCTCTCCTACCAAACGAGTAAATGGCTTAAACAGGTATTTACGGTCATGATCCGAAATACCCATACCTGTATCAGAGACCATAATCCGTACCACGTTATCCATGCGCTTTTTACAAGACAGAGTGACAGAACCACGCTCGTGGTTATATTTGATTGCGTTGGACAACAGGTTAAGCAGAACCTGTTTTAAGCGGGTATGATCTGCCACCACAGACACATCACTTCAAT
>CALZIQ010000105.1 GCA_945787735.1 uncultured Chromatiaceae bacterium | reverse complement strand
CGATAGTCAGCCAGTGTGTTTTTTCGGTGCGAGGATTGAATATCCCCATCACAGTATCGATGACGGGTTTGCCAGTTTGTAACGCGATTATGGCGGGGTGGCCTTCCTCAGGGAAATCACCGCCATTCTGATGAATACTATGCCAGCGTGGATAAAGGGAGGCGCGTTCCTGCATTTGTGCAAGGCTTAGCCCGAGTATCTTTTCAGCGGACGGGTTGGCCGATATCACGTTACCTTCGCGGTCATGATAAATAACACCTTGCGCCATGTTTTCATACAGCTCGCGATACTTGCTTTCACTTTCATTGAGATTTCGCAGAATGAGCAGATTGGTGAGTGATTGCTCCAGGCGTTCGGCAATTTGTTTGAATATTCTGCGCTCTTCGGGAATGAAGTTGTGTTGTTCCTGGCAATGATGCAAGCCAAGTAACCAGGGTTTACCTATTTTGGGAAAGACTGCGCAATCCATCTGGGCGAGTACATTAAAATCTTCTGCGGCACCGATCGGTACCGGATGTTTAGAATTCTGATCATAGGTGACCACGCTCTGATGTAGTGCATTCAGAAATGTCTCCTTGGCATCACGGGTCATATCGATCTCAAGCCCCTGGGCGTTAGCCCCTGACCAGCCTGGGCGCACGCGTTCCATCGGTACCGACCAGCTTGGTGCATTGGGATCACAGGGAAATAATAGCCAGGCGCGGTCACAATTGAAGATATATAGCATCTCATCTAGGACTTCGCTGAGCATTTGTTCAAGGCTACTTGCCTTCATGCTGATGTTGCTTATGTGGTCCAGGGTGTTGAGTTGGCGTACATTCTCCCTAAGTTTTGATTCGGCCTCATATTGCTCAGTGATATCAATGCCGGTGACGATCAGGTGGTTGATTTTCCCGTCACTGTCATACAGATTGGCATGGGACCAGGACAGCAGACGGGTTTTGCCTTCTTTAGCATGCCAGCAGCTTGTGTGTAACTGGTCGTCGATACCATTTTCTACTTCAGCTATCAGCTGATCCTGAACAGTGTCTCTTTCTCCGTCGCAGATAAAGGCTTCCCAAAATGTTTTTCCTCGTACCTCGTTAATGTTGAAACCCAACACCGACTCACAGGCGCGGTTGAGTTTAAGGATACATCCCAGTGGGTCCAAAACGATGATCGGGGCAGCGACGGTTTCAAAAATAGTGGCATTGAAATCACGCTCCAGGGTGAGTTCTTGATGGGTTTTGAGATGACTGTCAATTTCGTTTTGGAGGTTGGCATTCAGTCTTGTTAAGTGGAGTGTGCGTTCTTTGACACGTTGTTCCATTTCGGCAATGGCCTGGTGTAATTTGCCTTCAGCCTCTTTTGCATGTGTGATGTCGCGGGCTAGCGCTAGGACCAGTGCTTTATCTCCGGACTGTATACGTGCCATGTTGATATCTACAGGAAAGTGGCTGCCGTCTTTGCGATAGTGCTCGCTCTCGAAGTTTACGGATTCGCCTTTTTCGAGACGTTGCCAAATGTTTTCAATATCAGCGCTTGTTGTTTTTTTAGAAATATCTAATACTGATAATCGCACTAACTCTTCGTGGCTGTAGCCTAATGACTCGCAGGCCTGATGATTAGAGTCTATGAACTTGCCTTCACGATCATGTACAAATATGGCATCTGCTGCGTTTTCCGCCAACACCCGGAAACGCTGTTCGCTATCGCGTAGTTGTTGATTTTTCTTTAAAAAAGCGATGATCTGAGCATAGGTCTTGAGTAAAGGTTGCAAATAGTCGGCAATGGCTTCTTCATATCCACTAGAGCAGTTAGCCACGCCGACCATGCCTACCAGTTTTTCACCGCAGTAGACGGGCAGGCCGAGAAATGTATCGAGTTTGGGGTAACCCTTTGGTAGAGATTTAGAGCGTGGGTCATGTTTTGCATCATTGGTGATGATTGTCTTGCCAGTCGTGATGACGGCGCCAAACAAATTGTCGAGGTTGTCGAACTCCAGAGGACCAGAGTTCTCATTGGCATATTTATCATACAGCTCAAGTGAGTGTTTATCCCAGGCGATGTTCGAGATGGCCTGAGTTCTAAGATAGGGTGTCCCGTTAGGTCGATGATCTACCGTCCCGATAAAGCCGAACTCACTTCCAGTCAGGGCGATAAAGTCATGCAATAGCAGACTAAATAACTGCTGTGTGTCAGCGTTTTGGATGACATGTTCCTGGGCACGGCTGATGGCCGCTAATAGAGATTGCTCACGTTCTGACTGCCGTTTTGTCGTGCTTTGGTCGGATTGGTGCGCCATTGATTGCCCCCCAGCAGTCATCGATGCAGGTGAAAACACCGTAACGAACGAAGTTTTATGGCAAGTTATTTGTCAGGGCTGGCCACACAGACGCCAGGGTCAAGCGTTAGATTGGCGGCAAGCGTGAACAGCGTATGCATACTGACTTTCAGTAAGTTGCAAGACAGAGATAACTCAACACTTCAACCCTATCTTAGTTAGTGAATATGGCAGTAACAACCATAATGTTTTTAGTTGTAAGTATTGTAGGGGTATTTCAATGGAGAAGTTTGGTGTGCAGGGAGCAGGTTTGATTGAGGGAATGGATATCAATCGAAGGGAAAAGCGTGGGGGAAATGTACTCCCCCCAGGAAACAATCCTTAGTTAGGAATTGTCGTCGCCGTTTTTGTCGCCCTTATAGATCTGGATGACCAGAAGGATCATCATGGCAATAACCACGATCGATACACCAATGACCATGTTGGTAATAAACTGTTCTGATAACATTTGTTTTCCCTCCCAAAAAAATCCCTGCGTATCATAGCATCATACTGTGGAATCAATGCAAGCCTTAATAGTGCCTTTTCAGCACTAAGTTTATGAGAAAATCTGGTGTGGTATCGGTGAGTAGGTTTTCACCAACGCCAATGTCCAAGCGGGTTGTAGGGCTAAATCGCACCGACCCTCCCACCGTCAACTGCACCGTGGGGTTGCCAAGTTGATCCAGGCCGCTGTCGTATACTGGGGTGTGGAAATCGAGCTGCGCTTTTAAATCAATTACCCTGTGTTGATCCCAGACCAATCCTGTGCTGCCGAACAATAAAGAATTCTTCTGCAAATGCCTAAGCACATCACCTTTGCCCAGCAGTAACAAACCGCCGTTGGCAAAGGTGGTGAATTGCATCGAGGTGAGCCAGTTTCGCTTTATATGGGCAACAGAAATAGATAGATCCGTCGCGCCACTGCCATGCAGTTTTTGTGCATCTCCGCTGGGCAGTTTCAAGCTGGCATGTAAACTCAGAGCGCTATTAGAATTTTTATGCAGCTGTCGGGCGGCAAACAGGCGGATGTCGCCGATGCCTTCGCTGGGGTGATTGATTTCGAAAACATCGATATTGTTGACTGAGTAGCGATAGTGCAGGCTGTTGCTGGTTGTTATGTCACGCTGTGAGTTGGTTAGGCCAAAGGTGTCATGCCAGCCTTCGATAAAGTTGTCCATGAAGCCGTTGCTGTGTGCAATCAAGGGTAGTTCAAAACCAATTTCGGTTTTGTTGTTGATGCCGCGGCGTAGGGTAAGCGATAGGCGATAGGTTTCGCCATCCAAAACAATCGCTTCGCCGATGTGGTGAGTAATAATCGAATTGTTGGCGATATCGAGTGCCAGGGCACCAGCCCATGCCTGATCGGTTTTTAGTTCGGCCGGCTCTGTTGTTGGGATTCCGAATATTTGGATAAACGGATTCAGGTTTTTGATTGAAAATGGGGCTGAGGATTGGGCGTCGGCGCTGGATACAAAAGCGCATAAACAGATGAAGAGGGTGGCGAAGGAGATCAGTCTGATCATGATTACCAGCGGTAAAACGCCTGAATGCCCTGTAACTCCATTGAGCTGTGATCTGTGCTATTTATACGTACCATTGGGTAGAGTTCTAGCCGGGCTTGATCATTTTCCTTGTGACCGAACATCTTGTTTACTTTTGCATTGATGGTGCCCAGTGGGTCGGTGAAAAACAAGTTCACCTTGTCGGATGTATCGGCGTATCCCTTAGCCGCAATGTTTCGTTTGATCTTTTCTCTAGCGATCATGAAATATTCGCCCATGACTGCACCGCCGATGGGTGTGAAGATCAAGTCCTGAATCGAGACGGGTTCAAACAGTGCCTCTATGCCATACTCATAGATGGTTGACATGATGGTCGCATACAAGAACGAGTCCTGGCGATCATAACCACGATGGCGGGCACGCACATAATAGACGGCGCCGAAATAGGGGTGGCCAATAAAGTTGATGCCCCAGTCGTCCTTGTCTTTGCGCAGGTTGTTGACGTTTTCATCCCACTTGCCAAAGACGTTGCCGTTTTTGTCATCCTCACTCCACTGCGACACGCTCTCTGGCATCATGTAGAGTACACCGACAACTGCAACCTGATAGAGCAGAAAAAGTTTTGTGTCTCGAATCAGGCCGCTTTTGTCAGGCTCGGTTGGGATTAGCAGATGTGGAAACTCAGAGTCATACGAATTGCTCTCCATTTGCACGGGCATGTCTGTTTCAAGATTTTCAGCGGCCGCCAATTGCAGGTATTCATCACTGAGCCCAAGTTTTGGGCGCTCGGTGAAGCTGGCGTGGCTTAGTGGGGCGGGTGTCAAGCACATACCTGGCAGTGGGGTAAGTGCCAGGAGAAACCCTAGGAACATTCTCAGTGTCATGCGAATTTGTACTTCTATTCGTGGCTGATTGAGGCCGTGTCAAAATTTGCGCCATAGGATACCGTTTTTGGGGGGCTAATTCCATCTTAGGTCTTGAGGCTAAAGAAAAATTTACTGCGCCGGATGATATAGGTATAACAATTCCTGTATAGGCTAAATGGAGGCAACAATGACAAAGGAACTGAAAAAAATTCTCTATGTAGAGGACGAGCCAGATATTCAGGCCGTCGCCAAAATCGCCCTTGAAGCAGTAGGGGGATTTGAGTTGAAAGTCTGCAATGGGGGAGAGGAGGCAATCGCCTCAGCGGAGGAATTTGCCCCGGACCTGCTATTGCTGGATGTGATGATGCCGGGCATGGATGGACCCACAACACTCTCTGAGCTGCGTCGCTTGCCGGGACTGAAAGATAAACCTGCTATCTTCATGACGGCGAAAGTGCAGCCGCAAGAAATTGAGCAATTCAAATCCTATGGTGCCCTCGAGGTTATCGCAAAACCGTTTGATCCCATGACATTAGCGCAAAGTGTGCGAGACGTGTGGGACTCTCATGTCAATGCTGGCGAATGAGTTGATTTTGTCTCGAAGCTGACAGGTTTTCGTCGGACGATGGGATATTTTGTGAGGAATTGGTAGTCATGAAAATCGGCGTACCTAAGGAAATCAAGAATCACGAATACAGGGTCGGTGTGACACCGGCCGGGGCCAAAGTTCTGGTTGATGCCGGGCATGACGTGCTGATTCAGTCACAGGCCGGAGAGGCCATTGGGTTTCATGATCAGATGTATCAGGCGGTGGGTGCTCAAATCGTGCCCGGCCCCGAGCAGGTCTATCAGTGCCCAATGGTAATCAAGGTGAAGGAGCCGCAGGCGAGTGAGTTTCCTTTGCTGTGGGAAGGCCAGATTCTATTCACCTATTTGCATCTCGCGCCAGATCCGGAACAGACGCGCCAGCTGCTAGCGCAAAAGGTCATCGGAATCGCCTATGAAACCGTTACCGACCAGGCTGGGCGTTTACCGTTGCTGGTGCCCATGAGCGAGGTGGCGGGACGAATTGCCGTCCAGGCCGGTGCCTTTGGTCTGCAGATGATCAACGGCGGTCGCGGTGTACTGCTTGGAGGCGTGCCCGGTGTACAACGCGGTAATGTGGTGGTTCTTGGTGGTGGCGTGGTTGGCACCGAGGCGGCCAAGATGGCCCTGGGCCTGGGTGCCGACGTCACCATTCTTGATAATAATCTAGCTCGCTTGCGTCAGCTTGATGATCTGTTTGGTCCAGCGCTTAAAACACGCTTTTCTGAGGCGCATGCCCTTGAAGAATTGGTCACCGAGGCCGATCTGGTTGTCGGTGCGGTGTTATTGCCCGGACATGCCGCACCTAAGCTGGTCAGCCGTGAACTGGTACAAAAGATGCGCAAGGGGGCGGTGATTGTAGATGTGGCCATCGATCAGGGCGGTTGTGTTGAGACCTCTCGGCCGACCTCTCACTCTGATCCGTATTATGTGGAAGAGGGCGTGGTGCACTACTGTGTCACCAATATGCCGGGTGCCTGTGCCCGCACAGCCACCATGGCGCTGACGAATGCCACTTTGCCCTATGCGCTACAACTGGCCGCTCAGGGAGAAGAGGTCTTGCGTCAAAACCCCGGTCTGCTCGATGGACTGAATGTTTACAAAGGCTATGTAACGAATCAGGCGGTGGCGCAAGATCTGGGTTATGAATATAAACCTACATCAGAATTACTTTGATGCGGGCAGACAATACTCAGCAAGGGGAGTGATGAGTGGATATCACCAAGATTCAATACAAATTGATTTTTGCGGATGACAACGAGAAAACGCTTGAGCTGCATTTACGTACTGATAACTTGACGCCGGTTGCCTGGGCGCCGTCCAATCCGCCGGAATGGACGGCGCTGGAAAATCACAAATGCAGCAATTGTCCGCTACAACCCGAAAAGCACGCTTATTGTCCCGCCGCGCTCAATCTGGTCAAACTGGTAGACGATTGCGACGAGATGGATTTGCTTGATACGGTCAAGTTAGTGGTCAAAAGTTCAGACCGGGCAGTGGTGGTTTCAGCCACAGTGCAAAAGGCGCTGGGCTCTTTTATAGGCCTGTTGATGGCCACCAGTGATTGTCCGCATGCGGCCTATTTTCGACCGGTGGCGCGTTTTCATTTGCCATTAGCGAACGAAATGGAAACTATCTACCGCGCCGTGACAGCGTTTGCCATGGCCCAGTTTGTCCGTCGTCAGGCCGGCAAGGAGGGGGCGGTTGATCTTGATGGCCTGTTCGATATCTACAAGAACCTGGAAACGGTCAACACGGGCCTCTCAGTGCGGTTGAAATCGGCAGGCAAAGAAGGCGCCATTGCCAAAAGCCTGATGGAATGGGACGTATTTTCTGGTATGTTCCCCATGCGCGCGGAAGAGGTGATGGATAAAATGCGGCCACTCTTTTCCGCCTATCTAACCGATCCATAGAAATACTAGAAATTTAAGAGAGTTCAGCTTGAAGACTGCTGTAAACGAAGCTGCGGCACAGCTGCACACAATTGTTGATTTTGTCCGCTGGGGAGCAAGCCGTTTCAATCAGGCCAAGCTCTATTTCGGTCACGGCGCGGATAATGCCGTCGACGAGGCCTTGTTTTTGACCTTGCATGCCTTGCATCTGACGCCGCCACTGGCGCCCGAACTGCATCAAGCGCGCCTGACCGAGTCTGAAAAAGAGGCTGTGCTGGCCCTGTTTCATCGACGCATCGAAGAGCGACTGCCAGTGCCATACCTAACCCATGAAGCCTGGTTCGGCGGCATGAGCTTTTATGTGGATGAGCGGGTGCTGGTGCCCCGTTCGCCGTTCGCCGAGGTAATCGAGCAGCAGTTTGCGCCCTGGCTGGATGAAGAGCGCACCGAGAAAATTCTAGATCTTTGCACCGGTAGTGGCTGTATCGCCATCGCTTGCGCCATAGCGTTTCCCTGGGCCGAGGTGGACGCGCTGGATGTTTCGCCCGAGGCGCTGGAAGTGGCGAAGATCAATATTGAGCGGCATGAACTAGAGGATCAAGTGAACGCGATCCAGTCTGATCTGTTCAGCGCTATCAAGGGAAAACGTTATGACCTGATCGTCTCCAATCCGCCTTACGTGGATGCTGAGGATATGGCCTCGATGCCGGAGGAGTTTCAGCGTGAACCTGCCCTGGGCCTGGCAGCGGGTGAGGATGGCTTGGATATCGTGTTGAAAATTCTCTGTCAGGCCTCTGATCACCTCACCGAAGAAGGGGTATTGGTGGTCGAAGTCGGCAACAGTGAAGAGGCACTAGTGAACCGTTTTCCCGAGGTGCCTTTTGTCTGGCTCGAGTTCGAACGTGGCGGCCATGGTGTGTTTTTGTTGCAGGCCGAGACGCTGCTGGAATATCGAGATCTATTCAATCAAGCCTGCCAGGGTTAAATCGCAGCCCAAATTCCCCTATAATCTCTAGTCCAACCACCGTTTTTCGTAAGGAGTAGAGTGTGGACCAATCCCTGGTATTCGATCTGGAACTGATCAAGCGTCACGATAAATCGGGGCCGCGCTATACCTCGTATCCCACCGCGGTGCAGTTCCATGAGGGGTTTGGCGAGGACGAATATCGCCGCATCGCAAAGCAAAGCAACGCTGGCAAGCCGCCACTGTCGCTCTATTTCCACATCCCATTCTGC
>CALZIQ010000104.1 GCA_945787735.1 uncultured Chromatiaceae bacterium | reverse complement strand
ACTAAATATCAATACAAGACGCTTGCGGATAAAACCAACGGAAAAATGCTAGAGCTGAAGTTTCAATAAGCGTTAATCATTTTTTGTTGGTGGTGTAAAGGCAGCACCGGTGAAGGGGGTGACATTGGTAGTGTCACTGCCAGGCATGATTTTGTTTTGGCCTGCACGGCTTACCTTGTCGATTCGAATGACAGCGTTAATGGGAATAAAACTGCGCTCAACGTTGGTGAATTCCGCATGCAGTTTTTCTTCGGCGGGATCAACCAACAGGCTGCTACGTTCGCCAAAGATGAGTCCCTCAACTTCAATAAATCCAAGCATCATGCTTTGCTTCACCGCATGGGCATGGATTTCATAGACCTTATTCTGGTTGTGAAACAGAATTTTGTAGATGTCTTTATCGTTCAACACAACAGCTCCTAGTGTACTTCTGACAACAAGCGGCCAAACATGGATTCGGCCTGGCCAAGATAGCCAGCGCCAAATAAATTCAAATGGTTCAGCACATGATACAGGTTGTAGAGTGTTTTACGCTGGGAATATCCTTCATCAAGAGGATAAGCGGCTTCATAAGCCTGATAAAAGCGTGAATTAAAACCACCAAACAGTTCGGTCATCGCAAGATCAGATTCACGATCACCATAATACACAGCAGGGTCAAAAATGACTGGGGTGCCATCCGTAGTAAAAGCATAATTGCCGGACCAGAGATCGCCATGTAATAAGGATGCGTTTGGTTGGTAATCACTAAAAAAGGCGTCAATGACAGGTAACAGCTGTTCACCCAGTTGTTGCAGCCTGCCGTTATAACCGTTGTGGCTAGCAAGCTGTAACTGAAAACCAAGCCGCTGGTCGCGCCAGAATGAAATCCAGTTGTTCGTTTGATCATTATGCTGCGGCGTAGAACCAATTGTGTTGTTACGATACCAGCCAAATCTTTCACAGCTATGGGAATGCATCTGCGCTAGCATCTGCCCCAGTGCGTCATGGCTATTGTTGCCGCTGCCAAATTCGAGATGTTCCAACACCAGAAAAGCCTGATTGCCGGAGATGCCAGAACAGATGGCGGCGGGAACACGGATGGAATGGCTGGCGGCCATCTCGTTTAGGCCGGCTGCTTCGGCTTCAAACATGTCGCTCAAGTTGGCGTCATTGAGTTTTACGAAATAGGCGCATGTGTCACCACGCACAGTATAGGTGCGATTGATGCAGCCACCGCCAGCGGCCTGTTGATTGTGACAATGAAAAGCCTGGCCGGTGGCGGCAGAGATGCTGTTGGCGATGTCAGTCCAGAGAGACATGGTCGAATCTAATTAAAAAAATAGTATAACTGCCTGAACCGATAGCCCAAGACATGGCTCATGCCATCTTTTTTTCAATTACCGCAAGAAGCGTATTGAAGGCTTTGGCAAAGGCTTGAACGCCCTCATCTTCCAGTTGCTGACAGGCGCTAGGTAAATCGATGTTGAGTTCAGCCAGCAGTGAGAGTTGGCCTGCAGCGTCTGACATGCCTTGTCTCAGCGTTTCAGTTGGTTTGCCGTGATCAAGAAAGGCTTGATAGGTGGCAGGCGGCATAGTGTTGACCGTGTCAGGGCCGATAAGCGAATCAATGTAGAGCACATCGCTGTAAGCCGAGTTTTTAGTACCGCTGCTGGCCCAGAGCAGGCGTTGGCTTTGGCCACCCTGTTCAGCAATGTCTGCAAATGATTCAGCATAGAGTGTTTGATAAATTGCATAGGCCGCTTTGGCGTTGAGAATTGCTACCCGGCCTTTGAGTTGCTCAATGATGTCTTTTTGTTCAGGTGTGGCGCTGATGATTTTTTCATCTAGCAGTTTGTCGATGAGGGTGTCGACACGGCTAACAAAAAAACTGGCCACAGAGGCGATGCCATCCACAGACAGGCCTTGTTGTATGCGCTGACGCAAGCCGCGGATATAAGCCTGGGCGATCTCTTCATAGCGCTGAACTGAAAATAACAAGGTGGCATTCACGTTGATTCCGGCGGCGATGAGTGCTTCAACGGCGGCAATTCCTTCGCGAGTACTGGGCACTTTGATCATCAGATTAGGCCGGTCAACCCTGTGTGCCAGGCGCTTGGCTTCGGCAATGGTGGCCTCGGTGTCATAGGCCAGGTCAGGTGAGACTTCAAGGCTGACATAGCCATCACGTTTTTTTGTTTGCTTATAAACCGGCTGCAACAGATCGGCAGCGTGTTGAATGTCATCAATGGCCAGGGCAAAAAATAGATCGCGACTGTCCAGGTCAGCGTTTTGCCTGATCAGTGCGGCAAGCTGTGCATCATAATCTTGGCTATTATTGATGGCCTTTTCAAAAATAGATGGGTTAGATGTTACACCGGCCAGGCCGTGCTCTGAGATCATGGTTGCCAGCTCACCATCTTTGCCGAGCATGTTGCGCTGTAGGTTGTCGTACCATACGCTTTGGCCAAACTGTTGAAGTTGTTGCAGTAAATTCATTTTGAACTCCAGAATGTTGTGCATAGAGGCTGATGTCGTCAGCTGTGAATTAAGCAAATATATTATTGCTGGATTGTTGCCATTTCTCCTAACCACTGCCTAGTATATAGAAAGGTGGTTGACGCAATGCAAGCGGCGGCTGAGTCATCAGAGCACAAGGAGAGAGGCAATGTTTTTAAAAGATAATAATAGTGGCGATTTGGTTGAGGTGCTAAATGTTGCGGCATTGATTGACCCAAATTCAAAAACCATCAATGGCCGTTTTCATGCTGGCGAGGAAATGCCTGATGCACAGGATTTCGCCAAGGTAAACATGAGTTTTCCATCTGGTGAGGCCTTGCCGCAATGTTGGATTAATCCTGATTACAAACGTTAATTGCATGCTAAAAAGCGCCCTGATGGGCGCACCGCGGCCCTGGCGGATGGGATTAAATGCTAATTACTCAGCATTCGGCAACGGCGCCTGTGTTGCCTAGTTTTGTTCATCCCGCACTTGTCCGATTTTTCGGCCGCAGCCGTCTGAGGAGCTGAATCCCCTGATCACGTTTTCAGCGGGCTGTGGTTTAGTCTTTACGATTGCGCCAGCGTAATGCTGCGCGGCTGAGCCAGATATCGACTCGACCCCAGAACCATTCTAGCAGGCGGCGATGCCAGGGGCGTCGTCGCCAGTTTTCATAGTGGATTTCAATACAGTCGGCAATGTCGTTTTCAAACATTTTCTTGAGTTCTGTAGCAAAACCCTGGTCATCGATTTCTTGATTGCCTTCGAGATTCCAGAGAAAATTCCAGCGGTCGAGATTGCTTGAGCCAACTGAACTCCACTGATCACACAGGTAGGCCTTGCTGTGACTGAAGCGAGGTTGATATTCAAAAATGTGCACCCCGTGTTTTAGTAGGCTGTAGTAATAGCGACGCCCTGCATGACGAATGGCGGGATGGTCCGTATGGCGACCGGGTAGTATCAGGCGCACATCCACGCCGCGTCTGGCTGCTTTGCGCAAGGCGCGGCGGATTTTCCACGAGGGAACGAAATAGGCGGTAGTGATCCAGACTTGGTGTTCAGAGCTTTTGATGCGTTTTATCAGCGAGGCCTTGATTTCTTGGCGGTTGCCAAGCTGGGTAATGGTGACTCGCCCGAGCAGGTCTTGATTCGATGTGTCTGTACTGGCGCTGAAGTGATTGAAAAAATCCAGATCGGACTTATCCGCCGGCCAGTTTTCTATGAACAGTTGACCCCAATCTAAGACGCAAGGGCCATGTATTTCGAGCATGATATCGTGCCAGTAATGTTTGCCCGAATGCGATGGATCAAAGGCGTCGGTGATACCCGCGCCACCAATGAAGGCGACGCGATTGTCCACCAACAGCAGTTTGCGATGATCGCGAAACAGCATGCGGCGTAACTTGCCATAGTGCAAAGGATTATAGAAACAGAGTTTGATGTTGGCGTGTTGCAGGCGCTGACGGTCATGTTTTTTCATGCTGCGGGCGCCGAAGTCATCTAGCAGCAAGAATATCTTAACCTCTCGCCTGGCGGCTTGTAGCAGTGCATCGATGAACTGATTCAGCACCCTGCCGGATTCCACCAGATACATTTCCAGCGCGATCAGCTGTTTGGCGTCTTGAATGGCATCAAGCATGGCAGGAAAAAAGTCGTCACCATCTACCCGCAGCTGGAACCGATTACCGCTGCGCCAGGGAAAGTGATAGGGATTGATTTCAGATTTAGCCATGCCTGAAAATGATTTAAGCACGTACTGGCGCGTGGCTCTACTAAATTCGTGAAATAATCAAAAGCTCCTTAAATCATGCACATGTGTGGTAACTTAACGCCATGGGAAAACTGATCGATGTGTTCTGGAAAATTTGCCTGTTCAGACTGGCGCCGCAGGATCTGCCGACCTCAAGCTTTTTAATGGCGGCCAGCGCGCTGGTCTATGGCATTGCAAGTATGTTGGGGAATTTGTTGGTACTTTCTCCAGGCGCGGCAGTGGTGTCAGGCATGTTGGAAGTTGCCCTGATTGCTGCCATGACCCAGTTGTTATTGTGGATTAAAGAGCTTGGGCCGCGCTTTCAACAAACCTTTACTGCGCTGATGGGCAGTGGTGCAATTATATTCATCATGGCCTTGCCATTATCGTTTGTTCAAATGCAGATGGGCGAGCAAGGCGCTATTTTGCCTTCGGTGATGATTCTAGTTCTGGTATTTTGGCATTTGAGTGTTGTCGGCCATATTTTGCGCCACGCAATTTCAGCGCCGTTTTTTGTCGGTGTGCTGCTGGCGGTGATCTATATGTATGTGTCGATTAGCGTGATGCAATCTCTTTTTGTAACCAATACCAACTGATATGCACATTCACATTCTCGGAATCTGCGGAACCTTTATGGGTGGCATTGCCATCCTGGCGCGGCAAATGGGGTTTACTGTAACGGGGTCGGATGCCAATGTTTATCCACCCATGAGTACACAGTTGCAAGAGCAGGGCATCGAACTGCATAAGGGGTTTGATCCCGCGCCGCTTGATCCGGCACCCGATCTGGTGGTGATTGGCAATGCCATGTCGCGTGGTAATGCTTCGGTTGAATATGTGTTGGCACGTGGTCTGCCATACATCTCTGGCCCGCAGTTTTTGTCTGATCATATTTTGAAAGGGCGCTGGGTGCTGGCGGTGGCCGGTACTCACGGCAAGACAACAACTTCCAGCATGGTGGCGTGGATATTGGAGTATGCAAAACTTACTCCAGGCTTTCTCATCGGTGGTATACCAGCCAACTTTGGTATCTCGGCCCGCTTGGGTGATGCACCGTTTTTTGTGGTGGAAGCAGATGAATACGATACTGCCTTTTTCGACAAACGTTCTAAGTTCGTCCATTACAAGCCGAGTACCTTAGTTTTAAACAATCTTGAATTCGATCATGCCGATATCTTTGAAGATCTTGATGCCATTAAAAAACAGTTTCATCACTTGGTTCGCATTGTACCCGGCAATGGCCTGATCATTGCGCCTGTGGATGATCCCAATCTTGTGGATGTGCTCAGTATGGGTTGTTGGACGCCGCTGGAACAGTTTGATACAGCTGGTGTAGAGCAGCCGGAAGAGAAGCTTTGGAATGCACGCGTTATCAAAGAAGATGGCAGTGCGTTCTCAGTATATTGGGGTGATGACCATGTGGGCGATGTGAATTGGAGTCTGCTTGGCATGCATAACGTACATAATGCCCTGGCTGCAGTGGCTGCCGCCCGCCATGCCGGTGTGATAGCTCATGAAGCGGTTGCTGCGCTGAATGAATTCAAAAATGTAAAACGACGTATGGAGGTGCGAGGCGTAGTCAACGGTATTACCGTTTATGACGACTTTGCCCATCATCCTACGGCCATCAATCTAACATTGGATGGTTTGCGCAATAGGGTAGGCAGTGGCAAGATCATCGCCATCCTCGAGCCGCGCTCTAATACAATGCGCATGGGCGTACATGCTACAACGCTTGCGCCATCGCTTGAAGCGGCCGATGAAGTATTGCTTTATGGTCCGCCTGATTTGGGTTGGGACCTGAGTCAGGTGGTTGCCAGTTTAGGCGATCAGGCCAAGCAGTTTGATGATGTTGCAGCAATTGTTGAGTATGTTGCCGCCGAAGCACGGCCTGGTGATCATGTGTTGGTGATGAGTAATGGCAGCTTTGGTGGCATACACCAAAAATTGTTAGAGGCACTGGGATAAGCGGTATGGATACAAGAAACAGCATCGCTCTGGCCATGACGGGTGCCTCTGGCGCTGCCTATGGATTACGACTATTGCAGTGCCTGATCGAGAAGGGCGAGCAGATACATATGATGATTTCCAAGGCAGCACAACTTGTCATTGCCATGGAAACCGATGTTAAAATTTCGGGTACGCCCAAAGAGATGCAAGAACAACTCGCTAATTTCTATGCTGCAGGGCAGGGACAGTTGCATGTGTGGGGCAAAGAACAATGGCATTCACCTGTCGCCAGTGGGTCAGGCTGCCCGCGTGCCATGGTGGTGTGCCCCTGTACCAGTGCGTTTCTCTCTGCTGCGGCCAACGGCACAAGTTCTGATCTTATGGAGCGCGCTGCAGACGTCGCTATTAAAGAACAGCGTAAATTGATTCTCGTTCACCGTGAAGCACCGCTGTCAGCAATTCATTTAGAAAATTCTCTTAAACTCGCACGACTTGGCGTCACCATTCTACCGGCCAATCCTGGCTTTTATCAAAAGCCGAAAACAATTGATGACTTGGTTGATTTTGTTGTTGCGCGCATTCTCGATCATCTCGATATCGAACATGAGTTGTTGCCGCGCTGGGGCGAGCAGCCTTAAATTTTACCGTAGTCCAACAAACTATTGAGCGGGCTGACCACAGCATTACCTCCTCTATTTAATACATGGGTATAAATCTGCGTGGTTTTAACATCCTTATGGCCAAGCTGTTCTTGCACCGTACGTATGTCCATGCCCCTTTCTAATAAGTGTGTCGCGAACGAATGTCTTAGGGTATGACAGCTGGCCGATTTGTGAATGCCAGCCTTGCGCATAGCAGCCTTAATCGCACGTCTTATCGCCTGCTCATCGATATGATGCCGTCGCTCTTCACCTGAGCGAGGATCTTCGCTGCGGTTAGTGGCTGGGAGCACGTACTGCCACTCCCATTCTTTGTTCGCGTTGGGATATTTCCGTTCAAGTGCATAGGGCAAATAGACAGTTCCAAACCCATCAGCCAAATCCTTCTGATGCATATTTTTGACAACACCAAGATGGCGTTGTAAAGGCACGATCAAAGTATCCGGCATGGTGACAATCCGGTCTTTACCGCCTTTGCCATCAATGATGTATATAGCACGATGATCAAAGTCTAAATTCATCACGCGTAAGCGCATGCACTCCATCAAACGTAAGCCTGACCCATATAACAAACAGGCAGCCAGCCAGTGAATACCATTCAAGTGATATAAAACCCGCCGTACTTCATCCTGTGTCAATACAATTGGCAGCCTCTGTTTTTTTTTGGCGCGTACAACATCTTGAAGTTCGCCAATAGGTCGTTCTAGAACAATTTGGTATAAAAAATTCAGTGCATTTAGCGCCTGGTTTTGGGTGGAAGGGGAGACCTTAAGCTTAACCGCGAGATGAGTTAAAAAGGCCTCGACATGAAACCTATCCATTTCATCTGGGTGACGTTTGTTATGAAAATAGATAAAACGCCTAATCCAACCCATATACGCTTTTTCGGTGCGAATGCTGTAGTGCCTGACTCGAATCGCATCTCTTACCTTAGACATGAATGGTGAGCTTGGCTTCGAAGTGTCCATAGTGCCCCTGTGTGATACTGTTTATTTAAACAGTATCACAAAGAGAAAATGATGCAAGTAGGAAGATATCAATCAGACTGAAAAAACTAGGTGGCACATAACAAATTCCATTGCTCAATGGAGTAGAAGACTGCCTGATTGAATGATTAGAAAAAATTGCTAAATGACAATGCCAGAAAAAATCGGTAAATTAGATTTCTTTGTTATTAATATCTATCAAAATGACCGGGTTTATTTGTTATTTTGATAGATACTCAATGTTATGCGTCATAAAACGATGGAATACAGAGATAGTACCGGACAAATAGATACTCCAAAAAAAATACTTAAAGTTAACCATGCTGGTGAATTTGGAGCAATTAACATCTACCGATCTCAAATCTTTGTATCAAAGTTACTGGGTAGAGATTATGTGCCCATGCTTGAAGAATTCTTGGAAGATGAAAAGAAACATCTGAATATATTCTGGGAAGAAATAAAGCGCAGGAATGGCATAAAATGTAAAAGTTATTGGCTGTGCGGACTGGGTGGTTATTTCATGGGTCTTGTATCCGCCCTACTGGGAAAGAAAGGTATTATGGCCTGTACCTGGGCAGTTGAATCAATTGTCTCAAGCCACTTAGAAAAACAGCTTATTTACCTTGAAAAGGTCGGAGACAAAAAGGCTTATGAAGCAGTAGAGTCTATATTGGAAG
>CALZIQ010000103.1 GCA_945787735.1 uncultured Chromatiaceae bacterium | reverse complement strand
TAATGATGGGCAGCCGTTGCGGTGATCTCGATCCCGCCGTGCCGTTTTATCTTGCACAGGCAATGAACAAGTCCAACCAAGAGATTAACGAGCTCTTGAATGAGAAAAGTGGCTTTATGGGGGTTTGCGGAGTCTATGATATGCGCGAAGTTCATCGCCGGGTTGAGTTTGGGGATGAAAAGGCGAAACTTGCCCTGGAGATGTTTTGTTACCGCATTCGTAAATACATCGGTGCCTATTGCGCTGTATTGGGGCGTGTTGACGCACTGATTTTTACCGCCGGCATTGGCGAAAATGACGTGGTGGTGCGTCGACGCTGTTGTGAGGGCTTGGACGCTTTTGGTATCAAAATTGATTCACAATTAAATGAGGATTCCGCAGTTGCAATCCAACAAGACAATGCTAACGTGAAAGTATTGGTGATTCCGACCGATGAAGCGCGTGAAATTTTTGAACAGACTTTGGTCTGCCTAACACCAAACAAGCAATGATTGAATAAACAGGGAGATATGTAATGGGAACTGCTATTGAGAAAAGCATCGAGCCAGGCCCGCTGAGCAAGAACGAGCTGCACAAGATCGATGCCTATTGGCGCGCAGCCAATTATCTCTCCGTTGGTCAGATTTATCTGCTCGACAACCCGTTGTTAAATGAGAAGCTGAGCATCGAGCAGGTCAAGCCACGTCTGCTTGGCCATTGGGGCACCACACCCGGGTTGAATTTTATTTATGCTCATATGAACAGGTTGATCAAGGCTCACGATCTTAATGTGCTTTATGTCGCCGGTCCCGGCCATGGTGGCCCCGGTCTGGTAGCGAATACTTATCTTGAAGGTTCATACACAGAGCTCTATCCCAACATCACTCAGGACGCCTCGGGCATGAAAAAACTGTTCAAGCAGTTTTCATTTCCCGGTGGTGTGGGCAGCCATGTGACACCCGAAACGCCGGGATCGATCCATGAGGGTGGTGAGCTGGGTTATGCGGTCTCGCATGCCTTTGGCGCGGCCTTCGACAATCCAGATTTGATCGTTGCCTGTGTGGTGGGTGATGGCGAGGCCGAGACCGGACCGCTGGCAACATCGTGGCATTCGAATAAATATCTCAACCCGATCCATGACGGCGCGGTGTTGCCGATCCTGCATCTTAATGGTTACAAGATCGCTAACCCTACCTTGCTGGCGCGTATTTCGCATGAGGAGCTGGAGAATCTCTTTGTTGGTTACGGCTATAAACCCTATTTCGTCGAAGGCTCTGATCCAACAGTAATGCACGAAAAGATGGCCATGACGCTGGATACGGTCATTGCCGAAATCAAAGAGATTCAGAATAACGCACGTAGCAGCGGGCAAGCGACACGGCCGCGCTGGCCCATGATCATCCTACGTTCACCCAAGGGTTGGACCGGGCCGAAAGAAGTAGACGGCAAAAAGGCCGAAGACTACTGGCGCTCGCACCAGGTGCCGTTTTCTGATATGTCGAAAAAGTCGGGTCATCTCGAGTTGCTCGAGCAGTGGATGAAGAGTTACCGGCCGGAAGAACTGTTTGATGATAACGGCAGCTTGAAACCGGAACTCGCTGAGCTGGCACCTAAGGGTGAACGACGCATGGGTGCCAACCCTCACGCAAACGGTGGGGTATTGCTGCGTGATCTACGCCTGCCTGATTTTCAAGAGTACGCGGTGAAATTAAAGAAGCCCGGCGATGAAATCGCCGAGGCGACACGTGTGATGGGTAATTTTTTACGCGATGCAATGAAACTGAATCTCAAACGCAGCAACTTTCGTATCTTCGGTCCGGACGAAACCGCCTCCAATCGTTGGGGCGCATTGTTCGAAGTGACCGACCGCACCTGGTTGGCGGAGAGGCTGGAAGAAGATGATCACCTTGCCGCAGATGGGCGCGTGATGGAAATCCTCAGCGAACATACCTGCCAAGGTTGGCTCGAAGGCTATCTGCTTACCGGGCGGCATGGTTTCTTTTCCTGCTACGAGGCCTTCATTCACATCGTCTCCTCCATGTTCAATCAGCACGCAAAATGGCTAAAAGTTAGCAACGAGGTGCCATGGAGGCGGCCAATTGCATCTTTGAACTACCTGCTCACTTCACACGTCTGGCGTCAGGATCACAATGGCTTTTCTCATCAGGATCCAGGTTTCATAGACCACGTGGTGAACAAGAAGGCCGATATCATCCGTGTTTATCTGCCACCTGACGCCAATACGCTGCTCTATATCACCGACAAGTGCCTGCGTTCACGTGACTTCATCAATGTCATCGTCGCTGGCAAACAGCCCTCGCCGCAGTGGCTCGACATGGATGCGGCGATAAAGCACTGTTCGGCAGGAATTGGTATCTGGGAGTGGGCCAGCAACGACAAGGGCGCTGAACCGGATGTAGTGATGGCCTGCGCTGGTGATGTGCCGACGCTCGAAACATTAGCAGCCGTGCAGCTATTGCGCGAGCATGTGCCGGATCTGAAAATTCGTCTCGTCAACGTGGTCGACCTGATGACTCTGCAACAGAAAGAAGAGCACCCGCACGGCTTGTCAGATCGAGATTTCGACACACTCTTCACCACCGACAAGCCGATCATCTTTGCCTACCACGGCTATCCTTGGTTGATCCATCGTTTAACCTATCGCCGTACCAATCATAAAAACCTGCATGTGCGTGGCTACAAGGAGGAGGGCACCACCACCACGCCCTTCGACATGGCAGTGCGCAACGACATTGACCGCTTTCATCTGGTAAGCGATGTCATTGACCGTGTGCCCAAGCTAGGGTATGTCGCCGCCTATGCCAAGCAGATGATTCGTGACAAGTTGATTGAGCACAAACACTACATTGCCAAGCACGGTCAGGATATGCCGGAGATACTCGAGTGGAAGTGGTCGAGTGATTAAACTGGCTTGTTAAATAGATTGGATTGGTAGATCTGGTTAATAGGGGTTAATTGAATAACGGAGTTGATCCGTTGTAGGCGCCTAGCCCAATTTCTTTGAACACCAGGTCTACAGCCAGACAGTGTGAAAACTAATGTATTTGAAAAACTATAAATATACTTCCCACTTCACCAATAAACTCGCGCGAATATGTTTTCCAAAGTGGGAAAATGCAAACAATATACTGCTAAATCGAGTTGCCAATTCCCACTTAAAAAATTAGCGCCGAGCTTTCACTCAGTCTTTAGGATAAGCAGCCATTCCGGGATTCCGTGTAAGCCTGTTACTACATAGGTGAAATGCAAGCCAGGTTTTGTCTGGCATTGTTATGTCGGGACTTTTTACATTTTGATCTCGATATTTCACAGTGTTTTTCTCAAGTAATAGATTTTACGTAAGATTTAAGCGATTGGCGCAAACCTTGCAATTGTATAACTAGGTACGTTTTTTCAGGTGTGTAAAACCTGCTCCCTGGCCGTCTGTGATCGGTGCTAGTTGGCAGTGGAAGTTGTAGTTATAAATAAGCGACACAGAGATGAAGCGAAATTAGAATTGGAAGAGCTCACAACTTTGATGACAAAAACGAAACTCGCGGAGCAAAACCGTTGTTTTTCTGGTACTGGTGGTGTTAGCAAACGAAACAAACAATGTGGATTTGTGCCGGCATTTTTAGACAGTACTAGCGGTCGTGTTTACCGCTCATGCTTTGCTGATGGAGCACCTGCCCCGATACACGTTCTGGACGGTCTACCTGAGCAATTAATAATTAGACGTGACAAATGCGGTGTTGTTCTCGAAGTAAGTCAACACATCATCTCGGGTTTTGAAAGAGAGGGGCGCTTCTTCACACGCAAGGAAGCCGCGGATTTCACAGCAACCCACTAAACTTTACCCGCTATCAGGGTTTGCCTAAGCAACACTACAACAACACGCATTCAGATTTAACTCCCAGTTTTTCGAAGCATTCATTCCTGTTCACCCTGTCTACCCAATGTAGGGTGCACATCGTGCACCATTAAATCTGACTTGAGATGGGCTTGGTGATATAGGATTATTAATGGTGCGCAGTGCGCACCCTACATATCTGTTGAGACTCGTAAGCCGTAATTACAATCAAGATCCACTTTTTAGCCGGGAGGCGGAAAATCTCAATCCAATCAAATTTGATTCTTCATGTAAGATCAATTTTGAAGGGCTACACGTTACTGTTTCCTCTCCTTTTAGATTTTCATCGTTCCAATTGCCTGGTTATCAAAGCAGGGAGAGATCAGTGTATTAAACTGCCTTATTCCAGCTCTTGCTCCTGTTGTTTGTGTTCGGCAAAACTGCGCAGTAGCCAACCGATGATAATGCCGATGGCCAGCAGGAAAAAGATCATCAAGGCGCGCGACATGGACACCGTCCAGAAAAGTAAACGGATATCTACCACCGCGGCATTTTGCACCACGAATAACACGGCCAGGCCGATGAGGATGAGGCTGATGGTTAATTTGTAATTCATTAAGACACTCCTTCCATGACAATGACACTACTGACTTTAGTTGAACTAGCGCCTGCTTCTGACAGGTAGGCGATAAGTGGATTGCTTTAGTGTTCGATAGTATAGAGCAGATCAGCACCATGATATTCCCCGCTCTCAGCCTTGAGCTGCCATTTATCTGAAATCTGATAACGTAGGTTGATGGTGTTGAAGGCTTCTATCAGGCCAACGCCGTAGCTGATGTAGAGTTTGGGTGAGAGGTATCGCCCCATCACTAGCGAGGCCTGTTCACCGCTGTCGCTGGATTCGATACGCATTTCATCCAGGCCGAAACGTTCGCCCAAGCTGCGGGCCAGGCGGTCACCACCGCTGAGTCCCAGTGCCAGGGCTGCCTTGGCCAGCATGGCGCCTTCTTCGTCGGAGCTGGTTTCAATCGGACGGCCTAGGATCAAATACGCGAGGGCATCGGTTTCACCCATGGCCGGGATTGAGAAGAGCTCGATCTGCGGTTGACGCAGCGTGCCACGCACCTTGAGGCCGGCGGTGACACTGCCTACATGACGCACAGCGCGCAGGTCGATGCCTGGATTAGAGAGCGGTCCACCGGTGTAGAGTAGGCGGCCCTGTTCCACTTCCAGGCGCTGGCCATAGGCGCGGTAACGGCCTTCTGGCACAGTGAGTTCACCGGTGCCGCGAGTGAGCTCGCCAGGCTCGTCTTCAAGCAACAGGTTGCCGCCGAAGCGCCCTTCAAAACCAAAGCCAAAGAAGTGGATGCGATCACCCAATGTTAAACGGACTTTAGTAAATACCGCCCATTTTTCCAGTGCTGCTTGATCGCCACCAATGATGACTGCGTCATCTGAGATTTTTGTGGCGGTGGTAATATCTTTGGGCTGTAACTTGGCAAAAGGGATGTGGACATTACCCTCGATGCGCACAGTACGTTTTTGAATCTGCACGCGCAGATCGGGAGAGACCAGTACCCTTGCCTCTGGGATACGTGAGACTTCGAAGGAATTTCCCTTTATGTTGATTTCAGTTGGCCAGCCAGCCTGTTTGTCCAGCCGGGTTTTTCCCTCGATGTTGAGTGTGCCCTCACCGGAGTGCGCCGTCAGCTGAAAATTGAGCGTTTCAAATGCGTCGCTTTTGGCTTCAAATTTCAGTTGGTTGATATTCAACCCCAGTCTTGGAATACGCAATGCGCCATTACGCAATTGCGCCAGGCCTCGAAGTTGGGGTTGTTTAAGCACACCGTCGGCGCGCAGGGTGATGTTCACTTCACCTTGAAGATCCTGGACCTCGGGCACCAGTGCCTCGATCAGTTCCAGTTTATGAATGGCCAGCTCCGCGTCGGCCTGCAGTTTTTGAGTGTTGCTATCCAGGCTCAACAGCTCCGCGCCGGGTAATTCCAGTGTGCCTTTGAAACGGTCGCCATTGCCCATGGAGAGATTGCTATTGGCGTGAATGCCTTTGTCATCCAGTGTAATTTTGATCAAGCCTTCGTTGTATTGCCAGCGGTCACGTTCACCTTCCAGTACGGGATAACTCAATATCCCAGCTGGGAGTTCGATGCGGGCATTGCCGCGTAGTTTGTTTGGCAACTGTAGTGTGAAATCGGCGTGGGCGTTGCTTGTGCCTTCAAGTTTCAGATCAGGTGGTAGCCAAGGTGTGAATAGCATGAGTGGTAGTTGCTTCGCTTCAAGCTTTGCCTGCAATTTATCTGTGTCGCGTTGCAGTGTTAGGCAGATATTGCCATCGCTGCTCATCCAACAAAATGGCTCTGCCTCAATTTTTTCGGCACTGATTTCAAGTCTGGCGGGTGATTTGAGCTGCCAGCTTTTATAGTCGCGTGTCAAAATGTCGGCTTGTTCAAGCCGCCCTTGCCAACCGCTTGCATTTGCCTGGCCAGTAATAGCAATGATGCTGTTGATTGCATCTGAATTAATTTCAGCGCGCAATTGGTGTTGGCCATCGCTGCCACTGCCGTCGAGTTGTATTGATTGCAGGGTTTGGTCTTTAAAATTGATTGTGTCTGCTTTTAGGACGAGGTCTAGTTGTTGCCAGCGAAACAGGTCAACAGCCATGCTGCCGTTGAGACTACCGATGCGGTAGTCCGGCAAGCTGAAATCATTACCGCTAACACTGACGGCGATCTTTGGTGTATCGCGTGGCCCATTGACGCTGCCATTGGCGCTGAGTTGTCCGCCGGCTTCAGCATAAAGCTCGGCAAGGTTGGGGCTGTTCAAGGTCCAGTCTAGTGACAGTTCATCGGCAAGGCGACCGGATGCCTGGATGTTGGACGTGCCTGAATTGAAATTAAAACTGGCGATGTCCAGGCCTTGGTTGCGCCAAGTTACTTGGCTGCGCAGAGACACAGGATAGCCGCGCAGTGTGCCATGCAGTTGTTGGATGTCGGCCTTGGCTAGTAGTTGGCCGTTTTGTATGCCGCCACTGCTGATAATGCTTGCGTTCAGCTTGCCGGGCCAGTCGGGCAGCAAGGTGACAGGATTGATTTCGTTTACGGTAACATCGGCTTGCCAGTGGAACTGATCCGACCAATCGAGCCGGCCTGTGGCGAGCGTTTCGCCCTCGAGCAGGGTAATGCGTAGGCTATGGATGTCCATGCCGTCCAGGTTGCCTGTGGCGCTGCCATACCAGTCGGAAAGTGGTGCTTCAGGCCAAGGGCGGTCGGTGGCGATGCCGAATTGATATTGCGCCAGGCTGCCTGTGAGCCAGGCACTGCCGAGGGTGTTGTCGAACCATGGCGTTCCCTGCAAAGGCCAGCGCAGTTTCTGCCAGTGCAGTGCCAAATCCATGGTGCCGCCGCCAGCCCCCGGCTGCCATTGGCCGCGAGCATTGAGTCGTGTCTCGGTTACCGGTGTATGCAGTGCCAGCTGGTCGATCATCAGGGTGTTGTCGGTCAGGCGGCGTAGTTTGAATTGGCTATCGAAAGGTCCCAGTTCAGCGTGCTGGCCATCGGCACGGCCGCTGATGTCGGCTGTTTCAAGATTGCCTTGTCCTTGCAGGTTTAGCTTGCCGGTAATGGCAGGCAGGGTCGGGTCAAACCGGCGGGTGTCAATGTTACTGATGTCGGCCTTGGCCTGCCAAGTGAGTTGTTCGAGCAGGTTTTTGAGTTCGGCCTCCAGGTTTAATTCGAGTGGGCCGGACACCTGTTGTTTCAGTTTGAGTTGTTTGACGTCTCCGACTAACTGTCCCTTTCCGCTTAGCCATTCACTCTGGGGTGGTTTGAATGTCCAGGCTACATTTAGCTTGTGGCGGTACTGTCTGGTTGGACGAAGTTCACCGTTGATGTCGAGGCTGAAGTTCTCAGCGCTAAGACTTAAGCGTTCGATGTCGATGCGGCTGATCACGGTGTTGGCTTTGAGTGATAGTTGTGTGAGCTGGAATGTTTGTTGCTGCTGAATGATTTGAATGTTGTCGATACGCACATCGTTCAGGCCCAGACGCCAGGGCAGCTTGATTTCGGGCAGGGTGAGTGCTTGTTTGTTGTTTGCATCTGGTGTCGGGGGTGGCAGGTGTATCTTCAGTCCTGAGAGATAAAGCCGGCTAATATCAATGTGACCGGCGAGCAGTTCAGCCGGGCGCCAGTCCAGTTCAAGTTGGTCAGTTTCGATTCGTTGCCCATCCAGTTGATAGGTGATGCCGGTGATGTTTATCGGGCCGATCAGGCGGCCGCTAAGCTCAGTGAAATTGAGATCGCCGGGGATAAATGGTTGTGCCTGATTCATACTCCAGCGCAGGCCGCTTTCGCTGCTGATGAGCCAGGTGAATAGCAGAACCGGCAGCAGCAGAAGCGGAATAAAAATGATGGCGAGCCAACGCTTCACAGGTCAGGCCCGATGTTAATGTGCAAACGCCAGGGGCGGTCTTCACGGCTGATGGCATTGGCAATGTCGAAACGGATAGGGCCTATCGGTGATTGCCAGCGAATGCCGAAACCGGCACCACTTTCTAGCGGATCATTCATGGTATTGATGGCATTACCGCGATCGAAGAACACGGCTGCACTCCACTTGCCCTTGATGCGATGATCGTATTCCAGGCTGCCGACCATCAGGTGTTTGCCGCCTTCTACCTTGCCATTGGCATCC
>CALZIQ010000102.1 GCA_945787735.1 uncultured Chromatiaceae bacterium | reverse complement strand
GCTGCTTCCTCCTGGCAGCTATGACTGGCCTCTCATGGTGAGTGCCGTCGCTATCTGAGAATTTTCCTCAGTTTACTCAGGCGCCCTCATTGATGACGGCGCCTTCTTTTTATCTCGCAAATAAAACTTAATCTTGCTGCTTTTTCAGCAGGATTTCAAAATTAGTGGCCGTTACGGGCTTGCTATATAGAAAACCTTGCCCAACAAGACAGCCCTGGGCTTTGAGGGAGGCCTCTTGGGCTAGTGTTTCGATTCCCTCAGCCACAACACCCAGGTCCAAACTCTGTGCCAGCGCGTTCACGGCATTTGCAATCGCCTCGTCATTGCTATCCTCTAGAATATCTCGCACGAAGGATTTATCAATCTTGAGCTTGTCAATAGGCAGTTCTTTGAGATAACTCAGGGATGAATAACCGGTGCCGAAATCATCGATCGCAATCTGCACGCCTAAACGTTTAAGCCGGGTGAGCGTCTCTACCACCTTTTCAGTCTTCTGCATGATTACGTTTTCAGTAATTTCAAGCACCAAGTATTTCCCATCAAGCCCTGTACTATAAAGCGCCTGCGATACAACCTCCTCAAACTCTTCACGCTGAATCTGCAATCCTGAAACATTGACTGAAATCTTGTTCATCTGATATCCATCATCCAGCCAGCGCTTTGCCTGACCACATGCCTGATGCAAAATCCAGGCACCAATCGAGATAATCAGTCCAGAATCTTCGGCCAATGGAATAAACCTATCAGGTTGAATCAGGCCAAGTTCAGGATGTTGCCAACGTAACAGCGCTTCCGCACCGATGATTTCGCCTGTTTCCAGCGAAACAAAGGGCTGATAATACGCCAGCAATTGATTCTCTTTCACCGCGCTGCGCAATGCAGTCTCAAGCTCCAAACGCTCATATACCTTTGTGGTTAATTCCGAGGTATAAAACTGAAAGCCATTACGCCCTTCTTCTTTTGCTCTAAACAGTGAGGCATCTGTATTTTTCAGCAAGGTTGGCACGTCTGTACCATCGACCGGAAAAAGGCTAATACCGATACTCACAGTCGCGTGAAGTTGATGCTCTCCAACGACAATAGGCGCCTGGAATGCTGCTAGTATTTTCTGAGCCAGCACTGCAGCATCTTCTGATTTTGCAGCCTTTTCCATTACCACAGCAAATTCATCTCCGCCTAGGCGGGCAACGGTGTCATCCTGCCTGACCACCCGATTGAGTCGCTTGCCAACCTCAATCAATAAATCATCCCCAATCGCATGCCCCAGACTGTCGTTAATATTTTTGAATCTATCAAGATCGAGAAAAAATATTGCGACCTGCCCGTTTGCCCTTTTTGCGTGTTTTATAGCGTGCTGCAGACGGTCTTCAAACAATAGTCGATTTGGCAGGTCGGTAAGCGGGTCATGATAGGCTAGGTGATCGAGCTTCTCCTGCGAACGCTTAAGGGAACTGATGTCGGAAAATACTGAAATATAGTGGCTGACATTTTTGTTTTGATCGCGGATTGCACGGATAGATTCCCAGATAGGAAAAACCTCACCGCTCTTTTTCCTGTTCCACATCTCACCTCGCCATAAACCTGAGTCATGGAGTTGTGACCACATCTCTCTGTAAAAGTCTCTGTCGTGGCGATCAGATTTCAAGACCCGTGGGTTTGTTCCCAACACCTCTGATTCCTCATACCCGGTGATCTCTGTAAACGCTTTATTAATTGCGATAATGTTGATATCAGCGTCTGTAATCACAACACCCTCGCTGGTATTCTCAAATACAGCCGTGGTCTTGCCCAAGGCATCGCTCATGGCATTAAAGGATTCAGCCAACGTACCCACTTCATCCTTAGATTTGATATTTACCCTGGCGTTAAAATCACCTTTGCCTACACTTGCCGCAGCATTTTTGAGCGCAATGATGGGACGACTCAATGATCTCGCAATCAAGCTGCCACTAAATATGGCGAGAATAAACGCAATCGCGCTGCCAATAATAATTGTCTTCTCAACATTATCGAGCACCTCCTTAAGGTTCTCTGTCTCAATCTTGAGTTCCTCAGTTTCATGTGTTTTGGCGGCCTCAACTGAGAGAAGAAAATTCTTTTCGATGTGTTCTAGCGCTTCGCGCACGTCATTCAATTCTTTTGGGCTTACATTCCGCTTTACCGAATCAACCAGGTGCAGGCTTTCTTTTTTTAGCTGCTCACCCCATTCTTCAATAATTTCGACAAAGACAATCTCATGTGCGACCAGCTCTTCTGCAATTTTACGATAGCGTGCGACTGCTGCGTCAAATGGTTCGATGGCATCATGCTTCAGCTCATGCAGCTCTTCATTCCATTCTTCGTCATCAACATTGCCTTTGGCATAGGCGTACATCCAGGTAAGCTCGCTGGTGATGGCAAGAATGCGCAAACCACTTGCTTCAATATCTTGTAAGGCCTGCAGATTTGGAATTACAGCGGCAAGGACAGCTTCATGCCTGTCTTCTACATTTATGGTTGCCCTATAACTGGCAAATCCCACGATAATGACAAGAAAGGCGGATATAACATATCCAAGAGTGATTTTTGGCCCTAACTTCATATTGTTTTTCTTTTAACTTCCCAAGACCAACAAACAATCCATTTAGTGTACAGAGTATTTAAAAAAGCTCAACAACCCCTTCATTACCTTAAAAAATAAATTTTCACGACCAGAATGGCTGTTTTTGCATCATAGAAAAATATGTCATTTTTTCCCAGTTCTGATCAATCTGTTAGCGACAACAACCTAACTTATATTTACCTCAACCTAAAAATAGACACGCCCTGCAAAAAAAATTATTGCAAATGATAATCATTTGCAATATAGTGCAAACATACTTTACTTAAACGAAATTTACGCCTCCTCAAAACAGGGCCTATTGAATAGGCCCGCCCCCTAAGCCTGTTCCCCAACAGGCTTTTTTTCATTTTTAATTTAATCACAGCCAAATCAACGTCGCAGCATGGGCTGAAACAGATCAAACTCCCACGGCCTCAGGGCCAGTAACAGACCCAGGTTTTCCTTTTTATCAAGTGGAAGCAGGGCATCCTGGCGCTGCAGCTCAGCGAACTCCTTGGCCAGCAACTGCAACTTGGTCATCATCACTTGATGTGAGGCCTCGCTCAGCAGGCCAAAAATAAACAGACGTTGCTGACCAGCTAACCTGAAGCCAGACTTGAGAAACTGGGCTTGGATCTGCTGTTCAAAATAGCGCTCAATCGGGCCATTCGGCAGCCAACGAAAATCTTCGCTGATACGCAGTTTGATACGATTATTGGGCAACAGATCAATGATCTTGAGCCTGTCCAGCCGGGCCAAATGACGGATACACTCCGTTTCGGAAATATTGTAATGGGTGATGATCTCATTGAAACTAAGGCGGTTGCGCACACTCACCGCCACCAGCAGTAAGCGGGTATCCGACACTAGCTCGCGTTCCTGCTCTTGCGTTAACTGCGTGACCTGCTGGCGCGACTCTTCATAAAGCTGAAACAAATCGCTTAACTCCATTTGCATCAAATGACAGATCTGCTCTAGCCGTTCCAGGCTGAAACGTCTGCTGGCAAACATGCGTTTAACATTGGCCTCGCTCATTCCCAGCCGCCGCGCAATTTCTGCATAGGTGAGCTGCTGAGATTTCAGCAGCTTTTTGAGTGTTTCGACAACCGCTTTTATTTGCGCCATTTGCTGATCAATTTTGCTGCCCCCACAAATAAGTATACTTTTAGTATACCCAAAGGAAATTATAAAGAGACAAATACCAATAAAGTTTATTTATTTGAATCTGTGACCAACAATTACTCCGTCAACATCAAAAAACGGAGCAACCCATCATGTCTATTTTCAAACGTCTTTCCACCACCCTGGTATCTCATGTCGATCAAGTTGTCGGCGAAATCGAAAATCACGATGCCGTTATTCAGGCCACGCTCGATGAGATGCGAAAAAAGATCGCCCAGGCCAAGGTCAATCTGGCCCAAGTCCAACGCGAAGAAACCAAACTCAAACAACAGATAGAAACCCAGGAGAACGATCAACAGCGCTGGCGCGAGAGGGCTGTGATCAGCGCTAAAACAGACGAGGCCAAAGCCCTGATCTGTCTACAACGCAGCCAGCAATGTGACAAAGAAATCGTCCGACTCAAACACAGCCTGGATACCTATCAACAAACCAGTCAACAGCTGGCCCAAGACATCACCCAAAGCGAGACCCAACTGGCTGAGATGAATCAAAAGCAAACCCTGATGCGCGCCCGCCAGTCGAGCAGCGCCGCCCTCAATACCACCAACCAGGCAATGCATGAAGACAATCGTCAGTTGGAAAAATCCTTCGACCGCTGGGAGGTCAAGGTCTGTCAGGCCGAAATGCGCAATGACAACGCACCGATCATTGACCCTATCGAGCAAGAATTTGCCACCCGGGAACAGCAGGACGAATTACGTCAACAACTGGCCGACCTGCTGGCAGAGGAGAAAAAATCATGAGCACTGAAATCAATGACTGGCAAGCCGATGACAACAACAGCTCACGCCTTTCACCCACCGACCTGATGCAGAAGCTGCCCAACCTGCTGCGCCTGCTCGGCGCTGCCGCGGTGATCATCGCTATGTATAGTTTTCTGGCCAAGGGCTGGCAAACTGGCAACGATACCTTTCGTTATTTGATGATGCTCGGCCACAGCGGTGTGCTGGCGGCCATTGGCTTGGCCAGTGGCCACTGGTTAAAAGAGGGCAAAGGTGCCCGCCTGTTGTTGAGCCTGGCACTCGTCTCAGTACCGGCCAACTTCGCCATCCTCGGTGCCTTCATATTTTCTCAAAGCACCATCGCGCAATCGATGAACTACCCAAGCTATATGGCCTGGTCTGTCGGCAGCATGCAGACCGCACTAATGACCAGTGCCGGAGCACTGCTGGTGCTGACGCCCATCATCTATCTCGGCTTTCTGGTGCTAGCGCGCAGCATGGCAACAAAACTGACGCTGTTGTTTTTGATGAGCAATGCCGCACTACTGATTCCGCTGCGAGAACCTTACATGATTGGCTTGATGGTGTTGGCCTTGGGCGTACTGACACTTATTCTGAGCAGACGTGTTGCCAAGGGGAAAAGTTCGGCCAAGACACAAGAGGGCATCACCGCTCTGGCACTGCAATACCTGCCCCTAGCAGTACTACTTGGCCGTAGCCTCTGGCTCTATTCTGCCGACTTGTTCCTATTCGCCGTACTGGCAGCCACGCTTTTTCTCGCCCTGCGTCAATTCAGTTTTCAGCTTTCACAACAATCAAAACTCAATGGTGTTCTAAACATGCTCTCAACGCTGTCAGCCTTAGCTGTTGGCTTCTGTTTATCTGCCGCACTGTTTGATAGCCACCTGCTGCCCGATGCCATTGTGTTTCCGCTCAGCAGTCTGGCAAGTGCGGCAATGCTGATCGAACTTGCCACGCGTTCAACAGGCAATACCGCGTTTTACCATCGCCTTGCTATCACTGCGCTGGGATTGGGATTGCTGGCCAATCTGATCATGTTCAACAATCTGTTGGCCGCACTGAGCAGCATCGTTATCGGCATGGCGATCTCACTGTATGGCTATAAACACCAGCAACGCAGCCTGTTCAGCGGCGGCGTTATCATGTTGCTGCTTGGCCTGGCACAACAGGTCTATCAAGCACTACACATGTTTGATCTGGGCAGCTGGGCCAGCCTGGCATTGTTGGGCATCACTTCGATTGTGATCGCTTCTACCCTTGAATCCGAAGGCGGTAAATGTAAACCCCGCTTGATCGCTTTGAAAAATAAGTTCAGTGATTGGGACAACTAGATCGCACTAACACACTTATACGGAGCCGGAATATTGTCCGGCTCCTTCAATGAAACCACAAACAACAATTAGCCATGACACAACACATAAACAGAAAAGAAGCCGCCATCCTGCTGCATGGATTAGCTCGCACAAAACGCTCTTTATCGAAAATGGAGCACGCCTTAACAACTGAGGGCTACCACGTCATTAATGTTAATTACCCTTCGCGCAAACTGACTATCCAAACCTTGGCTGAAACGCATATTACCCAGGCGATTGCAGAATGTGACAGACTTGCAATTAAGCGAATTCATTTTGTTACTCACTCTATGGGCGGCATCCTGCTACGTCATTATCTTTCAACTCATCAGCTAGAAAATCTTGGACGTGTTGTGATGCTCAGCCCACCCAATTGTGGTAGTGAAGTGGTTGATATACTCTCTGGCTTCCCAGGTTTTTACGCACTAAACGGCCCTGCCGGCCAGCAGCTAGGAACAGGGGACAGCAGCCTGCCAAATCAACTCGGCGCAGTTGATTATCCAGTTGGCATTATCACCGGCAACAAAAGCATCAATTGGATTTTGTCCATGATGATTCCAGGCGACAATGATGGCAAGGTTTCCGTCGAGCGAGCCAAACTTTCTGGCATGAGCGATTTCTTAGTCCTGCCACTCAGCCATCCATTCATCATGCGCAGCGCAAATACCATCCAACAAACAACGCATTTTTTGCGCCATGAAAAATTTGATTGCACTACATCACCACAATGAGCATTGCCCCCGTCAAACAGGGGCGATTTTTTCTTAAAGATGATTCATCAGCTTCCGATAATATTATAAGTGGGTTATATACTGCAATGAAGCGCCATGACTCTTCAGGGATGGCACATAGATACTTCATACAAAACAATGAAGTATTGGCTGATAAACCTCAATCCCGAGAGGTCACTTCCATTGTTTACCCCCCAAAAACAACCCGAGGTAATTTATGCAGAACAACAATTACGCCTTAGTCATTGATAAATCTATTTCCATGAGGGAAAACGTGACGCTGATTCTGCAGCAGGGGGCTCATATAGAACATGTGCTTAAAGCTGAAAGTCCGGAGCAGGCACTGGAATTGCTTCAAAAACAACCGGGTACACTTTCACTGATTGTGAGCGATGCGGGTGTGCCATTAAAAGGATTCGTTTCTCATCTACTATCTCAACCCGCTTTCTCTCAAGCGGCACTGTTTTTAATGAGAGAGACTGGCAACAACGTGATTAATTCTATTGCCAACGAAACACGCGTCGCAGCTGTACTGACCAAACCCATCGAGGCAGAATCCTTGCTTGGTGAGATAGACAAACATGTAATCGGCCTCGAAAGGCGTCGTGCAAAACGGGTATTCCCGATGAAAAACTGCATGGTTGACCTGGGGTTTGATGACTCTTCTGAGATTTATCAGGCTGAGATGGTGAATGTCTCTGAGAGCGGTATCCTGCTGCGCGCAACTCGCCCCCATTCTGGCTCAGGCAATATCTATGACTTCGCCAGCCTTGTTGTCAGGCCCGTCGATAGTGAAGTAATTCGCCTCTACGGTCACGTGGTGAGATCAGAGGCCTCTCACTACCAACCAGAGTCTGAAAACATACCCGTCCTGATGGCGTTTCAGTTCGGCAGGATTGATGATGTGAATATGGCCAAGCTGCAAAATTATATTGTGATGAACGACGTCTTAGGCGGTCCAGCACAACGGCATTGATTATTAAGCACATGCACCCTCTCCCAGGAGAAACAACTAGGGCCTGCTAACAGGCCCTAAGCCATCGACTGATGTCTTGTTTCACCCAGACGCAACAGACTGGGCAGCAAAATCAAAGTAAACATCGTACTCACGGCAAGACCACCCACAATCACACCCGCCAGGCCACGATAAAGCTCCGTGCCCGCCCCCGGCACCAGCAGCAAGGGCAACATGCCAAACAGGCTCGTCATGGTGCTCATCAAAATCGGACGCAGGCGCAGATGCACGGCTTGCTCGACAGCATCGCGACGGGCCAGTCCCTCGCGTTCCGCGGCGCGGGTTTGATGCACCAGCAAGATGGCGTTGTTTACCACCAAGCCCAGCAAAATGACAAAACCGATCATAGTAAGCAGATCCATAGGCTGCGGAATACCGACCAAATTCATGATGAACAGCGTCGTCACCCCACCCACCGTGGCCAAGGGAATGGTCAGCAACACCAACAAACTGTCCTTGAACGAACGAAACAGGGCGCTGATAAGTAGGTAAAGAATCGCAATGGCGAGTAAAAAGGTGCCGCTCATGTTCTTAAGGGTGGTTTTTAACTTATCAGCCGAACCGGAATACCGGATAAAACCATCTTCAGGCAAGGCTGCCTCGATAGCAGGCGTGACCTTGGTCTTGACCAGATCCAAACCCTCTTCCACCGACATGCCTTCAGGCAAGCGAACCTGCAGGGTCACAGTGCGACGACGATCGATACGACGCAGTTGATTCGGCCCGGCGGTGCGTTTCACACTCACCAGTTCACCGACGGGTTGAATCCCTCCCTCAGGCGTCGCCAGCGGAATCGCAGCCAGATCTTCCGGCGTCAGCCAGTCATCGCTGCGCAGGATGACATCGAGACGTTGCTCACCATCGAAATAATCCGCCACATAAAGGCCATCACCCAGGGCGCGGATGATGCCGCCCATGTCGCCCCGGTCCCAACCGACTTCGGCGATGCGGCGCTCATTCGGCTCGAGGCGCAACTCGGGCTCGGCCAGTTCCAACCCGGGGAATGGCCGCGGCAT
>CALZIQ010000101.1 GCA_945787735.1 uncultured Chromatiaceae bacterium | reverse complement strand
GCTGCCATGTATCGCGCCAAAGATGAAGGTAGAAATGATTACCAGTTTTACACCACCGAACTCACCACCGCTGTGTTTGAACGCCTAACACTTGAGACCGCACTGCGTCATGCATTAACACGAAACCAACTGGTGTTGTATTACCAACCGCAGTATCAGCTTGAAAGCGGTGAACTGGTCGGGGTTGAAGCACTGATTCGTTGGCAACACCCTGACATGGGGCTGGTAGGTCCATCGAAATTTATCCCTTTGGCGGAAGAGTCCGGGCAAATCGCCTCTATCGGTGAATGGGTCTTGCAACAGGCTTGTCAACAGATGCAAGCATGGATTGAGGCCGGCATTGAACTTAAGCATATCGCGGTGAACGTCTCCGGCCTGCAGTTTCAACGTGATAACTTTGAAACCATCATCGATCAGGCGCTTAAACAGAGTGGCCTCGACCCCGTGTTGCTTGAACTTGAAATCACCGAAGGATACATCATGCAAAACACCAAACAGGCCATCACGGTGTTGGACAAGATCAAAAAATTGGGTGTAACCATAGCCATAGATGATTTCGGCACTGGCTACTCTTCGCTCAGCTATCTCAAACGCCTGCCAGTCGACAAACTCAAAATAGACAAGTCCTTTGTGCGCGACATTCCGCAAGATTCCAATGATGAAGCCATCGCCCGCGCCATTGTCGCACTTGCACACAACCTACAGCTTAGCGTTATTGCCGAAGGCATAGAAACGGAAGGACAACGTGATTTTCTCAAATCACTGAATTGTAATGAAGGCCAGGGCTTCCTATTCGGCTACCCCCTGCCAGCAGATGCGTTTATCAAAACGTTTGACCAAGGGCCTCCTAGGGCCTGTTAACACTAATTTCAAAGCAGCGTTGCTGTCCCAAAACGGGCCAGGCAAGGCGCGAGGAGAGACGTTTGGTTATTCCAAATGAACGACGAGCAACGCCGCATGGCCCATTTTGGGGCGCAACCCGAAGGGACGGGGCCATTTTTCCACCGGACTGCGTTGCATTTCGCTTATGTACGGCAAGTACACTGTCGCTCAATGCGCCTTGTCCCGTGAAAAAATGGCCGCCGGTGCTGTTTTAAAATTAGTGTTAACAGGCCCTAAAAACTAATGTGCTTCTGTTTTTCTTTCGCCACAACGCTTGCATTGATAAACCGTGACCAGCTTGCCCTGCTTCACATCAAACTGTTTTTGCTGCACGATTTCCCACTTATGAAAACCGCTTTTGCACAAGGTTTTGCCCTTGTGTTTTTCACTCGGTTTCGGTTTGCGGAACTTAACGACTTCGCCCATAAGAATACCTGCCTGTTGAGTTAACACTCATCTTGCATGTTCGGCCATGCCGCATCAAGCAGCAATACCACTAAATTAATATCTACTTATTTTCTCGTCGATAAATGACACTTGCCAACACTTGCTTGACCAAATTACAACATGTGGTTATAACAAAACACAGGTACACCGAATTATCGGTGCGTTACCTGCTTAAAACTCAAAGGGAGAACCCAGAATATGAGAATGAAAAAGGAATTGTTCGTCGCCGCAGTTTTCGCTATTGGCTCATCTAGCGCTATGGCCGCAAATGTTGGAAGCTGCGGCTGGGGATCTAAAGTATTTGACGGCCAGTCAGGCATAGCACCTCAAGTGCTGGCAGTGACTACTAACGGTACATTTGGTAACCAGACGTTTGGCATTACCTCAGGTACTTCAGGCTGCACACAGGATGGCACCGTTACTTCAACCTGGATGACTGCCATGTTCATCGATGGCAACAAAAATGCTTTGGCACGCGACACTGCCGCTGGTCAGGGTGAAACCCTGGATGCACTGGCACAGCTGATCGGTGTTGATGCTCAGGACAAAGGAGCTTTTGCCCGTCTGACCCAGCAAAACTTTGCCCGCATCTTCCCAAGCAGCGCTGTCACTGCCGCTGAGATTCAACTCTCTCTGCGTGACGTTATTAGCGCGGATGCCCAGCTGGCAAAATACGCAACTGCGATCTAAGTAATAATCGCTAAGACGTGAAAAACATGCCCGGCGGCCAAACCGCCGGGCATCTTTTTTTCTGGGATAATAAAATAGCTTTACGGGCACCTCTAATAATTCAATCAAGCAGATGATGGAAAGGCAAAAACAAGCGAAAAAGCGGAGTTTACATCGAGTAAATGAGCATTTTGAGCTTGTTTTTAACGCCGCCAGCACTGCTTCAGTGGATTTTTAGAGGTGCCCTTTACATTCACACGGCCTTTCACCGTGTTTCATTTGGGGTTTAAAAAAAGATGGCGGTTGTTACGCTGCGGCATTTTTTATTCAAATTAGTATCAGTCATCTGCCTTGCATTGGCTACGATGCTTACACTGCCGGCAACAAACGCTACGGCAAATGATTATCTGCACGAATTGACTCAGGCAGCCACTGCTGAACAACTCTGGCAACACCCCGAATGGCAAAAGCTATTGCATTACAAACCCGGTTTTTTTCCTAACAGCTATAAAAGCCAGGTGGATGCACCACGTTTCTTTCTGGCAGAAGATGGTAAAACCGACCCCCAAGCAGAACTGGACGCCACACTTGCCGCTTTTTTTCAACCATTCCCTGAAGACCTTGACGCGCAACATTTGCATCCACAATGTGTATTTGTCGCCCGTTATCAATGGCTCAAGCAAACACTTGGGTTTGATAGTTCGCGTCTGCCCCAACACTCATGCTGGCGTTTTGAGGAATGGATGCAGGCGCTTAACCCTCAAGGCATTACCCTGATCTTCCCCACGGCTTATATCAACAGCCCCGCCTCGATGTTTGGCCACACCTTGATGCGTGTCGACAGCAAAGATCAAACCGAGCAGACCCGACTGCTTTCTTACGCCATCAATTTTGGTGCCGACACCGGTAATGACGGCGGCTTGGCCTATGCCGTAAAGGGGCTGCTGGGCGGCTATCCCGGTGGCTTTTCCGTGCAACCCTATTACCTTAAGGTGCGCGAATACAGCGACATGGAAAACCGCGACATCTGGGAGTACCAACTCAATCTAACCGAACAGGAAACCCGCACCCTGCTGCTGCATGCCTGGGAACTTCGCGGCATCTGGTTTGATTATTACTTCTTTAGCGAAAACTGCTCTTACCATCTGTTATCGATGATTGAAACGGCTCGACCGGACATAGAGTTAACCAACCAATTTGGCGCCTGGGCCATTCCTTCGGATACAGTCAGGGTGGTGGACGAGGCGGGTCTGGTAGAACACGTCATCTATCGCCCCTCACGCCATGCCACACTCACACACCGCATGGCCGGTCTTGAACCACAACAAATCTCTACCATTCAACAACTGGCCATGGCACAGACAACGCCTGAGGATAAAACAATCACTGCCATGCCAGTCGCGCAGCAGGCTGAAACGCTAGAACTGGCCCATGAGTACGCCGATTATCACCAAGACAACAACGAAACGCATCTGCACCAGCTGCTCCAAGCCCGCAGCGCGCTTGGCGTCGCCAGCCCAAAGGTCGATGTGCCCGGCGGCACCCGGCCCGACCAAGGCCATGGCACCGGCCGCAGTTCACTGATCATTGGCCGCGAGGATGGCTACAGTTATCAGGAACTGCAACTGCGGCCCGCCTATCATGACCTGCTTGATCCAACCGCGGGCTACGCCAGCGGCGCGCAGATTATCTTTTTCGGTCTGGGCCTGCGCCACAGCAACCAGAACGATGCCACCCGGCTGCAATACTTTACCCCAGTGGATATCATTTCACTCACCCCCGTGTCTGACATTAGCACGCCAATCTCATGGCAGTTTGATTTTGGTCTGATACGTAAACACGGCCAACAACACAACAGAATGATTTCAACGGTGAATGGTGGCGCTGGCCTAAGCTGGTCACTGATGACAAATAGCACCGTCTATACCCTGTTTAACCTGGGCATCGACGCCAATAAACATGAACTGCGCAAGGGCTACGCCGCCGGTTTTGGTGTTTCAGTCGGCATGCTGACAACAATCAACGACAATTGGGCCGTGCATCTTTTTGCTCAAAGCATCGATTACACAGCAGGTGACGCGCACAATGAAAAACAGCTGGGACTGGAGCAACGTTTTAGTTTAAGCAAAACAGACACCCTGCGTATGCAGTGGACACGCCAGCGCCAACTGGGCGATGATTTCAGCAATTTCAACCTGAGCTGGCAACACTTTTTTTAATGCGCCGCCTGACCCTTCTATTTCTCGCATTCATTACCCTGCTGCAAGGCTGCAGCAATATGTTTTTCATCCCCATGAAAAAGCTGGTGCGCACACCGGCAGACATCGGCCTGGCCTACCGTGACATTGAGTTTGAATCGAGTGACGGCATGCCCCTGCACGGCTGGCTGTTGCCTGCCGAGGGCGAAGTCAAGGGTTCAGTATTGTTCCTGCATGGCAATGCCGAAAACATTAGTACCCACATCGGCAGCGTTTTTTGGTTGCCATCTGAAGGTTACAACGTCTTTTTGTTTGATTACCGCGGTTATGGCAAATCGGGCGGTGCAGCTGAACTGCATGGTATTATGCGCGATGCCGAGGCGGCGCTTGGCGAGATCATCCGCCTGCCTGAGACACAAGACACACCGCTGATTGTGTATGGACAAAGTATTGGTGCCGCTATTTCAAGTTATGCCGTTGCCCACAGCGAATATCGTAATCATGTTGATGCGTTAATCGTTGAAAGCGGTTTCAGTAGCTATCGCCTTATTGTGCGCGAAAAACTGGGTGATTTTTGGCTCACTTGGCCCTTGCAATACCCGCTGTCATGGACTGTCTCGGATCGTTATAAACCCATCGACGCCATTCCATTAATCACACCAATTCCCTTGTTACTGGTCTACAGTGAAGAGGATTTCATTGTGCCCGCCCATCATGGTGAGCAGCTGTTTGACGCTGCCAACGAACCCAAACAACTGTGGCGCGTGCCCAACGGTCGGCACATCAGTGTCTTTGCCCGCCCAGAAGAACGGCAACGGCTGCTCGATTATCTCGACTCAATTGTCAGCCAATAAAAAAGGCCGACGCAAGGCCGGCCCTATTTATAAGTTCTTTTGGTTTTATTCAGTACGGCTGGTCACTTCCAGCAAGTGATAACCAAACTGGGTCTGCACCGGGCCTTGCACAGCCTTCAAAGGCGCGCTGAAAACAACCTTGTCAAACTCAGGCACCATCATGCCTGGGCCAAATTCGCCCAGATCGCCGCCTTGCTGGCCTGAAGGGCATTTTGAGTGCTGTTTCGCCAGCTCGGCGAAATCGGCACCACCCTCGATCTGTGCCTTGAGCTCATTACATTGTTCTTCGGTCTCTACCAATAAATGCCTTGCTGTTGCTTTTGTCACTGTTGCTCTCCTGTTGTAGTAAAAGTTATTCGTCGGCCGGATATTGTTTATAGATCGCCACAAATTCATCGATAGTTTCTAGAAAAATATCGACGAGGGCCGGTTCAAAATGCTTGCCACGCTGCTCGCTAATCCATTTAATCACTTCTTCAAGCGGCCAGCGTTCTTTATAAACACGCGGCGAAAGCAACGCGTCAAACACATCAACCAGCGCGATAATACGACCAAAGATATGGATCTCCTCACCCTTAAGTCCGCGTGGATAACCTGTCCCATCCCACTTTTCCTGATGCTGATGGGCAATGGTACCAGCCGCCATCAGGATATCGCGTTTAGAGTGTTTCAGCATCTCATAGCCAATAGTGGGGTGATGCTCCATCACCTTTCGCTCTTCGGCTGTCAGCTCGCCTGGCTTGAAAAGGATCTCGTCCGGCACACCGAGTTTGCCAATGTCATGCAGCGGCGAGGCGACGGTGATCAAGTCAACCTGGGCTTCTGGAAGACCCAGTTTGCGCGCCAGCAGCTGGCTAAACAGTGATACCCGTTTGGTATGATTGGCAGTCTCTTTCGAGCGCTGCTCTTCGATTACCCCCATAATGAATACAGTCTCACGCAGGGTGCTCTCGATTTCATCATTCAGTGCGATTAATTGCAGGTTCTTCTGTCTCAATTCATCCTGGTGGGCAATGATTTGTGAATTAAACAGATTAAATTCATTGGCGACGCTGGTGAATTCCGATGTTTTAAATTCATCTACCGGCACGGGATGTTGTTGTTGGTAGGCAAGCACAGCATTTTCCAGCAATCGTTCCAATGGCCGTTGTACGTAATTGCTGATTGTGCGCGACGTATTAACCAACACCATCAGCAAGGCGACCAGAGAAAGGATAGAGATGCCTGCAATAACGATTATGGCGTGATTACGGTATTCGGTGACATCCAGCACAATGTCGACCCCGCCGAGCACGGCGCCTTCATCGACAAGGTGGCAGGCTAGACAGTTGATCGTCCCCTCAGCGGTCGCAACGTAGGGGATTATTACCCGCACGGTGGGCTTAAATGAAAACTCATCCATGATGAATACCGGCTGGCTGTTACTGAAAGCGCTGTCGATGCTGGCATCCCGCTCTGTACGTTCCCACACGGGATTGCCCGGGCCAAACTGCTTCGACACTTGGTCACCACGGATGATCTTGAGTGCGTTTATCTGATGCAGCTGCTCGATCTCTTCGAGATAGAAATCACGCAGATCCATAATCCCAGCCTTCATATGCGAAGTAAGACCGGCTTTGACCAGCTCAGCGTGGGCAAGCGCCTGATTTTCGATCGCCTTTTTAGATAAGGCCCTGAAGTTGTAGGCCGTAATCGCCAACACAATCATGGCTACAAGCAGCAGAACATTGATCAAGTTTCTGACGGTAATTGTTTTTATGCTGGGTTTGATCATGCAGCTAAAACCGGACGGAACCAGAGTTGTTAGTCATTATAGGCGATCCATACGAAACCACTAATATACACGGTTGAGAAACAAAAAAAATCCGTTGCCGCGTTATATTTGGAGGTGGATGTGGAACTGGAGATAGGATTATAACCTACTACCGGCTGATTCGAAATCGTAGCGCACTGAAGAAAAGCCAACCCCAAGCCACTCATAAACACAATTGTTGCCGCTAGGAAAAATTACCTATACTCCTGTGTAATAATCCATATTTATAAATTATACAAACACTATTATTAAAACCTAGAAATAACCAGGGAGTGGATCTCATGGGGGCTTTGCGCAATGCACTGCACTACGTGGCCCTATTCGGCATCTTAGTTGCTGCACCCGTGTTGGGCAATGCTGCCGAATGCGAGCTGGTGGTGGCGAAGCTGGTCTCGGTCGAAGGCGAGGTAGAGGTCCGCGTCTCGACGGCGAAAAATTGGAGCATTGCCGCAGCAGGCGAGAGTTTCTGCCCAGGAGATACCCTGCGGGTTAACAATAATAGCCGCGCAGCCCTGCAGCTAAGCAACCACACCCTGGTACGCCTCGATGCCCACACCACGCTGACTATCAATGGTCCCCAGCAAGCGCAGGGGTTTTGGGTTGAACTCATCCGTGGCGTCAGCCATTTTATTAGCCGGGTGCCTCGCACGCTCAAGGTAATCACGCCCTACGTCAATGCCGGTGTCGAGGGTACTGAATTTCTCGTCAAGGTCGAAAAAGATGAAAGCACCGTCATCGTTTACGAAGGCACTGTTTCGGCCAATAACGATGCCGGTCAAGCAATGCTCAATAGCGGGATGGCCGCTGTGGTTAAATCAGGGCAGGCACCCACGATAAAAACCCTGGTTCGGCCGCGTGATGCGGTGCAGTGGGCACTCTACTATCCGCCCGTGCTTGAGTTCAACGACAATGATTTTATCGGCCAAACAGATAATAGCTGGCAGTCCCACATTGCAGCCTCGATCGAATCCTATCAGCGTGGCCATTTGACTGACGCCATCAAAACCCTTGAGCAGGTTAGCGAACGTGTTGAAGACCCACGCTTCTACACCTACCGCGCGTCATTACGCCTGGCCGTAGGCCAAGTGGAGAAGGCACAGGCCGATCTGCAACAGGCACTCACCTATCAAGCCGATGACGGAGGTGCACTCGCACTGCAGGCAATCATGGCCGTGGTGCAAAATGATAAAACGCGCGCGTTAACACTAGCCAATCAGGCCGTCGACAGAGCCCCCAACAACATCACCGCCCAACTTGCCCTGTCCTATGCGCTGCAAGCACATTTCCAATTGGAGCAGGCCCGCACAAATGTTAAACAAGCCGTCACCAACGTACCGAACAATGCGCTGGCCTGGTCACGGCTGGCGGAACTTCACCTCATGTTTCGCGACCTGGATGCCGCCTTGGCCGCTGCACAAAAGGCCGTCGAGCTAAATCCCAACATTGCTCGCACCCAAACCGTGCTTGGTTATGCCGAACTCATTCGCACCAACACCAGGGCGGCCAGACAATCCTTCGAACACGCCATTGCACTGGACCAGGGCGCGCCCTTGCCGCGGCTGGGACTGGGGCTGGCCCGCATACGCGAGGGTGATCTGATAGAAGGCCGGCATGAAATAGAAATCGCCGCCATACTCGATCCATCCAACGCCCTGATCCGCAGTTATCTCGGCAAGGCCTACTACGAAGAACGGCGCGGTGAAGTGGCGGCAGAACAATTCAGCATGGCTAAGGAGCTGGATTCAAATGATCCAACGCCCTGGTTCTATGACGCAATCCAAAAACAAAGCGAAAACCGCTCCGTGGATGCACTGCAGGATATTCAAACATCGATTGGCCTGAACGATAATCGCGCCGTTTACCGCTCACGGTTGTTACTTGATGATGATATTGCCGTTTTTTGCGCCAGCCAAGCACGAATTTATCAGAACCTTGGATTTGACCAGCTCGCATTGCTAGAGGGCTGGAAGTCTGTCAACACCGATCCCAGCAACTAGTCTGCTCATCGTCTGTTGGCGGATTCGTACTCGGCACTGCCGAGGCACGAGATTGCTCGCGTTA
>CALZIQ010000100.1 GCA_945787735.1 uncultured Chromatiaceae bacterium | reverse complement strand
AACTACTCCATGATCCTGCCCGCCTTCAAGGGTGTCGACCCGGTTGCTGCTGTCGAAGGCCTGTGCAATCCACGTGGGTTTGTTCTGGTCGATGATTACCAGCGCAATCCGAAATATGAAAACATCTATGCTGCCGGTGTCTGTATCGCCATCCCACCGGTAGAAGCCACCCCAGTGCCCACCGGCACACCCAAAACCGGTTATATGATCGAATCCATGGTCACCGCCATCGTGAAAAATATTCAGGAAGTATTGGCCGGCCAAGAACCTAGCCACAAAGGCACCTGGAATGCGATATGCTTGGCCGATATGGGCGATACCGGCGCTGCCTTTGTCGCCCTGCCGCAAATCCCGCCACGCAATGTCAACTGGATAAAAAAAGGCAAATGGGTGCACGTAGCCAAAGTGGCCTTTGAAAAATATTTCCTGCGCAAGATGAAACGCGGCTCATCTGAGCCACTCTATGAAAAATATGTATTAAAAGCGCTTGGCATCGAACGCCTACAAGATAAATAGCACCTCCTCAAACCCCCTTGACGACACCCAACTCTCTTCCTAGGGTGTCGTCTTTTTTGCTTGTCTGCACCAATCGGATAAACTGCAGCTATCAGATCAGAAAATTATCTTTTCTTTAATCGCGCCGATAGTTTTTATTAGCGAGACAACAACAATTCCACATTCATGCCGACCCGCCTGACTGATAACAGCATCAACTTCACCAAAGCCGGATTCAACCCAGATCCGGCTCAGGAGAAAGTGATCGAACAGCTGCAACAACTCTACCGTGCGCTTAGCGCAGAACAATCCAGCCCAGGCCTGTTCGACAGACTGCTAAAACGCAAACCGGTCCCTGTGTCTGGTCTTTATATCTGGGGTGGGGTTGGCCGCGGCAAGACCCATCTAATGGACCACTTTTATGAAGCGCTGCCCTTCACAGAAAAACAACGGCTGCACTTTCACCGCTTCATGCAAAGCATACATGCTGAACTCAAAACCCTACCCAAAAGCCCAGACCCATTACCGATTATCGCCAAGCGCCTTGCTGATAAGATTCGCCTGCTCTGCTTGGACGAATTTCATGTGCAAGACATCGGCGACGCGATGCTGCTGGCTGGCTTTCTAAAGGCGCTGTTCGAAAACGGTGTGACGCTGGTCACCACTTCAAACATCCCGGCCAATGACCTCTATAAAAATGGCCTGCAACGTGAACGCTTTTTGCCCGCCATCGAGCTGATCAAACACTACACCAGCGAGCTTCACCTCGATGGCGACACAGACTATCGGACTGAACTCTTGGAAAGAACCGGCACCTATCACCTGAATGACCATGAAGATACCCATGCCTTACTAAAGCAGCAATTCAACCTACTCACCACGGACACCATCACCATGGCGGCCAGGCTCGACATCAACCAACGCCAGATCGAGACGATTGCCAGCAGTGACGATGTTGTCTGGTTAGAGTTCCGTGCCATTTGCGAAACACCACGCTCCTCGGCCGATTACCTAGAAATCGCACGCCAATACCACAGCGTCATTATCAGCGATGTGCCGCAACTGAGCGAAGCAAAAGACGATGTCGCGCAACGCTTCATCCATCTGATTGATGCGCTCTATGACCATAACGTTAAAACCATCATCAGCGCCGCCACCCGCCCCGCTGGGATCTATTCAGGCCAGCGTCATTGCTTTGCCTTTCAACGCACCACCAGCCGCTTACAAGAGATGGCTAGTGAACAATATTTGGGTAAACCCCACCGGTGTTATTAGTCAAGATTTCCTCCGGCCCCCTAAAATTGAGCCTGGAAATACACGCACTAGGAACAGTGACATAGGATCCCACTAAACACACGCTTCACTATTGGCTTATAATGGTAAAAAAAACACCAAAGCGGAGCTAACTCCATTGCGTATTGCGATAGTTGAAGACGAACCTGTTCAGGCCGAATTACTGCAGAACTGGCTGCAGGCTGAGGATCATACCTGCCATATTTTTCATGATGGCAAATCTCTGTTACAGGCGATTAAACGCGACAGCTATGACCTGCTGATCGCCGATTGGGAATTGCCCGACCTCAGCGGCATCGAGGTCATCAAACGCATCCGCGAACAGCTGGACTGGCCGATTCCGGTACTGATGGCCACCAGCAGAGACAGTGAGGAGGATGTTGTCAGTGGGTTGGAGGCAGGTGCCGACGACTACATGGTCAAGCCCATACGCCACCAGGAGCTGCGAGCCAGAATCACAGCGCTATTGCGCCGCTCCAGCGCCAATGAACCGACAGATGTCATCGATGCCCCACCCTATCGATTTCAACGCAGTGATCACAGTGTCACGATTGCCGATCAACGCATACAACTGAAAGCCAAGGAGTTCTTGCTGGCTATATTCCTGTTCAGCAATGTCGGCCGACTGCTTAGTCGTGGCCACATTCTCGAAAGCGTCTGGGGTCAACGTGGCGACCTTAACACCCGTACCGTGGATCAGCACATCAGCTTGATTCGACAAAAACTCAATCTCAATCCACAGAACGGCTGGCGCCTGAATGCCGTGTATGGCCATGGCTACCGACTGGAGAAAATCACGTCTGATGAATCTCGTTAAGCAACATTCAGCACAGATAACTGCACTGGCACATTCATACCCTGCCTGGATTACGCTCTGCTGTGTCGCGCTCATCTGCCTGATGCTTGCCCCCAAAGCCCAGGCGGAAGACTGGATCTACACCACCCGCCCCGGCGATACTTTGTGGGATATCAGTAAGGACTATCTCAAGAGCGCCAATTACTGGCAACGCCTGCAACAATACAACAACATTACAAATGCCAAGCAGATTCCACCTGGCACCCGCATTCGCGCCCCATTGGAGTGGCTCAAAACACCGCCATCACCGGCTCAGGCAGTCAAAGTTTCTGGCCCGGTTAGCATCACGCTGGTTGATGGCAAGCCCACCGTCCTGACAGAGGGCATGATGTTACCTGCTGGCAGCATCATCGAGACCGGCGCTGGCGCAAGCGTGACACTCAATTTTTCCGACGGCTCAACACTGCTATTACAGGAGCAGAGCCAGCTCATACTCGACTCACTCAGTACATATCGCGACACCGGCATGGTGGACACCCGCATGCGTCTGCAAAAGGGGCGCGTCGACACCAAGGTCATCCCCTTCAAAGCACCAGGCGGACGTTATGAAATCACAACCCCGGCAGCTGTGGCTGCCGTGCGTGGCACCCAGTTTCGCGTCAGCGCCGATGAAAACAAAGCGCTGATGCGTAGCGAGGTAATACGAGGCAAAGTGGTAGTAGAAGGTGCCGGGGTTAGCCAAGAGGTCAACGGCGGTTTCGGCACCGTTGCCGAAGCGGGTAAGGCGCCCTTGCCACCGCGTAAACTATTATCTGAACCCAACCTGTTTGACCTGCCCGAAGAATTGAAGCAGGTGCCGGTGACATTTTCATGGCCGGCACTTGAAGGCGCGGTCAACTATCGCGCTCAGCTTGCCAGCGATAGAAATTTCGATGCCTTGCTGCAAGACACCGTTTTCTCCAGCCCACAAGCCTCGTGGCCTGAGCTGAAAGATGGCGATTACGTTTTGCGTGTCAGAGCGGTGGATGAGCTCGGCCTGGAAGGACTTAACGCCAGCCACAGCTTTACCCTGGCAACACGCCTGTCTCCGCCATATACCACCACCCCACCAGACGGCATGATGCAGGCAGCTGGCTGGCCACCAACATTCAAGTGGAGGATTGTAGCAGGGGCCTCGGCCTACCGTTTCCAGCTGGCAAAACAAATCGAATTTGGTTCGCCCGTCATTGATGCGATCATTAGTGAAACAGAATATACCCCTGAGCATGATCTTGCCCCCGGCCGTTATTACTGGCGCTTAGCCAGTCAAAACAGTCGTGGTGACGAGAGTGAGTTTGGCCCCGGATATGGCTTTACTATCCTACCGCTATCAAGCGGTCGTTGATGGCATACTCTCACTCACACACTCAGTAACATATGCACTATGCAAGCGCATGACCAACCCGTTAGGCCTGAAGCGCTAATCAAAACAACAACACCTTTCACCTAATGGCGGCTCCCAACCCCAAAACGCGACGCTTCTTTCCTGAATGGCTCAAGCTGCCCTTGACCCTGCTGCTGCTAATCACCGCACTTGTGCTGGGTGACTGGCTCTGGCGCTGGGACCAATTGTTATACGATGTGCATCTCAGACAGTGGACAACTCCAGCACCCGATGACATCGTACTGGTCGCCATCGATGAGGCCAGCCTTAAAGAACTTGGCCGCTGGCCCTGGCCACGGCGTTTCCATGCCCAGCTTATCCAGCGTCTTGATGAAGCCGGGGCTAAAACCATTGGCATGGATATTATTTTCTCAGAGGCCGACCTTCAGGACCCTGCCAGCGACCTCGCCCTGGCCCATGCTATTGGCGAGCATGGTCAAGTTGTCTTACCCGTGATGGTAGAACAACCCCGTCTAGGTGGACAGCTGGTCGAAACACTGCCCCTGCCACAACTTGCCAATGCAGCCGCCAGCCTCGGTCATGTGCACGTGGAGCTGGATGCAGATGGCATCGCCCGCAGCACCTACCTTTATGAAGGACTGGAAACCCCCCATTGGCCCCATTTCAGTCTCGCCATTCTGCAACTGGGTGATACGCTAATGGCCACTAACATCCGCGCGCCAGACACCCGGCCCGCCTCTCCCTTTGTTTGGACGCGCGCGCAACGCATCCTAATTCCCTTTACTGGACCTCCGGGGCACTTTCAACGCATCTCATATGCCCAGGTGTTGAAGGGTGAATTTGCTGCCGGGACCTTTCGCGACAAGATTGTCATGGTCGGTGTCACCGCCACGGGACTGGGTGATTTTCTGCCCACCCCGGTATCAGGGCTTAGCCAGGCCATGCCGGGCATCGAAGTCAACGCCAACATTCTCACTACCCTACGCCAAGGCATTACCATCGAAACCATCAGCCCATTTAACCGATGGCTGCTCTCCGCCTTAATCGTACTATTGTCGGCATTGCTGTTTCCTTTTCTACGGCCACGCGCCGCCCTGCTGACCATGGCGGCCCTGATCATCGCCACCTTGCTGTTAAGTCTGATGCTGTTGCGTCACGGCTCGGTCTGGTTTCAACCCACCGCCGTGGTCATCACGCTGGCCGCCAGTTACCCGCTGTGGAGCTGGCGCCGTCTGGAAGAGACACTCAGTTACCTCGACCAGGAACTTGCCCGGCTGCACAGCGAGCCCACCCTGTTACCCCTGGACCGCTGTCCCGATCCAGATCATGCCATGCGTTTTATTCAACACCTCATGCCGGTCAATGGCTGGGCGCTATACGACCGCGAAGACCGCAAGCAACGTGCCTGGGGGAGTCTGCCCATGACCCTGCCAGTCAAGAGCGCCCCAGGTCAGTGGCAGCAAAAAGAAGGGTCACTTTGGACGGGCATTGCGACTGACACTGGACTCTGGCAACTGGGCATTCGTCTGGAACAAGACGCAACATGCGAACCAAACAAAGCCGCACTGATCCTGAGTCTGGTGCAACAATTGATCACCACGCCAATAAAGCAACCTGAAAACACCGTGGAACTGATTCAAGGAAAAGTACAAGAGGTACAAGAAGCCACCGCCAACTTACGTATCCTGCGTAAATTTATCGATGACAGCCTGGCACAGATGGCCGACGGCGTTCTTGTTGTCAGCAACATGGGAGAAGTTATGAACTTCAACCACCAGGCAGCAAAATATCTCAAGGAAGATAACACTGCTGAACTCATCGGTCAGTCGTTAATCACCTTACTTGAGGACCTTCAGATCCAGAACGCCTCCACCAGCTGGGCAGAGAATATTGCTGAGGTGCTATTCAATAATGCGTCGATTCAGCTTCAGGCCAACACGCCACATAAACGTGATCTACTGGTGCAGCTGACCCCACTCTCGGCCGGTGATCATCATCTCAATGGCCTGATCGTCAACATATCAGACATCACCCCGCTCAAGGAGAGTGAACGAAAACGCATGGAATTGCTCGGTTTCCTCTCACACGACTTGCGCTCACCCTTGGTGTCCTTATTGACCTATATAGAACTTGTTCGCATAGGCGCGCGCAGCTCAGACCCCGATAGCCTGATACAACAAGTTGAGCATTACACCACCAAAACCCTAACTCTTGCAGAAAACTTCATCCAATTATCGCGAGCGGAAAATACCAGCGAAGTGACCATGCAGGAAATCGAGTTTGTTGCTCTGGCCCACAGCGCAATAGACCATATCTGGCCACAAGCAAACTTGAAAAATATCCAGCTTGAAAATCGATTTCCGAACACCGAGATCTGGATACGAGGCGAACGCAGCTTGCTCGAGCGCGCACTCATCAACCTGCTGGGCAACGCCATCAAATACAGTCCCCCGGGAAGCCGTATAGATGCGAGCATAGAGACTATAGACAAACAACTGCATTGCTGCATCAACGACACTGGCTATGGCATTGATGCTGCAGACATCTCGACACTATTCGACCGTTTCAAACGTATCCATCGGGAAGAACACAAACAAGAAAGTGGCACTGGACTGGGACTCTCATTCGTCAAAACCGTCATCGATAATCACGGCGGCAAAATTGATGTTAGCAGTGAAGTCGGCAAAGGCAGTCACTTTTGCATTCAGTTGCCGATCATTAGCACTAACAATCACACAACAACTTAGAGCATACTGAGTAAACCGGCATTCCACACAAATCAGCTAATCAAGGCAGGGTAATCATTGGCTGCAAAAAGCTTACCCTTAGCTCATGAACAACCTGAAAAATGTAAGGAACCTCAGCCAGTACCGACCAAAACAAACATCAACGAACAATAAAAAGGACTCTGCATGAAATTATTATGCTCAATGGCTGGATTAATATTGATATCAGCCAGCTTCAGCGAGGCCGTGGTGGCAAATGAGGCATTCGACATTATGCAAAAATCCCACACGGCTAAACGCGTTGACGACCAAATCGCCACACTCAGCTTTCGTTTTATCGCCTCGAATAAATCAGAAAAAATGGCTATTTACACCATGGTCTGGAAAAACATGCAGGGGGAAAACGGCTATGACAACAAAGCCATCTTTTTTACTGAAAGCCCTCCCGACAAAAAGGGCATCGCTTACCTGGGCTGGTTACGGCCAAAAGACAGTGACAAATTAGATGATGAATGGATCTACCTTCCGGAACTGCGCATGACCCGCCGAATCGCACACCGTGATCATGAGCACTCCCATGACGATGATGAATTTGGTAGCTCATTGCTAACTCGCAAGCATCTCGAACCACGGCCACCCGAGCTTGACGAACACGAAATCATTGGCGAGAAAGAACTCAACGGTCAGCAGTACTACCTCATCAGCAGCATACCAAAACATCACCATCACATGCAGCACGACAAACATAACAGCGACAATAATCTAGCCAAGCGAATCCACTGGATTGATAAAAACACCCTGCGACTTAACCGCATTGAGTTCTTCGACATCCATGACAAGCCACAGCTCGACATGCAAATCCTATGGACAGATCAACAAGGCCATTGGGTATGGCAACGTATTGACGCCACAAACCCTAACACTGATGAGAAAACAGTGCTCACATTCAGCGACATCAAAATCAATACTGGATTAAACAACCGTGTTTTTAGCAAACGAAGCCTGGAAAAAGGCGTGGGGCGGTTTAAGTAATTCTGTGAATATAATGTGCTTAATTCGTTACAGGAAAAATCTAGCATGCTAGGCAATTACGCGCGCCATTATTCTAGTTTCCCAAGATAAAATATCAGTTTTCTGGCCGAGGTTAAGTGGTTCGCTGAGCAAGGAGTGGAACCAATCAAATTGACTAATCACCGAACACTGCTTCGACCCCCTGCCCTGCCGCCCCCCTTGAACAATGTATATACAATTAGTTCGATTATTAATTAGACACTGCCCTAACACTCACAAAATACATGTCTTTATTTATGAGACAGGTAATTGCTGATAACATTTGCTTATATTTACTCACCTGCTGAATCAATTATTGGCAATACTGTCATAACACGATATCAACAAACAGGATGGAGAATGCCGTGAAAAATTTCTTTTTTATAATTGCATGTTCTTTAGTTTGCAACATAGCGCTTGCCAATTCCACGGTAAAACTGGGTATATCTGAGGATGATCTGCTGAAGATCATTAATGCGAATAAAGTGTCTGAAATGCAAGGTCATCAGCACGGCTATAGTGACTTTACGGAAGCCAACCCAGTTGTTTATATTGATACATCTTCACCCGATAAAAAGCTGGAATACTACTTTTACGAAGGAAAACTTTATAAGATATACACTATATATCTGGACCAGTCAGACACATTGCAATTATATAAGACGAAATTTTCAGAACTATCAACCCGGATGGGCAAACCAAAGAATCAATACAACAGCGAATATTTTTCAATGATTATTCAGCACAATGTCTGGGAAAAAGGCAATGAAGAGCTGGACCTTCGCTACGGCGCTGGATATGTTTACGAAGTGTTAGTCGATAAACCAGCTCAGCTGAAAAAAAATAAACAACTTGAGTGGGTGAACGCCATCTAATCGTTTGCAAATAACTTTCACTTCCAATAGGCGCCTGTCAAAACAATTTAAATGCAACCTCTACCCTAAAAGCAAACAGGCTATCTTTATCTTTGTTAGGCATTTATCGAAGCCATTTAACTTCGAGCAATATCAATAAAAAAACAGTTTCAACGCCTAAACGAATAGCAACCCTGTCGAATGTATTTAAGATAATGCTTGATCCGTTTATTATCCACGCCTTTGCAAAGCATTTTCAGGCTTGATATTTTAAAAGCGATAAATAAGCCATAAGATGAAAACATATAATCCATCACAATATTTTCTATGTTGCTTATTCCTCCTTACATGCTGTCCACAGGTGAGTGCTGCGGAACTAGCCATACGGATTAATAACCCACTGGC
>CALZIQ010000099.1 GCA_945787735.1 uncultured Chromatiaceae bacterium | reverse complement strand
ACTCAAGTTATTGATTTGAATAGCCGCTATATAGAACTAGCACAGCAGGAAAATCACCACAAACACTGATTATTTTCCTGCTGTAAAACTGCCGGTTTACAGCAGGTGACGTTCGCGTAAACTACATGCTTTGGTGTCATGCACCTGAATTAAATATATGCGAATAGAGAGTCTCCCCGCCACAGCCATGCAGCATAAACATCAAGTTCAATCCGTGGAAACTTATGGGCGACAACAAACCGTGCCTGAGCAAGTTATTACATACGAACAACCACTAAATGAAAGAATTCGCACCCTGCTGCGGCTCGAATTTCTATTTGAGCAAGCCAACACCCACACCTATCGGCACAGCAGCTGGGATAATCGCGCCGCCATAGATACGCTGTTCGACATCATCAACATCTTTGGCCGCGCCGATCTCAAAACCGAGATCATGAAAGAACTTGAACGCCAGACACTGTTTCTGGAAAAGCTGGTTAAAAACCCTCACGTCGACAAACGCCGGCTCGAGGGTGTACTCGATGAGATGGACGTGCTGATCGATCGCCTGCACGGCATCAAAGCGCAGGACATGGATATTCGCAACAACGAATTTCTCAGTAGCATCAAACAACGTAATCACATTGCCGGTGGCTCGTGTGATTTTGATCTACCGGCCTATCACTTCTGGTTGAGACAACCCGAAGAGAAACGCGTGCTCGACATGCAAAATTGGATGAAACCGTTTGATCCCATCCAGCAGTCGGTTAATCTGATTCTGCGCCTGATTCGCGACAGCGCCCAAACCAGCCAAGAAGTTGCCGAATCAGGTTTCTTCCAAAAGTCACTCGATCCCAGCACTGCCTGTCAGATGATCAGGGTCACGCTTGATAGCAGCATCCCCTGTTTTGCCGAAATCAGCGGCGGCAAACACCGATTCACTGTTCGCTTCATGCAAACTGCTTTCAATGAGCGCCCCTCACAGACCGATCAAGACATACCATTCACATTGACTTGTTGCATGTTATGAACGACACGCAACACACTACTGTCGCCTGCCCTACCTGCGGCAATGAAGTCGTCTGGCGTGAAGAATCAAAATGGCGCCCATTCTGCAGTGAACGTTGCAAGCTCATTGATCTGGGCGAGTGGGCAGGAGAATCCCACCGTATTCCCGGGGAAGAACTCCCCAACCAGATCAATGACGACGACTTTTCCAGCCTAAACTAGAACATTAAGCCCCAGGCCACAAACTCCTGATCGCGGCAATCCCTTGCCCACCGGCCTCAAACGCTGCGGCCAAATCATCGTGACTGACCCCCCCCAGGGCATAGATCGGAATCGGCATATCATCAACTAAACGCTGCATTTCATCCCAACCCAAAGGCTCGGTATCAGGATGGCTTTTGGTCCACTTAATCGGCGACAAAAGGGCAAAGTCGACATCCAGCGTGAGGGCCAACTGCAATTCTTCTTCGCTATGACAAGAAGCCGCCACCAGCAAATCTTTGGGTAAGGGCCGCTGCTTGAGCGAACGCAGACGCCTACTGCTGAGCTGAACACCATCAGCACCTGTCTCTGCCACCCACTCAGGCTCGCCGTTCAGCAACACCCGCGACCGATGAGCATGACACCGCGTCACTACCTGCCTGGCTAGCGCTTTATATTCTTCAGCCGCCATACCCTTGGCACGCAACTGCACCAGTCGAACACCCTGCTGTAAGGCTGTTTCCAGTTGCGCTAGGAATTGATCAGAATTATCTGGCGATGGGGTAATTAGATAACACTCGGGCAACTGCAAGGCCTGAATGATCGGCTCATTGGCCACTGGAAATTTCCGCTCGGACAGCGCTTCGATCGCACACCATTCCACCGGTTGCCCCTCACGTCCGTGAGGTTCACCGCTGAAGCCATCCACCCGCCAGACATCCAGCAACACTGATTTGTCTGGATACTCATGCTTGACCCGGATCAGCGGCCGCGCTTGAGTCACATCGATGCCGATCTCTTCATGCAGTTCACGCCCCAATGCCATCAGCACACCCTCGTCTGCCTCGAGCTTGCCACCGGGAAACTCCCACAAACCGCCCTGGTGCTTGTCATCGGGGCGTTTGGCAATCAATACCTGACCTTGCTCATTGCAGATCGCTGCTGCGGCAACATGAATGTAATTCATAACTCAAACTATAGTTTGTACCGGCAAGACCGGTGATTATTCAGCAATAACAGCAAAGATGCTTTTAACCTCCCCCTTTGTTAAAGGGGGATTGAGGGGGATTTTACACATCTGCAGCCGCGCGCAGCTTTTCTGCATTGACGGCATGACTGCTGGCAAAACCTTCCACATAACGGCCAGACTGGGGCGCAAAACGAAACAGGGAAAAATCGGAGAACTGGAACAGCATTTCCGCATCAGGCAGACGCTGCAGGTAAAGCGCCTTGAGCCGCGCATAATCGGGGTTATCAGAACTGACCGGCTCTATCGTGCCTTCCAGGGTCAGACGCGCCAGCTGCTGCGGATCGCCCTGACCATCATCCGGCTCGCTCAAAGCCAGCGACACAGCCGGTTCAACCTCGAGATTACGAGTGTGTTTGGCCAGACGGCTCAGATGCAGAATCAGGCAGGAAAAGTCTGCCTCAACCGCAAACGCCACCCAGGACACATACGGTTTTTCATCTGCCTGGGTACCCAAACAAGCCCAGCGCTGGCCGCGCAGCAAGCGTGCCAGCCGCCCATGATCCATCGGCTTCATGGCAGGCTGTGTTTGCATCATACGTAAATATCTATAATTCCAATGCGATCGACATCGGCAGGATGGGTCAATTGGGCGGTGGTTTGATAGCTGGCAATGGCGCGCTGGGCAGGTGAGTGATAGCCCTCGGTGGAACGAGCCCGCTGCTCCTGATGCCGGGCTAGATACTCATCCTCACTAAACTCTGGCGCCTGTCGCTGTTGATGCTGGCCTTGCTTATTGAGCAACTCACCTTCTAGCGTCTGTTCCGTTGGTGTGCGTGACTGTCCACGCTGAACAAGACTGAGCTGTTGTTGCCGGGCTTGAGTCTGAGCGGCGGCATCTCGCGCCTGCTGTGCAGCCTGAGGATCATACCTCACGACATTGCTGGCATAGTGTGCGATTGCCGCTGCGCTCATCCTGATTTACCGTCTACTGATTTCCATTAGGCTTAAAACGACATCCTTACGCCGATATGCCAACCCTTGTCGAGGTCGACATCCCTGCTATTACCGGGATTGCCAGGCACGTTTCTCTCCAGGCGCGCCCGCACATTTCGATAACCCACGTACACAGCCGCCTCGGGCAATACTTCATATTCAGCCCGACCGCTGAAATCCCAGAATTTCTCGGCATCACCAAAGGTGGTGATATCCGGGCCAAAATAAAGCTGCGCCACCAAACCCAAACGATTGATTTGAGGGGGTACATACCAACCCTTAGCACCCAGCGTGACAGAACCGACATCATCACCGCTATCAAGTGAAACGCCATAACCCTTAATGCCTACACCAAAGTGTAGGCCCGGTGCATGACTACCCGCCTCACCCATCATTTCAATACCACCGAGTATCATTACATTATCGGACTCGGTATACATAAATCCAACATCCAGATCGGTTTTACCAGAACCGCTATAACTGATCGGTGTAGCGTAACGGATTAAGGCCGTATCGTTACTCAAGCTCAGGTCAATTTCTCTGGCATTCGCCTCAAACCCTAATACACACAACAGTGCCGCAATACTCGCTCGCAACTTCATTTTCAAACTCCTTGATTAATTCTATGGCAGACCCGAAGCGCATGCGGGTGCCGCCTCCTACGCCTAGCAGCGAGCTATAGTATCATGGCGCAAGCATGACTCAGAAACAGCGGTTCCTGAGTTTTTGCAGTTGTTAACAATCTAAATTTAGACGTGAAACAGAAGTATTTCCAGGCGTGCTAATTATGCAAGGCCGCCCGGGCACACAACCACACGTCCACCCGCGCCACCCCGGCCCGCTTGAGGGTCTTGGCCAGAATCTCGGCAGTGCTGCCGGTGGTCATCACATCATCCACAATCGCCACATGGGATTCGACCAGTGGTTCGACCAGTTCAAACGCGCCTTTTAGATTGCGCCGCCGCGCCTTCGCATCCAGGCCGGTTTGTGCGCTAGTAATACGGGCACGCTGACAACAAGCGGGGGAGATCGCTATATCAAAGGCTTTGACGAGTGGCCGGGCCAGTTCCAACGCCTGATTAAAACCACGCTCGCGTAAACGAGCGCGATGCAGCGGCACAGGGATCAACAGCTCGGGCAGTTCGACACCCTGAACAGCCAGCTGTTTGGCCATCAATTCACCCAGCAAACGGGCGTTATGAAGTTTGCCATTGAACTTAAGTCCTTGAATCAGCTGAGCCACAGGGGGTTGATAATCAAACGCGGCAAAGGCCGCATCAAAGCTATGAGAGGACTGCTGACACTGACCACAAATACCCGTCTGTGGCAGCGGAATAGCACAACGTTGACATGATGTGCTGAGATAAGGCAGCTCGGCAGCGCAATCCGGACATAGATCCCGGCCCTCCGCCCCAGCTCGCCCACACAATACGCACGTGGCTGGCAGCAGCCAGTCGTGCGTCTTTAGCAGCCATTTGTTAACCCGGCTGAATTTTCCGGTTGACAGTCGCCAGCCAGCCATTAACATCACCCCCATGCTATTTTGAGCCTACAACGGCACTATAAATAAGGAAACCGAAATGGACAACACCACCTACACCCAAATCGACCAGATCACCCAACGCATCCTCAACGGCGGCGAGATGACGGCCGAGGAAGGCCGCTGGATGATCCGCCTCGATGACGACTACCTACCCTGGCTGATGGCCAGCGCTGACCGTATCCGCAAGGCCAATCGCGGCAACGAAATCGAAGTCTGCGCCATTTCCAATGTCCGTTCCGGCAACTGCTCGGAAAACTGCAACTTCTGCTCGCAATCCGGCCATCACAAAACCGAAGCCCCCGCCTACGACTACATCTCGTCCGAAGAGCTGGTAGCCCAGGCCAAGAAGGCGCGCGAATGGGGCGCCAGTGACTTTGGTGTTGTCTCCAAGGGTTGGGGCGTGCGCTCCGACAAGGAAGGTGAAAAACTGGAAGAATATTTCGCCGCCATGGACGAAGGCACCGACATCGGCCGCTGTGCCAGCCTTGGCGCGCTGACCAAAGAGTCCGCCACCAAGCTGAAAACCATCGGCATGGAGAACTACCACCACAATCTGGAATCGGCTGAAAGCTTCTTCGATCAAGTCTGCACCAGTCACACCTACCAGGAAAACATCGACACCATCAACAACGCCCGCGAGGCCGGTCTTCGCGTCTGCGCCGGTGGGATCCTCGGCATGGGCGAGTCACTGGATCAGCGCATCGAAATGGCCGAGACCCTGCGCAATCTCAATGTGGAATCAGTGCCGTTGAACTTCCTCAGTCCGGTGATGGGCACACCGATGGCTAAACAGACACCGATGAAACCCTACGAAATACTGCGCGCCATCGCCACCTATCGCTTCATGCTGCCCAAGGCCGAAATCCGCATCGCCGGTGGCCGCCAGCACTTGGGCGACATGCAGTCGATGATCTTCATGGCCGGCGCCTCGGGTGTCATGATCGGTGACTACCTCACCACTAAAGGCCGTGGTGTTGAAGATGACCTGAAGATGATCCGGGATCTGAGGCTTGACGTGCGTGGCGACACCCAGCAACGTCGCGAACAACAAGCCAATAATGTAAAGGCTTACGCCTGATCGGCGTGTTACCTGAATAATCACCTCTGTTTAAAATTTTTCTTGATCCCCTTCTTTATCAAAGAGCACCCAAAAAGCGGGCATAAAAGGCTAGGGGAGATTTCAGAATCAGGCAAGAACGCTGAAAACATGCTGGAGGAAAGCCCTTTAAATCCCCCTCAATCCCCCTTTGAAAAAGGGGGAGGTTGTCGAGTCTAAACGGTTAGATAATGCTAGACCTCACTGCAGCACTCACCCGCCTTAAACAGGACCACCTCTACCGCCGTCGCCGCATCAGCGAGAGCGCCACTGGCGTGCATATCAACATGGATGGCCGCGAACTGCTTTCATTCTGCAGCAACGACTACCTCGGTCTGGCCAACCATCCCGAGGTGGTCAAGGCCATGCGGGATGGCGCCGACTACTGGGGCGCCGGCAGCGGCGCTTCGCATCTGGTCAACGGCCACTCTGCGGCCCATCATGCGCTGGAAGAAGAACTGGCCGCCTTCACTGCCCGCCCACGCGCCCTGCTGTTCTCCACCGGCTACATGGCCAACATGGGGGTCATCGCTGCACTCTGTGGCCGCGGCGATTACGTCTTTGAAGACCGGCTCAACCATGCTTCACTGTTAGATGGCGGCCTGTTGAGTCAAGCACGCCTGCAACGCTTTGCCCATGGCGATGCGAATGCACTGAATAAAAAACTGGCCGAACGTGACAGCGGTGAAATGCTGGTAGTCACAGATGGCGTGTTCAGCATGGACGGCGACATTGCCCCGCTTCCCGAACTTGCCGCGAAAGCCAAACAACACAATGCCTGGCTAATGGTGGACGACGCCCACGGCTTTGGCGTATTGGGTGCCAATGGCGGCGGATGCGTCGAGCATTTTGGTTTGGGTATGGATGAAGTCCCCATCCTCATCGGCACATTAGGCAAGGCCTTCGGCACCTTCGGCGCCTTTGTCGCAGGATCAGAAGAAATGATCGAATATCTGATTCAAAAGGCGCGCCCTTACATCTACACCACCGCCCTGCCCCCTGCCGTGGCCGAAGCCACCCGCGCTAGTCTGAAACTGCTGCAAGAAGATCAATGGCGACGCGAAAAATTACAAACACTGATCAAACAATTTCGCAAAGGCGCAAGCGAACTGGGGCTGCAATTGATGAACTCGGATACACCCATCCAGCCTTTGTTAATCGGCGACAATGACAAGGCCATGGCCATGAGTGACGCACTGTTAAAGCAAGGCATCCTCATCAGCGCCATTCGCCCGCCAACGGTGCCTGAAGGAACTGCACGACTGCGCGTCACCTTCTCGGCACAACATCGTGAAGTTGATGTGGATCAGCTACTGACCGTGCTGGAGAGTGTGGCATGAGTCTGTTGCATACAGAAACCTTTGGCAGCGGTGATGAGCTTGTCCTGACACACGGCTGGGGTCTGCATGGCGGCATCTGGCAACCAGTCATCGATGCCTTGCAAGATCGCTATCGCCTCACTGTCATCGACCTGCCCGGCCATGGTCACAGCCCTATGCCCGCAGGTGGTTTCGATCTGATGCGTTTATCTCAACTGCTGCTCGATGCTGCACCGACAAATGCCACCTGGATCGGCTGGTCGCTGGGTGGCATGGCCGTGCTTAACGCCGTACTGCACTGGCCAGAACAGTTCAACAAGGTCGTGATGGTGGCGGCCCAACCCCAGTTCATCAAAACTGAAGACTGGCCGCACGCCACACCCGGCAGCAGCCTGAGCGTATTCACCGACAACCTAACTCAAAACACAGAACAGACCTTGAAGCGTTTTCTCGGTCTGCAAGTACGCGGCACGGCCGATGAAAGAGAGTTGCTGCGTGGCATCCGCGACATTGTCGATCAAAGACCCTTGCCGCAAACCGAAGCACTACGGTTAGGACTAGAAATACTCAGCAGCGCCAACTTGCGGCCACAACTGAATCAGCTGCAACGTCCAGTGCAATTCATTCTCGGTGCGCGCGACATGCTGGTGCCGGTTGCCAGTGCTAAAATGATTCAACAACTATTACCGCACGCCAGAATCGACATCATCACTGAAGCCGGCCACGCGCCCTTCCTTTCTCACACCGAGCAGTTTTTGCACCTGCTGCAAGAATTTATAAAGCAATAAGATGGATCAAGACCTATACCAACTCGACAAACGGCTGATCCGCGAATCCTTCGACCGCGCAGCAAGTAGCTATGACGAAGTCGCAATTCTGCAATCAGAAATAGGCCAACGACTACTGGAACGACTTGACCTCATCAAACTAGAACCACAACGCATCATCGATGTCGGTGCCGGCACTGGCCATCTCAGCCATGCATTGGCAAAACGCTACAAGGGCTGTGAAGTCATCAGCCTTGACCTAGCACCGGCCATGCTAAAGCAAGCACGTCAACGCCAAGGCTTGGTTGATCGCTGGTTCGGTAAACAACGTTTTCTTTGCGGCGATGCTGAACATTTACCTTTAGCTGATAACAGCATAGACATGGTCTTTTCCAACTTCGCCATCCAGTGGTGCCCTGATCTCGACCAAGCATTTACTGAATTCCAACGTGTGCTCAAACCAGGCGGTCTGTTGCTGTTCACCACCTTCGGCCCCGACACATTGAAAGAATTGCGCCAGGCGTGGCGCGCGGTGGATGACGCCGTGCACGTCAATAGCTTCATCGACATGCACGACATTGGCGATGCTTTACTGCGCGCCACACTAAGCGATCCGGTGATGGACACCGAACGCCTGACACTTACCTACAAAGACGGCATGGCCGTCATGCGCGACCTCAAGGCCATGGGCGCCCACAATGTGACCTCGGGGCGCCACCATGGACTCACTGGTAAACAAAAGCTGAGACAGATGCTAAACGCCTATGAACAATTCAGAAACGGCGATGGCCAACTGCCCGCGACATACGAAGTGGTGTATGGCCATGCCTGGGGCAAAGAAATTAAAGCTCTTCATCAGCAAGATAGCGGTGAGGTACATATCCCGATATCACAACTAAAACGAGGCTGACATGCGAGGCTATTTCATCACCGGTACCGACACCGATGTAGGCAAGACCTGGATCAGTCTAGGCATTATCGAAGCACTCAAACAACAGGGCAAAAAAGTCGGCGTGATGAAACCTGTTTCAGCGGGTTGTGAAACAACAGATGCCGGCCTACGCAATGAAGATGCTTTGTTGCTGCAACAACAGAGCAATATTGAAATCAATTACGGCACCATCAATCCCTATGCCTTCGAGCCAGCCATCGCACCTCACATTGCCGCGGAAAACGAAGGTATGCGTATCGATATCGAAACGATTTACCAACGCTTCCAAACCATCCAACAACAAAGTGATTGTGTGGTGGTTGAAGGCGCAGGCGGCTGGCAGGTGCCGCTAAATGATTTTCAGACTCTGGCAGATCTGGCCAAGCGTTTGGAGTTGCCCGTGATTCTGGTAGTGGGCATGCGCCTGGGCTGCCTGAATCATGCTTTACTCAGTGTCGAATCAATTCGGGCCTGTGGTCTGCCTTTAGCAGGCTGGGTTGC
>CALZIQ010000098.1 GCA_945787735.1 uncultured Chromatiaceae bacterium | reverse complement strand
ACAACAAATGAACATTTATTACGACAAAGATTGTGACCTGTCCATTATCAAGGGCATGAAAGTCACTATCATTGGCTATGGTTCACAAGGCCATGCCCATGCCAACAATCTGAAAGACTCTGGTGTTGATGTTACCGTCGCACTGCGTCAAGGTTCTGCCTCTGCAGCCAAAGCCGAAGCGGCCGGCCTGAAGGTCGCCAGCACGTCTGATGCAGTTGAAGGTGCCGACCTGGTGATGGTTCTGACGCCTGATGAGTTCCAAGCGCAATTGTACAATGATGAGATCGAACCCAAGCTGAAGCAGGGTGCGGTTCTTGCCTTCGCGCATGGCTTTTCCATTATTTATAACCAAGTCATTCCGCGTAAGGATCTGGATGTGATCATGATCGCACCTAAGGCCCCTGGCCACACCGTGCGCAACGAGTTTGTTAAAGGCGGTGGTATTCCTGATTTGATTGCAGTTCAACAGGATGCTTCCGGTAAAGCTAAGGACATCGCTCTATCTTATGCCTGCGGTGTAGGCGGTGGCCGTACCGGTATCATCGAAACCACTTTCCGCGATGAGTGTGAAACCGATCTGTTCGGTGAGCAGGCGGTGTTGTGTGGTGGTGCAGTTGAGCTGGTTAAAGCCGGTTTTGAAACCCTGACAGAAGCGGGCTACGCGCCTGAGATGGCTTACTTCGAATGTCTGCATGAGCTGAAGCTGATTGTTGACCTGATGTACGAAGGTGGTATCGCCAACATGAACTACTCCATCTCGAACAATGCCGAGTATGGTGAGTATGTGACTGGGCCTCGCGTGATTAATGAAGAATCTCGCTGGGCCATGCGTGAAGCATTGAAAAATATCCAGGAAGGCAAATACGCCAAGCAGTTCATCCAGGAAGGCCAGGCTGGCTACCCAGAAATGACCGCTATGCGTCGCCTTAACGCTGAGCATCCAATCGAAAAGACGGGTGCCAAGCTGCGTGAAATGATGCCTTGGATTCAAAAGATCGTTGACAAGAGCAAAAACTAAACATTCGATTTTGTTTTGTTCTGATAGGGACTGGCGCTTCGGCCCAGTCCCTGTTTTGTATCTGCAACATGAAGATGACACAATGCGGTTTTAGCGTGATTTCAATGGGGTAAGTAAAGCGAATATGGAAGCGGAAAAGAAACGGCGTCGAGGGATTTATTTATTGCCAAACCTGTTTACCACAGCTGGTTTGTTTGCCGGGTTTTACGCCATTATTTCTGCCATGAGTGGTCGTTTTGAGGCCGCTGCTATTGCCATTTTTATCGCCATGTTTATGGACGGCATTGATGGTCGTCTGGCGCGCATGACCAATACCCAGAGTGACTTTGGCAAGGAGTATGACAGCCTGGCAGACATGGTTTCGTTTGGCTTGGCTCCCGCCCTGGTGATATATCTGTGGGCTTTGGCGCCCTTGGGTAAGGTCGGTTTTGCCGCTGCGTTTGTTTATGCCGCCGGTGCCGCGCTGCGCCTGGCGCGTTTTAATACTCAGGTTGGCATTATCGATAAGCGCTATTTTCAGGGGCTGGCTAGCCCAGCGGCGGCGGCCTTATTGGCTGGCTTTGTCTGGTGGGGCGATGATGCTGGCTGGATACCAGAAGATGTGGCTTGGATTGCAACGTTTCTGACAGTCGCAGCGGGTGTGTTGATGGTCAGCAATGTGCGCTACAACAGTTTCAAAGACCAGGACCTCAAGGGCAAGGTGCCGTTTTTCAAGATTCTGCTAGTGGTCGCGATTTTTGTGTTGGTAGCGATGGACCCGCCGCGGGTGCTGTTTTTGGTAGCCATTCTCTATGCGGCGTCAGGGATCGTATTAACGCTCGTTCAACTGCGTCAGCGGCGGGCTGAGCGAAAGACTCACAGCGATTAAGACTTGCTCTAAGTAGAGTGGGTGTATATAGTTTCTTTTACGACAGTCTGGAAATACAGATGAACCACTACTTGTCACAATTTGAATTTCATTTCTCTACCGCCAGCAACGGTCTGTTGCTGACAGGTCTGCTACGCCTGCTGCCTTCGGGCAGATAAAACGACTTTTGGCCACCTCGGCCACCCAAAAACAAACTGATTATCTACCCAAGCGAGCTTAAAGAAGAGCCGTTTGCCGCTGATGTGGCCCTGCTGTAACATCAGCTCTCAGGATTGGAGTATGAACAAATGAGCGACAAATTAATTATTTTTGATACTACCTTGCGCGATGGCGAACAGAGTCCTGGCGCGTCCATGACCAAAGAAGAGAAGGTTCGCATTGCCAAGGCGCTGGAGAAGATGCGCGTCGATGTGATCGAGGCCGGTTTTCCCATCGCCAGCCAGGGTGATTTCGAAGCGGTGCAGGCGGTAGCGAATGTGGTCAAAGACAGCACAGTTTGTGGTTTGGCCCGTGCCCTGGACAAGGACATCGATCGTGCCGGAGAGGCGCTTAAAGGTGCTAACTCAGGCCGCATCCACACCTTTATCGCTACATCACCCATCCATATGGAAATGAAGCTACGCATGACACCTGATCAAGTAGTAGAGCAGGCAGTCAAGGCGGTTAAGCGGGCCTGTCAGTTCACCGACAACGTCGAGTTTTCACCGGAAGATGCGGGCCGTTCCGAGCTTGATTTTCTTTGTCGTGTGATTGAAGCCGTGATTGATGCCGGTGCAAACACTATCAATATCCCAGATACAGTGGGATATAACGTGCCGGAGCAGTTCGGTGTCTTGATCCGAAATTTGATCGAGCGTATTCCTAATTCAGACAAGGCCGTTTTTTCAGTGCATTGCCACAATGACCTTGGCTTGGCAGTCGCCAACTCCCTCTCCGCAGTGATGAATGGCGCCCGTCAGGTAGAATGTACGATTAACGGTCTGGGTGAACGTGCCGGGAATGCCTCGTTGGAAGAGGTCGTAATGGCCGTGCGCACCCGCCAGGATCTCTTCCCCTGTGATACCAGTCTAGACACTACTCAGATCGTACCGGCCAGTCGTTTGGTATCGGGCATCACTGGATTTCCGGTACAGCCCAACAAGGCCATCGTAGGCGCCAACGCCTTTGCCCATGAGTCTGGCATCCATCAGGATGGTGTACTCAAGAGCCGTGAGACCTACGAAATCATGCGTGCCGAGGATGTAGGCTGGAGCACAAACCGCATGGTGCTGGGTAAACACTCGGGACGAAATGCCTTCCGCACCCGTTTGCAGGAATTAGGTATTACTTTCGATGCAGAAGAAGAACTCAACGCCGCCTTTGCCCGTTTCAAAGACTTGGCCGATAAAAAACACGAAATATATGATGACGATTTGCAGGCTTTGGTGACTGATGCCAGTATCGAGGCAGAAAATGAGCACGTCAATCTGGTGGCATTGAAGGTTTGTTCCGAAACAGGTGAAACGCCTGATGCGAAAGTCACACTCCGTGTTGATGGTGAAGAGAAACAAGGCCATTCGGAAGGGGGTGGCCCGGTCGATGCGGCATTTAAGGCGATCGAAACAATCATTAATAGCGGCTCAGATCTGCAGCTCTATTCAGTTAACAATATTACCAGCGGCACAGATTCCCAGGGTGAAGTGACAGTGCGTTTGGAAAAGGGTGGTCGTATTGTCAATGGTCAGGGAGCTGATACAGATATTGTCATTGCTTCAGCCAAAGCGTATATCAATGCGTTGAACAAGATCATGGCGGCAGATGTAAGAGCGCATCCGCAGCTGTAGGTGGCATCAGGATGGGACCGACAGATCAACAACTGCAACGCCGCCAATATCTGGAGGCTATGGGTATTCAAACCTGGCAGCTGCGTCAGCCCCAGTCTGACACTCAGACTGATCCCAAATCGGATATAGTTCAGCCAGCCGAGGAGTTTTTAGTTGCTAAGTTGGCCGATTCAACTCCGGCAATTCCCCGGTCGCCGCTCAATGATGACTGGCCCACACTTGAAGCCGAAATAAAATCCTGCACGCGTTGTGAGCTGCATCAGCAACGTACACAGAGTGTGCCCGGTGTGGGCAACCACAATGCCGACTGGATGGTCATTGGTGAAGCGCCTGGCGCCGATGAGGACAAACAAGGTGAACCCTTCGTTGGTCGTGCCGGCAAGTTGTTGGATCAGATGTTGCTGGCGATCGGCCTCAAGCGTGAAACGGTTTACATCACCAATATCGTCAAATGTCGTCCACCCAATAATCGTGACCCCAAGCCAGAAGAGGCGGCCAGTTGTGAGGCCTACCTAAAACAGCAGGTGTCCATGCTGCAACCCAAAATCATTCTCGCTGTCGGTCGTATTGCCGCTCACAATTTGCTTAAAACTGACCAGCGCGTTGGTGCCATGCGAGGGCAACGCTTTGAATATGCTGACACGGGTATTCCGGTTGTTGTCACGTATCATCCTGCCTATCTGCTACGTTCCCCGGCCGAAAAGCGCAAAGCTTGGGATGACTTGCTGCTGGCACGACGCTTAATGTCGTAATACTGCCTGGTTTATTGATGTTCCCAAAGCCATACCAGTTGCGCCCGATGTCTGTCGATGACATCGAAACAGTGATGCAAATTGAGACGCTTGTTTATCCCTTTCCCTGGACGGTGGGTAATTTTAATGACTGCCTCAAAAGTGGTTATTATGCCTGTGTGTTAGATGATGACCATCACATAGTGGCCTATGCGGTGATGTCGATGGCAGCAGGAGAAGCTCACGTGCTGAATATCTGCGTTCATCCGGCACAACGCGGCAAGGGTTTGGGCCGGGCCTTGTTACATATGCTTGAAGATGTTGCCAAGTCAAATCAAGTAGACATGATGCTGCTCGAAGTGCGTGCATCAAATAAAGTGGCAATTAGCTTATATGAATCAATGGGGTTTAATGAGCTGGGTTGCCGAGAAAACTATTATCCAGACCATCATGGACGCGAAGATGCCTTGGTGATGGCGCGGCAGTTGATTTAGCTTGCAAAGCATTCACGTTTTTTTGTGATTACACTATCCTTGTTCTAAGGAAAGAAACAAAAAACAGGGAGCGTTGATATGTCGAGTTAATATCTGTGTTTAGTTACATCTAAATGCCGGTGGAGGTAAAGCTTATGAGGTGTATACTTGATCTGATTCGATCAAGTTAAACTGAGTTTAAAAAGTGTTTTCCGTTATCAAAAAGCGTTCTGATATGCTGGATGGTGATGTGGACACAGCAGTTAACTTTCTTATGTACTTAAAAATAGCAAAATGCAGGCCTTACTGACAGAAAACTTTTTATGGATGATGAGCGTGAGTGCAAAGAGTATCGAATGAGCCGGGAAGGGTCGCTATGGTTATGTTGGGCTCATTATGCTGCAATAAAAAATTCGAGAACAAAGGCCTGAAATAAGCTTATATTCTATTAGCATACTCAAGCCCATGAAGGGTCGAGTGTATTTAAACCGATGTGAAACAAATGACCGATCTTAATCTATTCGATTTTGTCCCTGCAGTCGTCACGATCATCCTGGTAGTGGGCGGGTTTATGGCCAGTAATCTTCTTCTTATCCGCCATTACAAGGCCGAGCCGAAGTACCGCCACCGTCTTTACCTGATCAAGTTTGCTATTGCCTTTGTCGGTGTTCTTTTGATCATTGTGGTACTGCCATTGAGTGAATCGACACGAGGTCAGTTGTTGGGTCTGATTGGGATTGTACTGTCTGCCACCATCGCCCTGTCATCAACCACATTCGTTGGTAACGCTATGGCCGGTATTATGTTGCGTAGCCTGAGTAGCTTTAAGGTTGGTGACTTTATCCGTGTAGAAGAAAATTTCGGACGGGTGTCGGAAATGGGCTTTTTGCATGTAGAAATACAGACCGCTGATCGCGATCTGATGACCTTGCCTAATCTATATGTAGTAACGCACCCGACAAAGGTGATTCACGCCACAGGTACTATTATCTCTGCCGAAGTCACACTGGGTTATGACGTGTCACGTCGTAATGCCGATCGCGCGCTGCTCGAGGCAGCACAGGAGACAGGCTTGACTGACCCGTTTGTGCTCATTACAAAATTAGGAGACTTTTCGGTTGCTTATCAGATCAATGGGCTGTTAAGTGAGGTCAAACAAGTGCTTTCTTACCGCTCAACTTTGCACAAAAAGATGCTCGATCATCTGCATCAGTTTGGAATTGAGATTGTTTCCCCCAGCTTTATGAATACGCGCGCCTATCCATTGGACAAGCAGTTCATTCCTCAGCATGGCCCTCATGAGCATGTTGAAGCCGAAGCGGGCAAGGCCGAGGAGTTGGTGTTTGATATTGCTGAGGATGCAGCCTCACTGCAAGAAATGCGCGGAGAATATAAAAACCTGTCGGCCCAGGTGGCTGAGAAGGAAAAGCAGTTAGCAAAAAGCAGTGAAGATCAGCAGCGAAAAGAATTAGCCAAGGAACTGGAGCGTCTTAAACGCCGAGGCGAGCGCATGCAAGTTGCGATAGAAAAGCGGGAGCAGGCAGAGTCATAACACGCGTGGACTGAGCGTGTTTTCTACTGCCTGCTGATGTTTATTCCCTAATCAGCAAAGGCTTGTTGCAAAAAGACCTGCATATCACGCCATGATTCCTCATCTGCCTGCTTGTTGTATTTCAAGGGCAGATTGAATTTTTCACCAACGCCATCTGCATCTGGATTGGTAAAACTGTGCAGTGCACTTCCGTAAGCAGTAAAACGATAATCTGCGCCGGCCTGATTCATTTCGCTTAAAAAGCCGGTAATCTGTTCCGGCTTTACAAAAGGGTCAGCCCCACCGTGGGCAACCATCACTTTTGCTTTTACTGTGCCGGCCTTGGCTGGTTGGGTGGTGCCAAGGCTGCCGTGAAAACTGACTACGGCATCTAAATCCAAGCCTTCACGCGCCATCTGCAATACCACCGCGCCGCCAAAGCAATAGCCAATCGCAGCTATATCACTGTTATCCGTTGTCTTGTGTTTTTTCAGGGCAGCCATGGCCGCCTCAAAACGCGCCTGCCCCAAGGGCATATTGCTGGCGATCTCAGAGGAAAATTTTTGCGCATCGTCAGGGTGGGCCGCTTGTTTGCCATCTCCATACATATCCACCGCTAGGGCGACGTACCCCAATTCGGCCAGCATGCGGGCGCGTTTGCGGGCATATTCATTATGTCCCCACCATTCGTGTACAACCAGCACGCCGGGGCGTTTGCCTTTTGCGGCCTTGTCGTAGGCCAGGTAGCCTTTCAGCGTCGTACCATTGGACTGATAGTCAATTTCTTCGCCCACGACCTTGGCATGCGCCGAGGTTGCTAGCCCAAGTGCTAAAAAAGTAAACAGAATTAGATGCCGCATATCGATTCCCTTCCTTGGTAATTAATCTGTATTTTTGCCTCAACGCAGTCTGCTCGTGTGTTGGTATGCTGACGCAGCGCTAATAATTGTTGTCGATGTCGCTGGGCGTGTCTACAGTGTTGATTCCTCTGGTACTAAGTGCTCGAAACTTATTGCTTATAAAACAATTGGATAGTGAATCTTGCCAGAAGTGACAAGACATTTTGTCTGATAATGAGCTATTTGTCTGTTTTTTCGGAATTTTTAAGGTAAAATAGCGGCCATTTTTAAGCTGGTTGAGCTGGGGGGAGAGCCCCGCGGCGAGCCAAACGATTTTTATACCAACTTTAGAGTAGAAACATGACTGATCTTACTAAGTACAGAAACATTGGTATTTTCGCTCACGTGGATGCGGGTAAAACCACCACTACCGAGCGTATACTCAAGCTTACCGGCAAAATTCATAAGCTGGGTGAAGTGCATGATGGCGCTGCCACCACTGACTTCATGGAGCAGGAGCAAGAGCGTGGTATCACCATCCAGTCTGCGGCGACTACCTGTTTCTGGAATGATCATCGTTTCAACATCATCGATACCCCAGGACACGTTGACTTCACTATCGAAGTCTATCGTTCTCTGAAAGTTCTCGACGGTGGTGTAGGCGTGTTTTGTGGCTCAGGCGGTGTAGAGCCTCAGTCAGAAACCAACTGGCGTTATGCCAATGACTCTGAAGTAGCCCGTGTTATCTACGTTAATAAGCTTGACCGTATGGGTGCAGACTTCTACCGCGTCGTTGATCAGGTCAAAAACGTACTGGGTGCAAATGCCTTGATTATGACCTTGCCTATCGGTATTGAAGACGATTTTGTGGGTGTTATTGACCTGATGGAAATGAAGGCATGGATTTGGGACGATTCTGGCGATCCAATGAACTACGAAATCGTCGATATTTCTGCTGAGTACCAAGCCAAGGCTGAAGAATATCGTGAAATGATGGTTGAAACTGCGCTTGAGCAAGACGACGATCTGATGGAAGCCTACCTAGAAGGTGAGCAGCCATCTGTAGAAGACCTGAAGCGTTGTATTCGTAAGGGCACCATCGCGCTGGATTTCTTCCCGACTTATTGTGGTTCTGCGTTTAAGAACAAAGGTGTTCAGCCCATGCTGAATGCAGTTGTTGATTATCTGCCGAGTCCAACTGAAGTTAAACCACAGCCTGAAGTTGATCTGGAAGGTAATGAGACTGGTGAATTCGCTATCGTTGCAACTGACAAGCCACTGCGCGCACTCGCGTTCAAGATCATGGATGACCGTTTTGGTGCCCTGACCTTTATCCGTATTTACTCAGGTACGCTGAACAAGGGTGATACCGTTCTCAATACTTTCACTGGTAAAACTGAACGTATCGGTCGTCTTGTAGAAATGCATGCCGATGAGCGCATTGAGCTGGACTCTGCCCAGGCCGGTGATATCGTTGCGGTAGTTGGTATGAAGAATGTTCAAACCGGTCACACTCTGTGTGATCCTAAGAACCCAGCGACGCTGGAGCCAATGGTTTTCCCTGAGCCAGTTATCTCGATCGCTATTTCACCTAAAGATAAGGCCGGTTCTGAGAAATTGGGTATTGCTATCGGTAAAATGATTGCAGAAGATCCATCCTTCCGCGTTGAAACTGATGAAGACTCTGGTGAGACCATCATCAAAGGTATGGGTGAGCTGCACCTGGATATCAAGGTCGATATCCTCAAGCGTACCCACGGTATTGAAGTAAATGTAGGTAAACCTCAAGTTGCTTATCGCGAAACAATTACCAAGCAAATTGAAGACAGCTACACTCACAAGAAGCAATCTGGTGGTTCCGGTCAGTTTGGTAAGATTGATTATATCGTTGAGCCTGGTGAAACGGGTTCAGGTTTTGTGTTCGAATCAAAAGTTACGGGGGGTAACGTACCTCGTGAATTTTGGCCTGCGATTGAAAAGGGCTTCAGAGCCAGTATGGAAAAAGGTGTTCTGGCCGGCTTCCCTTGCTTGGATTTCAAAGTCACTCTGATGGACGGTGCTTTCCATGCGGTTGACTCCTCGGCCGTAGCTTTCGAAATAGCAGCAAAAGCCGCTTATCGTCAATCCATGCCTAAGGCTGGCCCACAGATTCTGGAGCCAAT
>CALZIQ010000097.1 GCA_945787735.1 uncultured Chromatiaceae bacterium | reverse complement strand
GTTTCCGAGTGAATTCGAACCGGTCGCCTTGACGCAAAAAGAAGAACAGGTACTCAATCGTAAACTGGAAACACTGGGGCTACCCGGTAACCATACAGTAGCCAACGAAGCTTTGCAGCCCGAGCGCTACAGTGAAGAAGGCGCCAAACGTGAAGTGACTTTTTCCGAACGTGAAGTCAACGCCATGGTGTCTAAAAACACCGACCTGGCAGACAAGCTGGCGATTGATCTATCGGATGATATGGTCAGCGCCAAACTGCTGGTACCATTAGACGAGGATTTTCCGATCATGGGTGGCAAGACACTAAAGCTGAAAGCCGGTGTCGGTCTCGCCTACAAGGAAGGCAAGCCTGTAATCGTCCTGAAGGGTGTCAGCGTTATGGGTGTACCGGTACCCAATGCCTGGCTGGGTAATATGAAGAACATCGATTTGATTGAACAGTATGGTGGCAAACAGGGATTCTGGAAATCATTTGCTGAAGGCGTCGATCAACTGGTAGTTGAAGAAGGTGAGTTAAAAATCAAACTGAAAGAATGACTGTGTAATAACAATAAAGGGTCAAGTGAGTCTGATCCCTTTTTGAGGCAACGCATACTGTTTATCTAACACCTGCAGCGACCAAGGCCTTTTGGATCTGTTTGGTTGCTTCCTGCAATCCTAACACTGCGGTGTCATAATCACCTGTCTTAGCCAACTCTTGCGCTTCTGCTGCGATCTTTTGGCCCTTCTCAAGATAACGGTTCATGAAATCTATAGCGCTGGCACTCGGTCTTCTTTTTTCAATCGCTATGGGCACCAGGTGCTCGTAATTTTTGAAACGAGCTAACTCATATTGAAACTCTGCCACAGGTGATTCAAAATTTTTATCGTACACAAGCTCTTTGCCTTCATATGCGCTGGTCAACGCTACTATTAGCATCTCCTGAGCTTGGACAAGCAATTCATTCGCTTGCGCATACTGACCCTTTGATGACAAATCAACCGCATCGTCATTCATCTTTTGGATTGCGTTAGGATCAAGCTGTGCATCAAGAGATTCGTCACTATTTTTCTTTATCTGCATGTATTGTTGTTCATAAGACTCTTTATAGATCTTAAAACTTTCAAACAGGCTCGCATATTTGGCCAGATGATCAACACTCGAATTTTGCGCTGGAACCATTTTGATAGCTGCATTTGCCATATCCAATGCTGTATTCGCTGCTTTAAGCGCGGCATTTGTGTCGCCTGCTTCCAGCACAGCCTCAGAGACCGCAATCTCAGCACTCGCCTTACGTAATAGCCCCTTTGCCGATGAATCGCTGCTGTGCTTGACTTTCTGTGACGCCTGCCCCGTCACCATCATTTTTACAAAGGCGATTTTCTCTTTGACATCGCCTACTGAAACAGGGGCAACGACGGGCTTATCCAAGTCATGGCGTGAGCCCTCCAGGACAACCGTTTCGCCATCGTTTATCACATGAACCAGCCCCCCCATAAATTCATGGTTTCGACAAGCGTAAAAAAGACGCCCCGGAACCGCTTCATTTGGTGTAAATTTTATCATCCCCTTGTACACAAACTGGCCACTTATACCCTCCGTAACCGTACCACCACCCCGGCCTTTTGCTCGCGTAGAGAAATAAAAATCGTGTTGAACACTAGTATCCACATCAAACTCGTATTGAACACCTCGCGTTAAGACCAACTCCTTACCAAAAACTCCATCGATAGCAAAGCCCATCTTGCTGCCCTTTTCATAAAATGGATGCTCTTCTGTCTTTTCTCCACTCGTGACAATAAATTTCTGCGCAGCTTTGGTCACTGGCGGCGGCAATTCTTGAGCCAAAATGCTTGTGGATGAATAAACAGGCAGCACCAATAGAAAGATTCTTCTGAACAATCGTGACTTGGACAACAGGTTTCGAGCGTCGGTCATTTTTCCCTAGCAATCTATTGATGAATTTTCCAATCTGGTATATTGCCAATTCCTGCCCCCATGGTCTACCATTAGCAAGAATCCAGATGAGTTCAACCACTCAATGAGCTGAAGGATGCCCTTATCCAGTCGCCATACAAGCCAAGCTCAACTACCCGCTACCCCTTTAGCAATCAATATCGCCAGGATTGCCATAAGCAACACGAAAGTATAGGATTTATTAACGCTATTTTTGCCCCTGCCCCAAAGCATCTGCACCAGACTTGAAGCTATCTTAATAGAAATCCTAGCTAAGCCTAGCTGATACTGCGGCTTTATCCTTACGTTTGCGCCTGAATCTGCCTTAAAAATCACTTACCAGTTCAGGTTGGTAGTACAGCAGGGGCCACCGAAGTGGTTCGTTTGCCCGATCATTGGAAGTGATTAATAGTGCGTGTAGACGTTGGTGTCCCCTGAGGGTATATCCGCTTCGTCATAGGTATCGTTGCTATGGGTCTGATGTGATATATGAATGACTCCATGCAAGTCTGCTCTCGCTGCATCGCTACCGTTGAAGGATTCTTACTTAAATGACAGAAACGGGTCGTGCTTTGCCTTTCGCCTGCTCGATGAAGAAAACTCTTGCAAAACTATCCAACAAAACTGCATCACAATCTGCAAGAGTCAGCCTACTCCAGACAATTGCCAACGATAATTAATAACGAGCGCTTCCCGATTGTGGACATTGACGTGCGTCAATCGCTCAATAATCTAGCCAGGTGTGTCAATTCAGAAACGTGGATGCAACGACTTCGGTACACCCTGAAGCGGGCATTGGCCTAGCAATATCTAAAGATAAATTCATCCCTGTTTGCAGACGTTCAGGGAAAATAACTAATGGAGATGCTGACCCTGAAAACCGTTATTAAACTCCCCAATTAATGTTCGCATTAAGGGACACAGCACGGCGGTCGCCCTTCTAAAATGCGCTTGTTTTATTTTATTTTCAGACTCTAACTCGATGTCATTTTCCTGGCACCAATCTTTAGCAAACTCTATAAAGTATAGTATCTGATAACTCACAAGAACAAATGGCGCTGCTTATAGCACAAGACACTGCCCGCCGGACAATTCACGACGAGCAGTAAAATATTATTTCTTGCTTTTACTAAGGAGTCGTCGGCATAACGTAATAAGCCCGCTCAGGATGTCTCCACTGCACCCAGTTGTATCCGTTTTGTAAACGGCTGGTAGTTCTGAGATCAAAATCGTAAGCACATTGGTGATCAAACAAGGTACCGCTATTCACAGGGGGCAAACTACTGTCGCTTGGGTTTGGCACCATATATACATCCACGCCGGTGGCTGCAGTGCCGTGCCAGATTGGGTTACTGACAGTGGTGTTGTCCACATAAGCCTCCTCTGCAAAAACAACCTTGGTGGTGCGGTCGTTGGAGTCTGCATCAAGCTTATAATGACGTAGAAAACCACCTTCATGCCTGGCAGTAAAGCCTACCTCTACATCGTAAATGCCCTGCAGCTCCATAATGTCACAGAGAGCCTCTTGGTTGAAATCAATAGCAGAGGACTTGTTGGCCACATCCGCATTACCTTCACCAGCATAATAGTTACCAGTGGAGCGGTTGCGCAGAAAAATACCATTATATCTTGCTGTCAGTGCCTGATTGTTAACTCTCAAATATAGCTGATGCAGTGCAACGTCATCCGCATCGCCGGAGGGAACGCCACTGGCGAAACATTGCCCCATGGGTAATTCATGCAAAATAGGTTCACCTGCTGCAGTGCGGCCCACCTCTTGATAATAAACCAGCGAGAGCTTGTAAAAACCATTGTAGAGGCTGCTGACCCAATTCACGCGTAGATCAGGGAAACTATAAAAGGTATTGGTAACTGCCCCCACCTCGTTGCGATTCACCCAATAGAGTTTATTAACCGACGCACCAGGAGTAACAATCACGGGGCTCGGGTTACCATCCAGAAAACCATTGAACGGACCAATTTTCTGAGTAGTCACTTGCACATCCAAGCTTGGCAAAACAGTGACCTTTGTGCGTCGTTTAGACATATGGCCCTGCCACAAGAATGGTGTCCCTGTCGAACTGCCAGTATGGTCAACTGGCTCGATATTGACCTGGTACCAATCAATACGATTGCCGGGACATGTGGCACCACCCGGCAAACCAAAATCGCCGAACATTAACAAACGACTAGCAAACGGTGCACGCCTAAACTGATTCACACCTAACTCAGCCGCGCGTGCGGCACTGGCGATATCTGCTAAGCCAAACAAACCACCGGCTGGATTAGCTGCAGGTGCAGGTGTTTGGCTGATTTCGGGGATCTCAACTTTTCCAACGCGGGTAAACACCAAACCAACACCGGGATAGGGACGGAATCCTCCGGCACCATATTCCAGAATGTCATCGCTGGCGATTTTGGTAATCGCCAGCTGGCCGGTGGAAATACCACCAGCTGCTTTCGGAAATAAATTGATACCTTCACGCGCTTCTGCCAATTGAGTTGAACCACCATCTACCTCTTCATAAGCGCGCACTTCTATCCGTGGTGCCGGGGTGGCGGGCGGCAACGAGAACGTGACCGTGTACTGGCCGTTTTGGCCCGCACTGGCTTCACCGAGCAGACTGCCACTGCCTTGGTCAAAAACACGCACACGGGCAAATGGAAAACCCTCGCCTTCTAAGTCTTCATCGGTGATTGCATTGTCAAGCGCCGCTTCGGTAGTGACCTGCATGACCTTGCCGAAAACGAAATAATCAACGGCGTTCGCAGTCCCCATCGCACTCAAAGCAAGACAGATGAGGAAAACCCAGCGCCACGGAGCAGCTGCAAGGCCAATGGATTTGTTGCGCGTTCTCATGTCATCTTCCTCCTTGAAGTACTAAAACTTGTAAACCGCACCAGCCAGAATCTGGCTAAAGCTGAGATCAAGCTTTCCGCCTACACGGTGACCCCGCATGGTAATATCGAGGTCCCAACGGTTATTGAGCCGGTAATAGGTCCCTATCCCCACTGCAAAACCTACACCGTTGCCTCGATTCTCGAGATCATAAACGCCAATACCGCCTTCGAAATACGGTGTCCAACGGTTAGCGAGTGGTCGACGATATTGGAGATAAACATCCAGATGACTCAATATCTGGGTATCACCGGCCTTCTCGTCAAACCAGTTGAAATCCAGCTCTGCTCGCACGGCAAAATGGCGGTCATAACGCAAGGCATAATCAAGACCCAATGCTGGCCCACCGTCAAAAGTCTTTGCGAAGGCACCGTGCGGAATTGCTCCCCCGGCATGCAGACTAAACTCGTGACCACGCCCAACATCACCGGGTGGGCCAACCTGCTCTTCCTCTACCATCACACCTCCAACGGCAACGGCAACCTTGACTGGCTGACCTGTCGGGACACTGATCTGTTGTGTAAACGTGGTATCCAGATTATCAACCAATCCTACGGCAGGCTTGCCATTGGTAGTGACCTGGATACCCGCCCCACTCCCTGGGAAGGCGGCATTTCCAAAACGATCGGTAGGTTGAATCGAAACCATCGCCACGCTCGTGCCATCACCGCGGGGATCAAACGGCCCTATTTTTACAATGCTGCGATCAGGATCGGCCGGTGCAACATTGGCGATGGTCGAGAGCTTGGTGATACGTTCGCCACTCTTACCTGAAGGCAAGGCACCACGCGCTTTGATTGTGACCTCATAACGGCCCGCCACCCTGGTTTCACTTGCGGGTAATTCGCCACTGTATACACCGTCATTGGCAGTCTTATCAGGCGCCTGACCATCATCACGCAGAGTCACCGCCACGTTCTTAAAGAGATACAAGGCATCTGAACCCACATCCTTCAACAGGAACTGTTTTAGCTGCTTGGCCATTCCCATTACCTTGTTGGCATCAGGCGTTGGCTTGACGTTAAAACGGTCAGCATAGCTACGCAGTGTGGTGCTGAATGAACGGGTCGGCACCTCGACAACTGCTGACACTTGCGCCCCCAACACTGGATGACCGAGGCTTAACAGGTCGGCATGAATCGTCAGCGGATCACCTGCGGTAAAGGTGTCATCATCCAATGACGGAAACATCTGCAAGGTCTCGACTTCTGAGAAGACTGCCGCCACATAAGTGGTTGAACCACGCTGCGGCAAAAGTTGGCGAACACGGAATTCCCATGTTGTATTCGCACCCGGGATAAAGCGATACACCCGATAAGGCGATGTATTTGCCGTAGTGGTATCCCCCTGCCCCTGGTCTTGTAAAGGAACCCACTCGGTTTGTCCCTGCTGACGATGCTCCACTATCAACTGTGTTGTGCCTTGATCATAAGGCCAACCAATGGTCACAGTCGCCTGGCTGGCGGCAGAATCAAACGGCACAGTGAAAGATGCGGATGGCTGAGACGACGATACGACGCCTTCTTCGTCTAGATAAATCATATCGTCCACCAAACCGCGAATGGCATAGTAGGCAATAGACAAATCAATGCCGTTGTCGACGCCATATATATAATCACCACCGGTCTGTTGCTTGATGTCATTCATCAAGCTGTAACCCCAGCCCACTTCATCTCCAAAATAGACGGAATAAATAGTGAAGTCTTCATCAGCGAACGTTCTAGCAGTAGAGATGATCGGGCCTGCTGTGCCGGAATGACAAGTCCATGAACTCGCATTCACAAACGGGGGCACATTCTGAAGTCCATCGCTAAACAAAACAATTGCCTTGGACGGCGTTGCAGTTCCGGCTTCAGGAAAGAGGGAGTCGTCAATCTCTTTACGTGCACGCAAAAGGGCCTGCCCCACCGGTGTACAGTCATGGGAGTTTTGCGCCGAGATCGCCGTACGGATGGCATTGCGATTGGTGGTCGGCCCAAGCGTCTGAATGGCCGATATCTCAGATGTTTCATTCAGTGTGCGGCTATGCGACACATTCAGCGCATCTTTATAAGACGCTACGAAACTCGAATTAGCAGTGTTGCCGGTAGCAAAACCGTAGACGCCCAGCTGGTGACCGTCTTCAACCAAATCAACAAAATTCCGGGCGCGCTCTTTAGCTTCCACAAGACGACTGAACCCGGTCGACGTTAGAGCATCCATGCTACCGGAAAGATCAAGCGCCAAGGCAATCTGTGAAGGCTGTCCTAGCGCACGAAGATCGTAAAGACTGTAAATGGTGTCGTTAACGTTGTTACCATCCTCAGCCCAACTAAGCGCGGCCCTGATAATAAAACGATCTGGAAACAACGTATCCGTTGGCTGATCCCAACAAACAGCATTGAATTGCTGATGTGGCGCCGGGCCAGGGAAAATGACATGGGGCGCTGCCGGCACATGCGCCTGATAAGTACCGATTGTCTGCCAGGTGACAGAAAAATGGGTGGGATCCACCAGCGCTGCTGCAACATCAGTCGTCACAGAGAAAACAATACTTACTTCACTGGACGCAGCTGGCCCACTTTGCAAATTATAAAGCTGCGAATAAATCTTGGTGTAATAAAAATCACCAACTGAATCGTAGAAAAATCGGGGGCGCTCACCCGCTGCACTGTAACTATCTCCAACACGAATATCCGGGGAACTATACGTGAGAGGATTCCACGCCGTCATGCCAAGATCACACGTTGCAGTGGGATTGTTCGTACAATAGTCTTGCCACATAGCGGGCGAGGCGAGCACACCAGGGGCAACGCAGTCCGGATCTACGCCAAATACTGAATTCGACCATAGCAAACCGATAATGAACAGGGTACTGAGCCGAGTATACAAACGTAAGTGATCCATCACGGACGCCTCCTCTGCGCTACCTGAAATAAGAAAAACTATATACCTGAGCAGAACACTATTTTTCTTAAAACATAAATTCCTTTGTTTTAAATGATAGGTAGTCCATCGGGTTTCAACAAGTACTATTCAAATTATTTACTGTCGGTAGTGGCATAGTTAATTTGGCCTATGCACTGAGTTACCGAGACATAGCAGAGTTAATGGCTCTGTCGCAAACACTTCCTCAGACCGAGAAGCGTCTGCTCGTAATCCGAAGCTCAATCGGCCAAGGCATAGAAAAACTCCGTGGGCGATGCGTAGTCGCCTGCGATCTTTTTCATCTGTCGTTTCTTGAGCATCCTCACGCGTTCAATTCCGGCCAATGTCGCTTGTGCACACAAAAAGTTCTTGAACCCCAACATCGGGCGGGTGATGCGCTTGATAAAACGGTGATCTTGCTCAACCACATTGTTGAGATATTTATATTGCCGAATCTTAATCCGGGTAGCGTTCTCTTCATTATAGTCGGTGACACCTGCTTTATTGGCGCCACTTTTATCAATGCTGGCCAACCCAGGCTTAACGTTGGTTCTGATCGCTTTTTTAAAAAAGCGTAACACTGCTTTTCTATCGCGTTAGGCGGTCAGTAAGAAATCAATGATTTTGCCATGCTTATCAACGGCGCGATAAAAGCATTTACACTCGTCTATTACCTTGGTATAGGTTTCGTCCATTCGCCACCGCGATCCAATACGTTTGTTTTTTCTTTCGAAAGACCGCTTCCAATTGTGGTGAGTATTTGACGACCCAACGATTGAGGGTGCTATGATCAACATCCAATCCACGCTCTTTCATGATCTCTTCGATGTTGCGATAACTCAAAGCATAGGCCAAATACTAACGGACGGATTGGAGAATAATTTCCTTGTTAAAATGACTTCCTTTGAAGCTGATGATAGAGATTCCCTGGCAGTAGTTTTGGATAAAAACTATCATACCTTCATCAGCGTGCTATGCTATTTTGCGACAGAACCTGAGGCCGCCATGCGGCATTGAACAATGCCATTTTCATCGGCCAAGCGTAGGAATTACGCCTGCATTGCTGCGATTAATGCGCCACCCCCATGATGTTCATCAAGCGTTTCAGATTATACAAAAGAACATGCAAACTCATCTCTGTACTGACCCGCTCTAATGTCCTCATCTGAAAATGTGTGTAGCCCATCCATAATTTGATTGTTCCAAATGGATGTTCGACGGTATTTCTTCTGGCAGACATTCGTTCAGGTTCTTTGTCAATTCTGGTTTCCACAACATCGAGTATCGATTCGTGTTCCCAGCGACTGATACGCCGATATTTAGAGGTCGTACATTGTGGTTTCATCGAGCAGCGAATACATGCCTTTGCCCAATAACGTTTAATCATTTTTCCTGCTTCCTGGCGGCTAAAACGATAGATGGCACGCTCACCTGATTTGGGGAAGAGCCAAATAATTAGCAATAACCCTAACAAACTTCCAGAATACAATTGATCAATTATAAATAGATTTGTATTGTTTGGAATTCTATTAAAATACTTGTATGCTGATTTCGCACAACAAAAAACAAAGGAGGTGTAAAAATTATTGGCTCGTCAGAAAAACTCGTGGGTTACTTTAGGTTCCGGCAATGCCCCAAGCGCATGATATAACGCTATTTCTGCGCCATGAAAGGTTCTAAATCCATAGGCTTTTCTGGTGGTCAGTT
>CALZIQ010000096.1 GCA_945787735.1 uncultured Chromatiaceae bacterium | reverse complement strand
GGGCGCGGATGATGCCGCCCATGTCGCCCCGGTCCCAACCGACTTCGGCGATGCGGCGCTCATTCGGCTCGAGGCGCAACTCGGGCTCGGCCAGTTCCAACCCGGGGAATGGCCGCGGCATAGTGCCAAAGGCATCGCGAACCGCCATGAAACCTGCCCCGGCCGCTTGCAGCAAAGACTCGAGCTCACGCCCCTGAATATCAATATCGATGGAGCGACCACCACCCAGCCCACCAAACAGAGACGCCTTAAAGGCAAAACCGATGGTGTCGGGAAAGCCAGCAATAATGCCATTGATGAGAGGCACAAGCATGCCGGTTTGATTAGGATCGACGGTACGCGCGCCCATGAACATGCCGCTGGAAAAAGCGACAAAGAAATAATTGTCCACCTGGGGTTGTTGCTCACCCGTCAGATGCGGCGCCATGGCATCAGCCACCTGCTGACCCATCTCTTTTTCCATAAAACCGATGTTGGCGCCGGGGGGTGGATTGATAAAACTAAACACCAGATTGCGGTTACCTTCGGGCAGATAATCCGCCTTGGGCATCATAAAATAGACCAGCACCAGCGGCACTGTCAGCAAACCAGCGATCCACAACAGTCGCAGCTTGGGACCAGTAATGCGCATCACTCCGGCGGTCATGGCTTCCCACCAGTGATGATGAGGATCTTCCATCTTGGTGTTTCGCAGCCAGGTCATGGCTGTGGTGGGCAACACCGTCACCGCCACCAGCAACGAAAAACAGACCGCCACGGCGATTGTCAGGGCCAGATCGGCAAACAGCTGACCCGCCTCATCGGCCAGAAACACCACTGGCAGAAAGATTGCCACCGTGGTGGCGGTCGATGCTAACAAAGCCCCCCACACCTGGCTGGTGCCCTTGGCCGAGGCGGCATCACCAGCCTCGCCTTGTTCGCGCAAGCGCACAATATTTTCTAGCACCACAATGGCCGCATCCAGCACCATGCCAACGGCAAAGGCTAGGCCAGCGAGTGAAATGACATTCAGGCTGCGACCAGCCGCATCTAAAATCAAAAAACTTCCCAGCACACAGGCGGGAATAGCCAGTGCCACCATCAGGGTGGCGCGGAATTTCCGGAAAAACCACCACAGCACGCCAATCGCCAGCAGAATGCCTAGGCCGAGATTATTGCGCACCATTTCGATTGAGCGGTTAATATAGATGGTCTCGTCATAGACCTGTTCAATCGAGAGTCCAGCCCGCTGCAATGGGCCTTCGCGCAACTCTTCCACAGCCACGCCCAGGCCACTCATCACCTCGAGCACATTCACGCCAGTTTCGCGGTGAGCATTCACCGCAACGGCAGGGTCGCCGTTCTGGATGACAAAGCTGGTGCGATCGACCATCTCTACATCCACATTCGCTACATCACGCAGATAAACCGGCAGGCCATCGCGCCACGCTAATATCATGTTGTCAAAATCCCCGGCCGTGTAGGCGCCGGTATAACGCACGGTGTAGCGCCGCTTGCCCACATCGGCAAACCCGGCGGAAACATCTTCCGCCCCCACTAGCTGCACCACCTCAGGCAACTCGACGCCCAGACTTGCAGCCTTGTAGGGATCAAAGGTAATGCGCAACTCATTCTCGCGGCCGCCACGCACCTCAGACATGGCCACGCCGGGCACACGTTCAAAGCGGCTTTGCACCACCTCTTCGATATAATCCTGATAACTGGCGATCGCTCGATCATTGCCTGCAACCGGCTTGACGATGAACCAGGCGATCGGACGACTGTCACCGCCAACAGTACTAATAATCGGCTCATCCGCATCGGTGGGATAACGCGCCACCCGGTTGAGGCGACTCATCACCTCAAGCAGGGCGCGGCGCAGGTCGGTGCCGACGGCAAAGGTGAGCGTCACTTTACCTTGACCACGACTGGCTTCAGACAAAACTTGGGTGGCGCCGGGCAGCCCGCGCAGGGCATCTTCCTGCGGCTCGACGATCTCCGACTCCACCTCTTCCGGTGCTGCCGCACGCCAGTTCGTGGTAATGCTGATTTCAGGCTCTTCAACTTCTGGTGTGAGCTGGATGGGGAGACGGCCGAGACTGATCAAACCAAATAACACAACTAAAATCACCGCCACGGCGACCGCAACAGGATTGCTGAGGGATAAACGGGTCAGATTCACTGCGCAGTTCCACCTTTAACACTCACGGCCATGCCGGGACGCAGACGCTCGTTACCCCGGATCACAACTTGGTCGCCATTATTAAGATCACCACTCACCTGAATAAAATCACCACTGGCAATGCCAAGCTGTACAAATACCTGCTCGGCCATGGAATCATTGTTTAGCTTGAAAAGATGGCTGCTGCCGCGTCGCAACACCAACGCATCACGCGGCACAGTCAATACGTCTTGTGGCAAGGCCGTCGGCAATGCCACTCTCACCGGCTGCCCCGCCAACCACTCACCATCGGTTATATCCAGGCGCAGACGCAGTAAACGCGATTGCCGGTCGGCCACCGGCACCACGGCGCGCAGTGTTGCCGTGCCTTGCTGGCGATCAGTTTTAAACATCAGCACCTGCCCCAGTGTGAGATAGGGCTTGAGCATCACCGGCGCTGTGGTTTCGATTTCGAGATTATCAGCATCGACCAGCTGCAAGACTTCATCGCCACTATCAACCCATTCACCGGCGCGTTTGGCTCGCCTGACTACTACCCCGGCAAAAGGTGCGCGCATTACTGTGCGGTCAAGCCGTTCCTGCACAATCTGCAGCCGGGCCTTGGCTGCTTCCAGCTTATTTTTGCTGGCATCACGCTGAGACAGGGTCTGCTCAAGCTGGGTCACGGCGGCATTATTCTGCTTGGCCAGACGCTGCAGGCGCTCCACTTCGCGGCGCAAAAAGGTCAAATTGGCTTCTTCCCCTGCCACCTCAGCCCTGGCGACGATTAGATCTGACTTAATCAGCACATCATCAATACGGGCCAATACGCCGCCCTGCTTCACCTGATCGCCTTCATCCGCCACCTCCACAAGCCGGCCGGCCACTTCGGCAGATATATTGGCGTCGTCAAAACTGACCACCGTGCCTGCCACCCAGCTCACCGGCGCCATGGTGCGTATCTGGGCCTTGCTCACCTCCACTGGCACCGCTCGTGGCCCCTGCTGGGCCATTACTTGAGTAGTGATAAACAACGACACCATAACCATCACAAACAGTGTAGACATGCTTTTTATTACGGATGCCAACGCATTTCTCCTTCCAATTCATGGGGATAATATCCGAAACCAGGCAACTGGCCGGAAATCAAAATAGCACGCTTCTCACCAGTGACAATGATTGTAAAAGATTGTTCAGCCTCAATTTAAGGTGTGTTAAACGCCGTTTTTCTTTATTATGCTAGGCCTGGCGATTTAACAATCACATCTTATTCCTTTAAATTAACCGGTTTACTACAAATTTTTACGATTTGTACCGATATATTTCGAGCAGGCTTAGCAAAACAAAGACGGACTGGACGTTCAAGTGGGGCATCAATGATTAAGTTAACCATCCCGGAACGCAACAACAACCCGAGCGTAACCATTAATCCGAGTGTCGCTCAGATTAAAGCTACTCTCGACGCATTGCCCTTGGCTAATGCCCGGCAAAGTTGCGTTCAAATTCATGATCTGGTTCATGAGCTTAACCGCGCCCCGCTAGACCTAAACGTCCGCAACAAAATTATGGGCATGATCATGCCCCTGATCGAAGACCTGATCAACAGCGTCAGAGCAAGCTATCTCAATGCCTCATTACCCTTGGCGGACAAGCAGGGGCAAAGCTCCCAGATCATTCGAAATCTGCAAACAGAACTCAGCTACGGCTACAAGATCATCGTGCAGGACCTGCTGGAGGACCAGTTCGCCACATCAACCGGCTCGATTATGCTGCCGCAAGCCATTTACAACGCAATGTCCTTGCTGTCCCGCCAGTTAGTCGATAGCTACGCACTTTATGACTGCGAGCCACCTCATATCTGGCTGGAGCTGAACCAACTCTTTTTATATGCCGAGAAACAGCAACTGCACGATATCGAGATGAATCCGCTCAACACCAAGAATGAGACGATTCCCCCAACCATCAGCAACATTTATCGTCGCAGCGTACTGCTATCGCTGGCCAACCCTTATCATTTGATGCAGGGCGAAGCGATTAAAATGTTCAAACGCCTGATTGAATGGGCGCCCCACTGCAACATTATTCCGCTGGGCAATAACAACGTTCCGGAAGGCAAGCTATTTGTTGATCTCAACATGGATGCGCCACCGATGTATGCTCCCAATACCTCGTCCAAGATGCGCCCGAAAGAAGGACGATTGTTTGAAATCAAGACCGTCTTGAATGTGCTCAACAATGAAATCCGCCAGCTGGCCACGCTAACCAAAAATGTCGTTCACAGTAATCTGGCCAAACGCATGGAACGCGATATGTATTTTCGCTGGTCGGAGAGCTGGGGCATCCGACGCGAACGCATGAGTCATCGAAGCCCGGTCAAAATCCCCACCCAGGTTGTGTGCAGCCTGACACTTGCACACCACTTCCTCAGTAATGAAAAAAACTTCAACCCTGAGGAAAAGGAAATTGAACTGCAGGGATATGACAGCAAAAACCCAATTAGCAGTTCACTCTCACTGGTACCTGAGGAACACACACCCTGGAAACAAGAAACGAGTTCAGATCATTTAAAAACAGGCATCGACAAACCCCGTCACTCCATATTTGAAAGCAGTGAAGGTGAAAGCCAGAAAGACATCTGGGTCAAAGTATTTGCCACTTCGGCCCAGGCGATTGAAGACCTGACCGACGTAAAAAAGGTTGAATACGACATCTACGATTGTCAGATTATAAATACTAACCAGGGCGGCTACGGCCTCACATGTCCCAGCCGAACCAATCCTCCTTCACGTTCGGGAGAACTACTAGCCGCCCGCAACGGGGAATACAATGAAAGCTGGTCAATCGGTGTGATCCGCTGGATGAAGGTCGAGGACAAGGCCATCAACATGGGTGTACGCACCATTTCGGATGACGCCCTTCCGGTAGCCGCCAAAGCGGTTGCAGGCGTTGGCACCGGCGGAGAATACTTTCGCGCCCTGCTGGCACCCAACCTGGACCCGGAACAGTACCCGACCACGCTGATCACGCCTGCGGCGATATACGACATCAACTCAGTTGTGATGCTGAATCTGGAAGATCGCATCTTGTATGCCAAACTGACGCGTCAGCTTGAGTCCACCACTGCCTTTTCACAATATCAATTTGACTTGGTCCGCCCCCCTGAAAAACTCAAAACTGCCACGGTTAATCAGGAAGAACGGAAATCAACCCGGTTGTTTAAATAAGCGAGCGCATAAAAAATATGAATAGGCCATTAATCAAAAACGATGACCCAATGTATGCGCTGCTGCGCGAAGGTAAGGTCGATGAATTCAACACTGCCAAAAATGGTGGCGCCAAAATTGACATGATCAATTGTGATTTTCGCAGTGTCGATTTAAGAGGCTTAGATGCCAGCGGCATCGACTTCAGCGGTTGCTACTTTCGCCAATCCGATCTGAGAGGCATTGATTTCAGTCAAAGCAATCTCGAAGGTGCGAGCATTAACGGCGCCATGATCTCAGGCACCTATTTTCCCAAACGCCTGTTAGCCAGTGAAATCGAATTGTCGCTCGTGCACGGCACCCGCATGCGCTACACATAATTTCACTAATCCAGCCTTGGCAATACTTCATCACTGATCAACTGCCTAAGTGGTTGCAACTCGGACAGCCAACCCGCCGCTTCACAAATATAATTCAGGGTTCTCGGGACATCACCTAAATAACCTGGCTTACCATCACGAATATTCAGGCGAGCAAAAATGCCCGATGCCTTCAGATGACGCTGCACCCCCATCAAATCGAACCAACGTACTATCTGCTCCTGATTAATATCCTTAGCCAGGCCAGCATGATGAATGCGGTCGCAATACTCCACCAGCCAAGCTTCCACTTTGTTGCGCGGCCAGCTGATATAACAATCCTTCAGCAATGACACTAGGTCATAGGTGAGCGGCCCCAGCACGGCATCCTGAAAATCCAGCACGCCCGGATTATTTAGATCTGTAAGCATCAAGTTACGAGAATGATAATCCCGGTGCACCCACACCCTGGGCTGAGCCAGTGCCTCTATCGCTAACTGATCAAACAGTTTGTTAAACTCCTTATTTACACCACTGCTCAAGGAAATCTGCAATTGTTTTTGCAGCAGCCAATCCATGAATAGGCTCATCTCGAACCTCAACAGCTTGTGGTCGTAGGCGGGTAAAACAGTTGTGCTATTGGCCCCATTCACCTGCAACTTGGTCAAGGATTCGATGGCATCACTATAGAGGCCGTCAGCATTATCTGGATTCAGAACCTGCAAATACTGCTGCTCTCCCAAATCGGTCAACAGCAGAAAGCCTTGGTCGAGATCCTGCTGCAATACCCGCGGCACGTTCAGGCCAAACCCATCCATCGCCGCCGAAATGCGTATAAACGGACCACAATCCTCCTTGTCCGGCGGCGCATCCATCACGATAAAGCTTTCATCATCATGTCGGATGCGAAAATAACGTCGAAAGCTGGCATCACTTGAGGCTGGGGTGACCTCAGCATTGCTAATCTTTAATGTTGCTTCCACCCAGCGGGTCAATTGTTCCAGTCTTTGATCCATCATTATTCCGTTGGTTGTAAAACAAGGCGTTTGATTCTGCCACAGCAACGACCGCTGAAGTCGCGCAAATCGTCGGCAATCAGATAAAAACAGGGCAACGCCACTAAAATCAAAACCGTTGCAAACAATAAACCAAAGCCCAAACTAATCGCCATGGGCGAGAGAAATGCCGCCTGGCCGGTGGCAAAAAAGATCAGCGGCGAGATCCCTAGAAAGGTGGTAATGCTGGTCAACAAAATGGGGCGCATGCGCACACGCCCAGCCTCGACCACAGCGTCAAAACGTTCGTACCCCTCCCGGCGCAACCGTTTGACGAACTCTATCAGGATCAATGAATCGTTCACAACAATGCCCGACAGCGCCAAAAAGCCGAGCACCGAAAGAAACTGCAAATGTTCACCCAAGAGCATATGGCCAATCACCACCCCGATAAATCCAAAAGGAATAGCAAACATCACCACAAACGGATCAAACAAGGAACGGAACAACACCGCCAGGATAAAAAAGATAACGGTCAGGGCAATCGCCAGCGCACGCAGCATATCCTGTAATGACTCAGCCGCTTCTTTCTTCTCGCCTAAAAAGACCAGACCAAAGTCTTTCTGCATCTCGATAGCGGCGAACTCCTGCTTGATCAAATCAGTCACGGCCAGAGGCGTGGTGATATCACTATCTACCTCAGCCGTGACCGTCACCAGCCGACGCAGATCACGATGTTTGATGCTTTCGATGCCGCGGCTGATCTTCACATCCGCCACGTCGGAAAGAATCACCACCCGGCCACCCGGCAATACCACTGGCAACTGCTGTAGCGATTGCAACTGTTTGCGCACATCGTCTTTAAAAATCAAACGCACCGGAATGCGCTCATTACCGCGCGTAACGAAGGCCACCTCATCGCCCTGAAAACCACGCCGCACTGAATCAGCAAGCTGAAATTGAGTCAGCCCCAGCTGACGACCACGTTCGTTAAGTTGGTATTGATACTCAAGCTTGCCCGCCTCCATATCGGTGCGCACGTCATACACCCCCGGGCTCTGTTTCAGAAAAGCGGCAATCGCCTCACCGTGTATAAGCAGGCCATCGATGTTCTTTCCATAAACACCCACTTCTACATCAGCACCCGCGGGACCGCCCTGAGGTCGCAGAATCTGCAGCTTTTCAATGCCCGGCTCGGTTAACAAGCGCTGACGTATTTCGTTGATCACCACTTCAGTATCACGCTCGCGCTCGCCCTGCCAGGAAAAACTAAGACTCACCAACGGTGTAATCCAGTGTTCGATAAAACCCTGCGGCGACTGCTTTTCCAGATCGACCATAAACTGGATGTGCTTGCTACCAAATTTGATGGTGTTGAAATCGACCATGGTCACACCCACATTTGTGAGCAGGCTTTGCAGCTCATGCTCCTCGATCACTTCATCAAATACCGTCTCTAGCCGCTGCGCCATGCGCGCACTCTCTTCCAAACTGTATGTATTGGGCGTTTCGATATTGACGAAAAACTGTCCGGTTTCAACATTGCCAAAGAGTTGAAACGGCACCCGCGTCGCGGCGATGACAATGATAATTGCCAACGTACCGAGGGTCGCCACCGTAACCAAATAACGATTAACCACGGCCCAGCTCAGCACAGCTGAATAGCGATCAATTAACGCGCGCCAGACACCGCTGGCCTGTTTTCTGTTTTTCTGTACACGCAGGATCTCATTGGCATGGGAAGGCAGCACGGCAAACGCCTCCCACAATGAACCCAGCAGGGCACAACTCACTACCACGGGGATCACCGCAACAAACGCCCCCATGGTGCCGCCGATGGCAAACACCGGCAAAAAGGCCGCCACTGTGGTAGCAGTAGAGGCAATGACCGGGCCCATCACTTCGCGCGTACCAATCAACGCCGCCTCGCGCGGCGGCTTGCCCATCTCTAAGTGACGGTAGATATTTTCAGTCACGATAATGGCGTCATCAACGATCATGCCGAGCGCAATCAAAAAGGCAAACAGCGATACCATATTAATGGTGTGACCAAACAGATTCATGCCAATGATGGCAACCAGGAACGAAACCGGGATGCCCATTGCCGTGATCAGCGCAACACGGAAATTAAGAAACAGATAGAGCGACAGCAACACTAGCACCAAGCCCACCACACCTGAGGATTTGACCGTCTCCAGCCTGTTTTTGACATAGATCGACAAATCGCTAAACACGCCTGTCTGGATGGTAACGGGCAACTCCTGGCGCAACTGTTCGGACAAGCGGCGCACATGGTCAGACACCTCGATAGTCGAAGAGTCAGCCGTCTTAGTGACGGTGATGTTTACCGATGGCCGACCGTTGTAGCGTGCAAGGGTCTGCGCCTCTTCAAAGCGCAACGCCACCTCGGCCAACTGCCCCAAACGCAGCACACCTCCCTGGGCATTACGCCGCACCATGATCTTGGCTAACGCTTCTGGCACCGGTGCCACACCAATGCCACGCAGCAGAATCTCGCCCTCTTCCGATTCAATGGAGCCACCGGGTAACTCAGCCAGATTCTGACGCAAGGCCAAGGCGATCTCCTCCAGCGTCACCTTGCGCGCTGCCAGCTGCTGCGGATCTACACTCACCCACAACTCCCACTCGCGTATACCCGCTGGCTGGGCACTCGCCACGCCAGAAATTTCCAACAAGCGACGCTTGATGTCATCTGCCGCGTCATAAAGTGTCTCGGCCGCGACATCACCATAGACCGCCATGCTGATCACCGGGAAACGGGTTTGCAGGCGCTGCACCTGTGGCTCTTCCGCATCCTCGGGTAAATCTGTGACACGATCGACTATGCTGCGCGCATCATCGAGAAAGGCAGCTACATCAGTGCCAGGCTTAAGCTTGATCAGAATGCTGGACATGCCCTCACGGCTGGTGGACATAAGGGTGTCGATATCTGCCTCGCTTTCAAACTCCTCCTCGATTGGCAGCGTCACTTGGCGTTCTACCTCAGCCGGAGCAGCCCCCTTGAACT
>CALZIQ010000095.1 GCA_945787735.1 uncultured Chromatiaceae bacterium | reverse complement strand
TGACGCAGGCTGTGCATGGCCCGCGATGTATGTGTCTTGACGCTGCCTTCGGAACAGCCCATCACCCGGGCGGTCTCGGCCACGTCCAAGCCTTCCCAGTTGCGCAGCAGAAAGGCCTGTTTTTGGCGCAAGGGTAATACCTCTAGCGCCTCGTTTAAGGTTTGCATGGCCTGACTTTCAGCTGAGATCTGCACGGGATCCTGCTGTCTTGCCGCCGCCAAATCAGGCTCGGGCTGTTCCTGCTCGCTGCCGAACCAGCCGCGCACAAACTGGCGCAGCTTACCGCGGCGATGATGATCATTGATAAGATTATGCAGAATGCGATAAAACAATGGTCGCCACTGTTCTGACGGCCGCTTGGCATATCGCCGCACCAGGCGGGTCATGGCCTCTTGCACCAAGTCCAGCGCATCATCTCGATCAGCCACGGCCAGCAGCGCCATGCGGTAGGCGCGCCTTTCCACCTGCGCCAAAAAACCATCCAGCGCCTGTTTGTCTTCATCACTCAGCACGAACTGCGTCCATCACATCCTTAATCGGGCCCAATTATCCACGAATAACCTGTTCAATAAACTCTTATATGTTAAAACGCGCCCGGCAGGTTTTGGTTGACATGGAATTGCCGGTGTTTGTGCGGGGCCATTTTTGCTAGACTGGGTGCTGGCATCCTCTACGGTGTTTGTGAGCGGGCTGAGTAACCTTTGAGCCTTAATCAATACCCTTGGGAACGGTTGCTGCTGGGGCTGTGTGCATGTCCGCGCGTCGGAAAGCCTAATACCCCGCGCATGTTCCCACTTGAACCTTTGGTTCAAGGTCTAATGTCCCAACGGCATAAGTGGAGGATGTCTTTCTACTATCTACCATTCGATTACTGAGCATCGTGATTTCACGTAGCGAAATTCGCAAACAAGTTCGCCAGCAACGACGCCTATTGAGTGCACGCGAAGTGCAGCACGCCAGTCAGGCCATCACGGACAATCTTTCTAATACCCATCTGTTTCGCAATGCCGAACGCATCGCCGGTTTTTTGAGCAATGACGGCGAGCCAGACCTGACATCACTGATGCATCTAGCCTGGCAGCGCAAAAAAGCCTGGCATCTGCCCATTATCGGCCTGCCCAACATCAATCACCTTTGGTTTGCCCCCTACCAGAAAAATGATCAGCTCGTGACCAATCGCTTCGGCATTGGTGAGCCGGACAAAGCACTGCACGAAAGCACGCGCAGCTTTAGTCTCGATATCGTGCTGATGCCACTGGTGGCATTTGATATTCAGGGCAACCGCCTGGGCATGGGTAAGGGTTACTACGATCGAACGCTGAAGTTTTTACATCTGCGCCGCCACTGGCGCAAACCGCGCCTGGTAGGGATTGCCTATGAACTGCAAAAGTTCGAGCAACTACCCAAACAGCCTTGGGACATTCCGCTCGACGCCATCGTCACCGAAAAAACGGTTTACAATATCCGCCAACTGAAACTCTGAACAAAAGGAAGTGATGTGAATTACTGGCTGATGAAATCAGAACCGGATGTGTTTGGCATTGATCACCTCAAGGCCATGCCGAATAAAACAGAACATTGGGACGGCGTGCGCAATTACCAGGCGCGCAACATGATGCGCGACGATATGAAAAAGGGCGACCTGGTGTTTTTCTATCACTCTAACTGCAAGGAACCGGGTATTGTCGGCATTATGCAGGTGGTGAAAGAAGGTTATCCTGACTTCACTTCATGGAATCCGGAATCGAAATATTACGACCCCAAGAGTACTGAAGAGAATCCACGCTGGTTCATGGTCGATATCAAATTCAAGCGCAAGTTGAAACGGACGATTACCTTGAACGAACTCAAGGAACACCCCGGCCTGGAGGAAATGGCGCTGGTGCGACGCGGCAATCGTCTCTCCATCATGCCAGTCAGCGAACAAGAATGGGACATTATCCTCGACCTAGAATAATGAAGGAATCAAAAAGTGAACGACATGCATGACCTGGAAGTAATTTTACGTTCACACTTTCCCATCATCACCATCGAAAGCCACGAAGAGCGCCGCGCGACCGAGCTGCTCGCACGCGCGGCAGCCAAACTCGGTCAGTGCTTTCACCTCTGGACCATTACCGATGGCCTGCGGCCACACAAATACAATAGCGACACACTTGAACTGGTCGATGCTGATACTGAGGAATTCAATACCGAGCCGGAACATGACCCCATCAAGGCACTGCGTAAGATCAAAGCCAGCACCCAGCCCGGCATCTACGCCCTGCTTGATTTTCACGATCACTTCGATGACGCAGTGATCGTGCGCCTGATCAAAGAAATCGCCCAGGACCACAACATCGAAGGCAAAACCCTGGTGTTAATCAGCCACGAGATACAACTACCGGCGCAGATCGCCCACTTCAGCGCCTCATTCGATCTCTCTCTGCCCGACAAAGACAAAATCAAACAACTACTCATGGACGAGGCCAAGGTCTGGGCGCTGAAGAACGGCAACAACGTCAAGGCCGATCCCGAGGCGATGGAGCTGCTGATCACCAATCTAGTGGGTTTAACGGTGAGTGATACCAAACGGTTTTTGCGTTCTGCCATTCACAATGATGGTGCCATCACCCATGATGACCTGCCCGATATTCAAAAGGCCAAATATGATCTGATCGGCCAGGATGGCTTAGTCTCGTTTGAATACGACACGGCCAAGTTCTCCGACGTGGGCGGCATGAAACAACTCAAACAATGGCTAGATAGGCGCAAGGCGCTGTTCACCAGTCCTGAGCAAAGCAACACCCTTGATGCGCCCAAAGGCATTTTGCTGGTGGGCGTGCAGGGCGGCGGCAAGAGCCTCACCGCCAAGGCGGTGGCAGGGGTTTGGGGCGTGCCACTGTTGCGGCTTGACTTCGGCGTGCTCTACAACAAGTTTTTTGGTGAGACAGAAAAAAACATCCGCAAGGCGCTCAAACTGGCCGAGGTGATGGCCCCCTGCGTGCTATGGATCGACGAGATCGAAAAAGGCATCGCCACCGGTGATTATGACAGCGGCACCTCAAAACGTCTGCTCGGTACCTTACTGACCTGGATGGCGGAGTCCAACAAACACGTGTTTATCGTCGCCACTGCCAACGACATTCAGGCTTTACCACCGGAACTGATCCGCAAGGGCCGGTTGGATGAAATCTTTTTCGTTGACCTGCCGAATAACGAAACGCGGCAAGAGATTTTCAGGATCCATATAAATAAACGTCAACACGATACCAACAATTTTGACCTTGGCCTGCTGGCGGATCACTCCGACGGCTTTTCTGGGGCCGAAATCGAACAAGCCATTGTCGGCGCCTGTTATAGTGCTGTGGCAGAAGAGATTTCACTGAATAGTAATCATGTGCTGGAAGAAATTGGTCGTACCAAACCTCTGTCTATTGTCATGCAGGAGAAGATATCCTCACTAAGAGCATGGGCAAAAAACCGAACCGTCCCCGCCGATTAGCTGTCTAACTCATTGTGTTTAGGTAAAAATATAATCTAATAAATTAGAATATTCTAATTTTCATATTTTTAAGGTATAGTTACCTCCTGTTATAGTTCAGCATAACTCTCAACTTATATTAACTGTAGACCTGGAGGCTCGCATGGCATACAGGATGAGAACTTTTTTTCAATCATTAGCGCTGACATCCTGCATCAGCCTCCTGGCCGCCTGCGGCGGTAGTGATAGTGGCAGCACACCTGAAACCGTAAACGGCGTATTCATCGACAGCGCAGTTGAAGGCCTACGCTATGTCTCAGGTGACCTTAACGGCACCACCAGCACCAACGGGGATTTCCAGTGCCAATCAAGCGTTCAATTTTATGTTGGCGATATCCTTCTGGGTGAAGCCACATGTGATGAGGTCATCACGCCTGTCGAGTTGGTTTCAGGCGCCAACGACCACACCCACCCAACAGTGGCCAATATTGCCCGTTTTCTACAAACCCTGGACGACGATGACGACCCTTCAAACGGCATCACTATCACAACAGCAGTGTCGAATTTGGCTGCAGGTGAAAGCATAGACTTCAATTCCAATTTCGACACCGACAGCACCGTTCAAAGCCTGGTCAACACGCTGACATCGGCCAGGACCGCTGGCGCTGCCAATCTGGTTTCAGCTTTCACCGCGCAATCCCACCTGCAAAACTCCATGTTCGGCTTGCTAGCCGGCACCTATGAGGGTAGTTATTCCGGCGATGACTCAGGCACCTGGACCATCGTTATCAATAACAGCGGCACTGTCACTGGAAGCACAAGTGATGGTAAGAGTATCTCGGGCAGTGTTGTCAGCAACGGATCAGCTAATTTCGCCGCTGGCACGGTTGGCGGCAGCGCAACCTTCAGGGGCAACTTTAAATTCAATGGCAACGCGAATGGCACTTGGCAGGACGGCACGGAGCGTGGCACATGGAACGGCAGAAAATCTTCAAGCATTGTTGAAGAAGAGCCTCTTGATACCGGCGGCTGCGGTAGTTTGAGCATGACTGGAGACGATATTGGCACTCAGCTGAGCAACTCATTTCAGCCCAAACTTTGCGCTGAAAACGCAAGCCTTAGCGACTCTTCCATCTCCTGGATTCAGGCATCGGTTAGAGCCAGCCTAACCCTTACGCTCCTTGATGACGGCTCACCTGCCTCCCTTGTCTATACAGTAGTTACTGGTCCAAGCAGTGTATATAGCTACAGAATCAACTGTAGCACCAGAGATTGTTCCAATATTTTACGAAACCAAGAATCCAACAGCATAAACTTCACTGGACTGGTAATGTCACGACCCAATATCGTGATCGGATATGCCAACAAGGTTACGGCTCCGATCACCTTGAACGGCACACTGAGTTATACACCAGCATCACCGTAGGCAGCTAATAGCTTAATTGAAAAAGGCCAACGCACTGCGCTGGCCTTTTCATTTTCGCTTTCTTGTTAGCGTTTACGGCGCCATTTTAGTGCCGCTATGCTGAAGCAAGTTGGCTTTGATCTTAAGAATCTCGATCTGCCCCAACTCCACCACCTGCCCCTTTTTCATAAAGCCCGTCAACATCACTACCAGCACCTTGTTTTCAATTCGATACACCTCACCCACCAGAGAGATATATTCAGATTGACCAGGCAGATTGAAGGACACCACCAGGTCATCCTTTTCTTTGGGCAAGGCCTCAGCAGACGTTTTGTCATCAAGGGTAAGACGCACCGAACGATCAGAAAAATCCACCATCACACCGTTGACCAGGGCATACTCACCCCGCTTACTGACTTGAATGGTGACCGGGACATTCGTATTGAGACGCAGATGGGTGCGTTGATCAGAAAGTATCAGTGATTCCAGATCAACCTCGAGAAAAGCCACCGTCTGACTGGCATAAAAACCCTCCCTCAAGATCGAACATTTATCCACTATGGTCTCAAGCACAGACATATGACTGCCTTCAAGCTGTGCCATCAAGGTAATAGAATTTCCTTTTACCAGGCCACCCACTTTGACTAGCTCCTCACGGCGCACATAATCGAGCTTGGTCTCGCTCTGGCTAAACACCGGCAGGATAATTCTAAATTTGCTGATATGTTTGAAGCAGTAGTGTTGACCTTGGTCATCGAACTCAAGCGTACCAGCAGATTCGTCACAATCTAAGCCATGGGCAGAATAAACAATTGCATCATTGATTTGATAGGCAATGACCACCGAGTCCAGCAATAGCTCCTTACGATATTCGGGATAATACTCAACCTTAACGCCGACCGGAAAATGGTGCATCAAGCGACCTATAGCACGAATATCAAGCTGAGATTCACCATCCCCGCCATCTGATTTCTGTTTTTTGAAAAAATCTAACATGTTATTTACGGCATGGCTCCAATAAAACGGACGTTCACCCGTTATGAAAACTGATCGGCTCAAGCTTCAAAAACTGCAGTAAATCCAACCATCAACAGCTAGATCAACATTCTCGTAGATTTACTTCAAAAAAAGCTTGTAGGCCGGATTCTCTGTCTCTTCATAATAGCTATAGCCCAGCTCATCGAGAAAGGCCTGAAATTCTTCCTTCCCCCCCTGGGGCACCTGCATACCAACCAACACCCGGCCATACGCAGCACCGTGATTGCGATAATGGAACAAACTGATATTCCAACCCTGCCCCATCTTAGTCAGAAACTCGAGTAGTGCGCCAGGACGTTCAGGAAATTCAAAGCGGTAGAGTAACTCATGCTCGACCCCGGCATGGCCGCCGACCATATGACGAATGTGCAGTTTGGCCATCTCGTTGTCAGTCATGTCGATGACTGGATACCCCTTGTCGGTTAAGCGTGCGATTAGGTCATCTTTGCCGTCATCACTACCGGCTAGCTGCACACCGACAAAGACGTGGGCATCCTTGTCGTCGGCAAAGCGATAGTTGAACTCGGTCACCCCGCGCTTACCGATGGTATTGCAGAAACGGCGGAAGCTGCCTGGTTTTTCTGGGATAGTCACCACTAAGATCGCTTCATTACGCTCGCCAAGCTCGGCTCGCTCGGAGACATGGCGCAGGCGGTCAAAGTTCATGTTGGCGCCACTATCGATAGCCACCAGGGTCTTGTCACTAATGCCCTCGCGTTCGATGTATTTCTTGATGCCAGCAACGGCCAGCGCCCCGGCTGGTTCGGCAATCGAGCGGGTATCGTCGAAGATATCCTTAATCGCGGCACAGATCTCATCGGTACTTACCAGGATCACCTCATCAACACACTTGCGCGCAATACGATATGTTTCCTTGCCCGCCTGGCGTACCGCTACACCATCGGCAAAAATACCAACCTGATCCAGCACCACGCGGCGCTTGTGTTGCAAGGCATGATGCATACACGGCGCATCCTCCGGCTCGACACCGATCACTTTGACCTGGGGATAGAGGTATTTGATAAAAGCGGAAACGCCAGCGATCAAGCCACCCCCTCCCACCGGCACGAAAACTGCCTCGATCTCACCGGTGTACTGACGCAGGATTTCCATGGCCACCGTGCCCTGACCGGCAATCACATCCGGGTCGTCATACGGGTGAACAAAGGTCAGCCCCTCTTCTTCGGCCAGTTCGACAGCATGCTGATAGGCGTCATCATAAGCATCGCCATGCAGCACTGCCTTGGCGCCATACGCCCGTACCGAGGCGACCTTGATCGCCGGAGTGGTCTTGGGCATGACGATCAACGCCTTGATGCCCAGCTTTTGCGCCGCCAGCGCAACGCCCTGGGCGTGGTTGCCAGCCGAGGCCGCAATGACGCCTTTATCCAAAGCATCTTGGGGCAGATTGATCATTTTATTGTAAGCACCGCGCAGTTTGAATGAAAATACCGGCTGCAAGTCTTCACGCTTGAGCAGCACCTGGTTTTCGAACCGTTTCGACAGGCGAGGCATCAAGTCCAGAGGCGTTACATCGGCAACGTCGTAGACCCGCGCCTTAAGGATTTTTTCAATATACTTCTGTGGCATAAAGGTAAATTATCAGTTTATGTCAACACTTCATAGCGGTGACTTATTAATAGAGTGCCGGTATTATGGGCGAACTAAAATATAAACACGACAAGAGGTGAGTTCATGGCCTTATCACAGGACGAAATGAAGAAACAGGTCGCCGATGCGGCGTTGGAGTATGTTGAGCCCGGCATGATTGTCGGTATCGGCACCGGCTCGACCGCCAACCACTTTATCGATGGCCTAGCCAAGATGAAGGGCAAGATCGACGGCACCGTCGCCAGCTCCGAAGCCAGCGCCGAGCGCTTACGTGGTCATGGCATCGAAGTGATGGAACTGAATGCCGCTGGCAACATCCCTCTCTATGTCGATGGCGCTGACGAGTCGAACAAATATCTGCACCTGATCAAAGGCGGTGGCGGTGCGCTGACACGCGAAAAGATCGTGGCTGCTGCCTCTGATAAATTTGTCTGTATCGCCGACGAATCCAAGCTGGTCGACATCATGGGCAAATTTCCGCTACCCATCGAGGTTATCCCCATGGCACGCAGCTATGTTGCCCGCCAACTGGTCAAGCTGGGTGGTGAACCGGTCTACCGAGATGGTTTTGTCACCGATAACGGCAACATCATCCTCGATGTGCATAACCTGGAAATCATGAACCCGGTTGAACTGGAAGAGAAACTCAACAACCTCGTTGGTGTGGTTACCAATGGCCTATTCGCCATGCGCCCGGCCGATGTACTTTTGCTTGGAACCCAGGATGGCGTCAAGACCATTACCTGACCTGGATCATCCGGGCGGATTCAGCACCGCCCGGATTCTGCCCGCGTGAACGCGCAAAAGATCCTCATCACCATCGGCATCGTTCTGCTTGTGCTTGGCCTGCTCTGGCCACTGCTGCAAAAATCCGGCCTCGGCCGCCTGCCTGGCGACATCGCTGTGGAGAAGGAAAACTTCAAATTCTATTTTCCCCTCACCACCTCGATCATCATTAGCATCGTATTAAGCCTGATCGTCTGGCTTTTTATGCGTAAATAATTACGCCTTCAGCATTGCCAGCATTTCATCTTTCAGAAACAGACGCTTTTTCTTGCGTTCTTCCAGATATTCATCAGAGGTTGTTTCGATATTCTCCTCGATGCGATGGATTTCGTGATCCAGTTCGTGATACTCCTCAAACATCTGTGCGAAATGTTCGTCACCCACCTTCAGCTCATGGATGCGGCCACGATACTCAGGCAGCTCATGGATTAAGTCATGTTTTTCAATTGGCATTGTTTTTCCTTTCACATTGACCAACAACATCCCTCATTCTGCACCTGTTATTGCCATGATAAAAGCCTATTGGAATGATTGACTCACTTATCTACAAACAGCATATTCCCTAATAAAACAATCGAGTAAAACTCCTTATTCAAATCATGCATGGAGATCGCCCTGTTTTTGCTCTATACCAATACATCGGGGAGCAACAACAAAAAACACAATCGATCAGGAGAGGATCTATGGCACATATCGTCATAATGGGCGCCGGCACCGGCGGCATGCCCGCCGCCTATGAATTGCGCGACACTCTGGACCAGACGCACAGCATCACCGTCATAAACGCAGTGGATCATTTTCAATTCGTGCCGTCCAATCCCTGGCTTGCGGTGGGCTGGCGTGAGCGTGATGACATCAGTTTTCCGATCCGTCCCTACCTGGAAAAAAAGGGCATTGGCTTCATCGCCAGTGCAGTGGAGAAAATCGATGCCGACAACAACCGCCTGACCCTGGCCAATGGCAACAGCATCGATTACGACTATCTGCTCATCGCCACCGGCCCCAAGCTGGCCTTTGATGAAATAGAGGGCCTCGGCCCCGATAGTGGCCACACCCATTCCGTTTGCACTACCGACCATGCCGAAAATTCATGGCATGATTATCAGAAATTCGTCCAGAACCCGGGCCATGTTGTCATTGGCGCCGCCCAAGGTGCTAGCTGCTTCGGCCCGGCCTATGAATACGCCTTCATCGTCGATACCGATCTACGCAAACGTAAGATCCGCGACAAGGTACCCATGACCTACATCACCTCCGAACCCTACATCGGCCACCTGGGACTGGGCGGCGTGGGCGATTCAAAGGGCATGATCGAATCGGAGCTGCGCAATCGCCACATCAAGTGGATCACTAACGCTAAAATCACCCGGGTCGAGGCCGGCAAAATGTTCGCCGCCGAGCACAACGAGGCAGGTGAGGTGATCAAAGACCACGCGCTGGAATTTAACTACTCCATGATCCTGCCCGCCTTCAAGGGTGTCGACCCGGTTGCTGCTGTCGAAGGCCTGTGCAATCCACGTGGGTTTGTTCTGGTCGATGATTACCAGCGCAATCCGAAATATGAAA
>CALZIQ010000094.1 GCA_945787735.1 uncultured Chromatiaceae bacterium | reverse complement strand
AGTCAAGACAGGCGCGATATATCCAGCCTGTCGACAAGTCACATTAGCTTCACCGACATACTCTGCTCGGTGGACTTATTGTTCACCAAACCCGGTTACGGCAGCTTCACAGAAGCGGCTATCCACTCGATTCCTGTACTCTATGTAGAGCGAAAAGAGTGGCCGGAGCACATTTACCTAACTCAGTGGCTGGAAAAATACACAGCCTGCCGGGCCATCACTCAGCAACAACTCAGCAAGGGTGACTTTATCTCGGAGTTAATTGATTTATTGGCTCAGAAAAACAACTTGGAGCCACCGGCCTCAGGCCTGCCGGAAGCCATAAAACTAACGGAAAACCATCTGTTTTTAGACTAAAAACATAACCTCATCAGGCAGTTAACACCATTCCAGTCACACTGTGAATAGCACTTGTCAGCCACAAACATCTATGCCAAGATCGACAATCCGCATTTGAAAAAGGCGCGGGGGATTCTCTATTCAAATGGAAAGGACATATTTATGAAGACAGTCGATATGGCTTTTGTTCGTTTGCTGCAATTTATGGTACTGCTGTTTTTTACCTTCGTGGTATTCCTCTGGTATGGCATCGCCACACTGATTCCACTGGCCTTGTGGGTCAACCTGACTGATTTCTTTTCTGGCGCATTCGGGCCGATCATGTCAACAATCATTTCACTCATTATGATTGGCGCGCTGGGCTTTTATCTGGCTAAGATCCCAAAACTGATTGAGACATTCCTGGCCACAGGTGTTGATCTGATCAAGCTGGGTAACACCAGCATTCGCCGCATGGGAGACATTGCCGCCGCGGTGAAAAATGACGCACCACCACAAGAGCAAAAGGTTGAGATTATTCTGAAGGACAAATTGTCCTAAACAGCAACATTATCGTCTGCGCGACGAGCCTTTAACACCACGCCCGGCCGGTTTTGCCTGCCGGGCTTTTTTTGGCCCGGATTTTGGTAACTGCTGACGCGACTTTATTGTTTTAGCTTTACCACCCGTTCCCTCAGGCTGCCAGCTCGGCACCAGGTGACGTTTACCATTACCGATCAGATCAGCCCGCCCCATCTTCTTCAACGCCTCACGCAACACCGGCCAATTCTCAGCATCGTGATAACGGATAAAGGCCTTATGCAAACGTCGTTGTCGTGCGCCGCGCGCCGTAATAACTTCCTCACCATCGCGGCGAATCTTGCGCAACGGATTTTTTTGGCTGTGGTACATCGCCGTGGCCAGGGCCATGGGTGACGGCAGAAAGGTCTGAACTTGGTCAAGGCGAAAATCATTGCGCTTCAGCCACATCGCTAAGTTAAGCATATCCTCATCGCTGGCACCGGGATGGGCAGCGATGAAATACGGGATCAGATATTGTTCCTTACCCGCCTCGCGTGAATATTGCTCGAACATCTCCTTGAAGCGTTCATAACTGCCGATGCCCGGCTTCATCATCTTGTTGAGCACACCCTCTTCGGTATGCTCAGGTGCGATCTTGAGATATCCACCCACATGATGGGTAACCAACTCTTTGACATATTCGGGTGACTGCACCGCCAAGTCATAACGCAAGCCAGAAGCGATGTTGACCCGTTTGATGCCGGGCAAGCTTCTTGCCTTGCGATAGAGATCGATCAACGGTGTGTGATCGGTATTCAGATTGGTACAGATATCCGGAAAGACACAGGAGAGACGGCGACAGGCTGATTCAATCTCTTCGGATTTGCATGCCAGACGATACATATTCGCTGTCGGCCCACCCAGATCCGAGATCACCCCGGTAAACCCAGGCACAGTATCGCGGATCGCCTCCACTTCGTTCAGGATGGATTTTTCCGAACGATTCTGGATGATACGACCTTCATGTTCAGTGATAGAACAGAAGGTACAACCACCAAAACAACCGCGCATGATATTGACCGAAAAACGGATCATTTCATAGGCTGGAATTTTGGCGCCCAGATAGCTTGGGTGAGGCTGGCGCTGATACGGTAACTCAAAGACGCGATCGAACTCCTTGCTGGTCAGCGGGATCGGCGGTGGATTGAGCCAGACATCACGCTGGCCGTGACGTTGCACCAAGGCACGGGCATTGCCCGGATTGGTTTCCAGATGCAGAACACGCGCCGCATGGGCATACAGCGCCGGATCCTGTTTCACCTGTTCATAGGCGGGCAAGCGAATCACGCTCAGGTTGCGGTCATGCTGTTTCAGTCGTCTGGCGGAAAACTGAATCACCTTTTCACCTGTAGCATCACTCACTTGATCACGCTTGGTTTCGCAAGAAGATTCAGTCGTCATAGCATAGGGATCAGCATGCTCAATCAGCTTGCCTGGTTCATCAATTGAAGTTGATTCAAGCTCCAACCAGCCGGCAGGAATCTCTTTGCGGATAAAAGCCGTGCCGCGGATATCGGTGAGTTGTTTTACATCCTCACCCGCTGCCAGACGATGAGCGATCTCCACCACCTGACGCTCGCCGTTGCCAAATACCAACAGGTCAGCCTTGGAATCCGGCAGGATCGAATGACGCACCTTGTCTGACCAATAATCGTAATGGGCGATGCGGCGCAAGCTGGCCTCGATACCACCCACGATCAATGGCACATCCTTGAACGCTTCGCGGCAGCGCTGCGCATAAACAACCACGGAACGATCTGGACGTTTACCGGCAGTGGCGTCAGGCGAATAGGCATCGTCAGAACGGATCTTACGGTCCGCAGTATACCGATTGACCATGGAATCCATATTGCCAGCGGTCACACCAAAGAATAGATTAGGTTTACCCAAAACCTTGAATGCCTCAGCGTTGCGCCAGTCCGGCTGGGCGATGATACCCACACGAAAGCCCTGCGCTTCCAGCAGACGCCCCACCAGCGCCATGCCGAAACTGGGATGATCCACATAGGCATCACCAGTGACCAATATTACATCACAACTATCCCAGCCCAACGCATCCATCTCATCGCGCGACATAGGCAGATACGAGGCAGCACCGAAGCGTTTGGCCCAGTATTGGCGATAGGAAAAAAGGTTGGGGGCTGTTTGCATAACTCAGAGTAAAAAAACTACATTGGCGGGTGGCGCTATTTTACCCGAAATATGCCTATTAAGCGAAAAATACACCACGCCGCTGAAGCGAACGATAACTAATAGCCATACTGATGCCTCTCGCGGCCATAAAGACCATCAATGCCGCCCATAAGCCATGATTTCCCAAGGGTTGTAGAAAATACCAGGCAGGCAGAAAACATAAAAACGTTGAGACCAGCATGGTGTTTCTCATCTCGGCAGAACGAGTCGCACCAATAAAGATGCCATCGAACAGATAACTCCACACCGACAATACAGGCGAAACAATCACCCATGTCAAAAACAGGTAGGCCGTACTGCGCACCGCCTCAATACCCGTGAGCAGATTGATCAACCAAGTGCCAAACATGCCATAGAGCAAAACAAAAATTACCGCCACACCAATCGACCAGATCGCCGCCGTATGGATGGCACGTGTAAACTGCTGTTTATCACGTTTGCCAATCGCCTTGCCTATCAGCGCTTCGGCCGCATGAGCAAAACCATCCAAACCATAAGCCATGAAGGTCTGAAAATTCATCAAGACTGCATTGGCAGCCAATACCACATCGCCATATTTGGCCCCCTGTGCAGTAAAAAAGGCAAAACTAAAAATCAAACAAAGCGTGCGAATAAAAATATTTTGATTCAACACCAACATCTGACGCAGTTTGGCACCATCGAAGATCTGCGCCTTCAACCAACGCCCCGGGTATTTTTTCAACTCGCGCGAGATCAACCATAAACCGGCCATCACACCGAAATATTCGGCAATCACCGAAGCCAGTGCCACACCATCTACATCCATACCAAAACCCCAGACGAACAACAGGTCGAGCAAAATATTGGTGATATTTATGATCAAAAGTAGATACAGCGGTCCACGCGCATTCTGCATGCCCAGAAACCAACCGATCACCACATAGTTAATCAGGCTTGCAGGGGCACTCCAAATACGGATAAAAAAATATTCCGCCGCATGCAGCTCAACCTCGGCACTGGCCTCAAGCAAACTCATTGCGATCCAATGAATCGGCCATTGCATTGCTATGAGTATAATTGCCAACAACAGCGCAAGAGAAAAAGCACGTGCAAGCGCGGAACGGGTTTCATCATGATCCATGCGACCATGAGCCTGAGCGATCTGCCCCGTAGTGCCCATGCGCAAAAATCCAAAGGCCCAGTAAATGAAGGAAAAAATCAATGCGCCGATCGCCACGGCACCCAGATAAAATGGCTCGCTCAGATGACCCACCACAGCCGTGTCCACCATTCCCAGCACAGGAATGGTCAGATTGGAGAGAATCATGGGACCTGCCAGTCGCCAGACATCGGTATGCGCGTAGCGGGACATCGGTTTGAAATTCGGTTGTGATAAAAACCGGATTATACCTAGCAAGGTAAATGTTTTTGCATTTGAGTCGATTCTTTATAGAATCGAAGACCAGGAGGGATCCAAATGACGAAGTCGAACCTGATCAAGCAATTAAGTGTCATCACGTTGGCTAGCGGTTTAACACTTGTGCTAAGCGGCTGTGGTGGCGGCGCTGCCAAAATGGCTATGTTTCGTGCCGACACTCAACACAGCGGTGTTTATCAAACCCAGGGCGTAAACCAACTCAAGCAGTTGAAATGGAAGTTCAAGACTGAGAGTTCCGTCAATTCATCCCCTGTCGTATTGGACGGCGTGGCATATGTAGGCAGTCATGATGGCAATGTTTACGCTATCGATACCCAGAGCGGGCAAAACAAATGGAAGTTTAAAACCGAGAGTAAAGTTGGCGCCTCTCCTGTCGTGGTCGGATCCACAGTGTATATCGGCAGTGATGACGGCAACCTCTATGCACTGAACAAGGACAACGGAAAAGAACAGTGGCGTTATGCCACCGAAGGTTCGGTTTACAGTGCTGTGGCTTATGACAAGGGCGCACTGTATATCACCAGTACTGACTCTCACCTGTATGCCATCAACGCAGAATCAAATATCGAAATGTGGCGTCTCAAAACAGGCGGTGCCATCTATTCATCACCGGCCGTGCATCAAGGTGTGATCTACTTCGGCAGTCATGATGGTTATTTGTATGCAGTGAATGCCGCCAGCGGGCAGGCGCTATGGCGTTTTAAAACCAATGCCGCCATCTTCTCATCCCCGGCCATCAAAGGCGAAACCGTTTACGTCGGCAGTGAAGACGGCAATCTGTACGCTGTTAATACGAAGACTGGACAGGAACGCTGGAAGGTCTCGGCTAGCGCCGCAATCTCATCTTCACCGGCTGTGACAGATACCCATGTTTTTTTCGGCAGCCAGGACGGTCGTCTATATGCAGTCGATATCGCCTCGCGTCAAACCGTATGGAAATTTAGGACCCATGACTGGGTCAGCGCCTCACCGGCGGTCAATGATGGTCTGGTCTACTTCGCCAGCTATGACAAATTTTTGTATGTTGTGGATATCGAAACAGGCAAGCTACAGTGGAAATTTCGCACCGAAGGAAGAATCTATTCCTCACCGACCATCAGCGATGGCGTGGTTTATTTTGGCAGTTTCGACCAACAACTATACGCGTTAGAGTAAATCAAGCACGTCTTGCTGGCTGTCCCGAAGCTTGAAGAGACAGCCAGCAATATCATCTTCCCCGCAAAAAGAGCTTATCCAGCTCATCCATCGATAACTGCACCCAGGTAGGTCGGCCATGGTTACACTGACCACTACGCTCGGTGCGCTCCATATCCCGCAATAGGGCATTCATCTCCGGCAAGGTGAGCTGACGGCTCGCGCGCACGGAGCCGTGGCAGGCCATGGTGGAGAGTATCTCGTTGCAACGCTCCTGAATGCGCGTACTCTCTCCCGCCACTGCGAGATCAGACAGCACATCATTCACCAGGGTCTTGGCATTGGCATTGCGCAATAAGGCCGGCACGGCACGGATCATCAGCGTTTCCGGCCCCAGGCAATTCAGTTCGAATCCCAGCCCATTGAGCAACTCGGCATGCTCTTCCGCCAGGCGCGCCTCACTGGCACTAACGGCCATGGTCTCGGGTACAAGCAAGGGTTGAGAGCGTATCCCCTCGTCACCCCAGGACTGTTTCATGCGTTCATAGGTGACTCGTTCATGGGCGGCGTGCATGTCGACCAATACCAGCCCCTGTTCGTTTTGCGCCAGAATAAAAACCCCGTGCAACTGGGCCAAGGCAAAGCCTAGCGGTGGAGTTTCGGTCTGTTGTGGCTCTGGTGCTTCGGCTAGGGCGGTGTCTGCCGCTGCCAAGGCACGCATGTTTTCATACGCGGCACGCCCCTCTTGCACGCCTAGGGCAAAATTGGCTTGCCGTGGCGCCGATGAACTCGCCACACGTGGTGAGGATGAAAAGTAATTACTGGCCGGCATCGGCTGGTTGCCGCTGACGGTCTGAGGCAATTCGAACGCCGGCTTCTCATCTCCTGGCCGCACATCGGCCAAAGACCGGTGCAGGCTGGAAAAGAGAAAATCATGCACCATGCGGCCTTCACGAAAACGCACTTCGTGTTTGGTCGGGTGCACATTCACATCCACTTCATCGGCGGGTAATTCGAGATAGAGCACAAAGGCGGGATGACGCCCGTGGTATAGCACATCCTGATAGGCCTTTCGCACCGCATGGGCGATTACCTTGTCCTTGACCATGCGTCCATTGACGTAAAAGTATTGCAGATCAGCCTGGCTACGGGAAAAGGTGGGCAAACCGACCCAGCCCCACAACCTTAAACCATTGCGTTCGAAATCGATCTCGGCCGATTGTTCCATAAAAGGCTTGCCGCAGATGGCGGCGATGCGACGACGACGCCCCTCCTGATCTGAAGCAGCGCGCCATTGATGCAGTTGTTTCGAATCGTGTTTCAAGCTAATACCCACATCGAAGCGACTCAGACCAATTCGTCGCACCACGTCTTCCAGATGTTTGAATTCGGTCCGTTCGGTACGCATGAACTTGCGCCGTGCCGGGGTGTTGAAAAACAGATCGCGCACTTCGATGGTGGTGCCCTCAGGGTGTGCCACCGGTTGGGCCTTCGGTTCGGTCTCACCGCCATTCACTGAGATCTGCCACGCCTGGCTCTCACCCTGGTAACGTGACATCAACTTTAGACGCGCCACCGAGGCGATACTGGGCAGCGCCTCACCACGAAAGCCCAGGCTGGACACATGGCTCAGATCTTCAAAACTATTAATCTTGCTAGTGGCATGTCGACTTAAGGCCAAGGCCAGGTCATCAGCATGAATGCCCGCCCCATTATCGCGGATGCGCATTAGGGCAATGCCGCCCTTTTCGATCTCCAGTTCTATCTGAGTCGCACCGGCGTCAAGGCTGTTTTCGATCAGCTCTTTGACAACTGACGAGGGGCGTTCTACCACTTCACCGGCGGCAATCTGGTTGGCGAGGTGGGTGGAGAGACGATGAACACGTTTCACAATAAGAGATCCGGCTTTTCTAAACGAAGCCCGTGATTATACGTGAATGCATAGAGATGGTGCGCATTGCGCACCCTACGTGCTGTGTGCGCTTTTAACTGTCGCTGGTGGGGATATGCAAAACCTGGCCAATGCGCAGGCTATCTGACCTAAGCTGATTGGCCAGACGCAGCGTGTTGAGACTGACATGGTAGCGCGAGGCAATCCCGGACAGTGTTTCGCCCCGTTGAATCACATGCTCACGCGCGGCGGCAATGCGGGTGCCCGGCGGCGGGTTAGAGATAAAATAACTACGCACCCCAGCCATCATCGCATCAGCCAGCTGCTGCTGATAACGGCTGGAACGCAGATTACGCTCTTCGCTAGGATTCGAGATAAACGCCGTTTCCACCAAAATCGAAGGGATATCGGGCGATTTCAGCACCGCAAAGCCAGCCTGTTGCACATGGCCTTTATGAATTTTGGCCACACCATGCAACCCTTTCAGGACACGACTGGCCACATCAAGGCTGTCTTCGATAGTGGCACTCTGGGATAGATCAAGCAACACTGAGGCGAGCATGTCGTCCTTATCATCGAGGCTGACACCGCCTACCAGGTCTGACGCATTTTCCCGGTTGGCCAACAGCTTAGCTGCCGCACTGGTGGCACCACGCTGTGACAGGGCATACACAGAGGCGCCCTTGGCGCGCGGATCGGGAAAGGCGTCGGCATGAATGGAAATGAAAACATCAGCCTTGTGCTTACGCGCCATCTCCTTGCGGTCGCTCAGCTTGATAAAGACATCTTTGTCACGAATCATCAGCGGACGCATGCCGTCTTCTTTTTCAACCAGCTTTTCCAGCTTACGCGCAATGGCAAGGACAACATCTTTTTCCTTGGTACCTTTGCGTCCATGGGCTCCCGGGTCGATACCACCATGACCGGCATCAATGGCAACGACGACATCCCGGCTCTGCGAATCAATGACGACCTGTTTTTTCACTTGCGGCACTGCCGAGGCCTGCACCACAGATTTAACAGACTTAGCACTGGGGGCAGGTTTGGACAGGGTAGCCTTGGCCGTGCGGGATTGCGGAACAGCATCAAACTCCACTAGCAAGCGATGACCTTTACCAGCATTTGGTTTCAGCAAATAGATATTGCCCTTGCTGGGCCTATCGAGCTCAATCACCATACGCAGGTCACGCCCATTGCGAATGCCTGAGCGTATGTTACGAATGGGTGTATTGGAAAAATTCAGCTTTGGCTTATTTCCAGTGCCGACCACGTTGAGCAAATCGAGTACCAAGCGGTTTGGCTTGGAAAGCGAGAAATATTTGTATTTGACCGGACCGCTCAGGTCAAGCACAACTCTGGCTTGGCCATTATCGTGACCGACACGTAAGGTATTGAATTTAAGCGTGTCTGCAGCCCAGCTGGCAGAGGTGGGCAACATACAGAGTAGAAGCAGACTGATAACTTGTCGCATAACTCCACTTCCTTTTGTTGTTATTCGTCGAGGCACCGGTTACCCCTCTAAATACATTTGACCATTTTTCTCATATTTTCCAGTCAGATACAAGACCTTTCTAGAAAAAAGACAAATTAAACCTGCTTCACCTTTGTTTTTTCGTCTGCGACAAGGATTTCTTTAGTACTTAATTCTGATCCACATCTGCCAAGGTTTTGATGATTTGTTGCCCAAATTCAGTGTTTGCCTGCAGATATACCTGGCGTGCACTGCCATCGTAGTTGATTTCAATTACCAAATCCGCGTGCGGCAACACACCCTCACCTTTCTGCGGCCATTCCACCAGCAAGACCGCATCCTGATCCAACCAGTCGCGCAGACCGAGAAATTCCAATTCTTCAGGATCAGCCAGACGATACAAATCCAAATGATAGACATGCCGAGTTGGCAGTTCATAAGGTTCAACCAGGGTATAGGTTGGACTGCGCACAGCGCCCTCATGACCAAGCGCATGAAGAAAACCGCGGGCCAGGGTAGACTTGCCCGTCCCCAACTCACCGACAAGATAAATCACGCAACGGTCAGGACAGACAGATGCCAAACGCGCCCCAAGGGCTCGCATGGCTGAATCGTTTTCGATCAATATCATTTGAAAGGTTTAACTATGAAAGTCTTAAACAGCCCATACAAGAGGCCTGACAATAAAGATGGAAGGTTTGAATACCTGGCCCCGAAATCCGGGAAAGATTTTACACCTCCCCAGTCGACCCGGCCAGGGTTACTCAGGCGTGCCTGAACAGACTCGGTTTCGGCCCTTGTTTTTCGCCTGGTACAAAGCCCCGTCAGCGACCTCGCTCAAAGTACGCACATCATTGATTTCTGGGTAGCTCGCCACCCCACAGCTGAATGTCACCTTGAATTTATCATTATTGTAAACATGCGTGATATTGGCAAAATCATCTCTTAGATCATCCAAAATCCGGACTGCATCACTCTGATTCGCGTCCGGCAAAATCAGTGCGAACTCCTCACCGCCGTAACGGCCCAGAGTATCAGAACCCCGGAAGCGGCCTTTGAGCAACTGCGCCAGGGTTTTCAGCACCTGATCACCTGCTGCATGCCCGTATTTGTCATTCACATCTTTGAAGTGATCGATGTCTAACATGGCATATGAGAAAATATTTCCGAGACGATTCGCACGCGCCACCTCCTGCGCCAGTGCGTCTTTCAGCTTGCTATGGTTCAACAGGCCGGTAAGGCCGTCACAGGTCATCATGCGGCAGAGGGCACGATAGCGCACAATGCGGTTTTTAACTGCATAGGATAGTTGCTGCTCACTAATAGATTTAGTGATGAAATCATCGCCGCCGATGCTCAATGCATCCAACTGTTTGTCGATATTCTCCTCCACCGACAGATAGGCAATCGGAATACTCAAATAACGCGGATACTGGCGAATGATCTTGGCCAATTCAATGCCATTGCAATTGGGCATATACA
>CALZIQ010000093.1 GCA_945787735.1 uncultured Chromatiaceae bacterium | reverse complement strand
CGACGACAGAGGGCGTTTGGGCGCGGCTAGCTAATTTCTATGCCTCAAATTCGTTCGGCGCTTTTTTTATCCCCGAGATCGGTGATGAAGTCGTGTTGGGTTATCTCAACAATGATCCATCCTACCCGCTAGTGCTGGGCAGTCTCTATAGTAGCAAGCTGAAGGCTCCCTACGAACTGACGGCAGATAACTTCACCAAGGCAATCGTGACCAAGACTGAACTCAAGATCGAGTTTGATGATGAAAAAAAGGTGATCACCATTACCACGCCGGGTAATAACAAGATCGTGCTCAGTGATGAAGACAAATCAATTCTGTTGCAGGACCAAAACAATAACAAGGTCGAGTTGGGTGAAAGCGGCATTACCCTCGATAGTCCAAAAGACATCAGCATCACAGCAAAAGGGAAGATCACTCTCGATGCCACTAGCGATGCCAGTGTTAGCTCAAAGGCAAATGTGTCGGTTGAAGGTATGAATGTTGATCTCAGTGCCAAGACCGCATTAACAGCCAAGGGTAACGCCAGTGCAGAATTGTCTGCCTCAGGGCAAACAACGGTCAAGGGCGCCATGGTGATGATTAATTAACGATCATTGAATATGAAAAATGAAATATTGAGTTAGAGCCTCTTATCCTCCAAAGAGGGGGGGATAAAAAACAATCGGTTAATTGCCGCAAAAATAAAACCAGAAAAACAAAAGCTGGAATAAGAAAAAAGGAGAATGACACCATGCCACCCGCAGCCAGACTCACCGATATGCACACCTGCCCGATGCAGACGCCGGGTGTGCCGCCTATCCCTCATGTCGGTGGCCCGGTTGTCGGACCGGGCGTGCCCACGGTGCTGATAGAAAAGCTGCCTGCCGCCGTTATCGGCGATAGTTGTGTATGCGTTGGCCCGCCGGACACCATCGCTAAGGGGTCAGCCACTGTGATGATAAGCAATAAGCCCGCTGCTCGGCTCGGCGATACAACCGCCCATGGCGGCAGCATTGTATTAGGTGCTGCCACGGTGATGATTGGTGGTTAGTTGATATGGCCGTCGATAAAAAATTCCTCGGTGTCGGTTGGCGTTTCCCGCCCGAGTTCCATAAACACCTGGACACAATCGGCGCGGGCATGGTTTCTGAAGAGGATGATATACGCGAGAGCCTGAAGATTCTGCTCTCAACCCGGCCGGGTGAACGGGTTATGCAACCGGCCTATGGTTGCCGGATTCATGCCATGGTGTTTGAAAGCATCAACGAAAGCACCATTACTGAGATCAAGGATGTGATCGAGCGTGCGGTACTTTTTTTTGAATCGCGCATTACCCTGAACAGTATTGATGTGGATACCACAGATGCCTATGAAGGCCGGCTCAATATACAGCTCAATTACACCGTCAGAACCACCAATACCCGCAGCAACATCGTCTATCCCTTCTATTTCATCGAGGGTAGCCATGTGCGCGTTTGATGAAAAGTACTTTTATAAAAGTTATGCGAGGTGTGTGATGCATGGCTGATTGGGGCGGCATCAATATCACCGACGGCACCGACCAGGCGGGGCGCATCTCGCCTGCGCTGCAATCTGGCTATTTCAATGTCGATGAGTTGATCTTTGAACAGCTGCTGGCCATGGGGGCCGAGTTGGCGGCAAAGGTCAATTATTTCAATCTCCAGAATGTCGCTGACGGTACCTGGGCGGAAATGTTCAGCGCCGATGAAGCAGTAATCATGGCCATGATTCTTAGTACTGATCTCAAGCGGGTTGAAGGCGAGTTTCTTGAGCTATATGACAAAGATCATGAAGTGCTGGCCAGTTTTGTGCTGCGCTGGGCACATAGAATTAATTTCTGGCTGAATAAACTGAATGCAGTCGAATATAAATCCGGCGTTGCCTTGAGACAAAAGCTGCGCGGCATTATCGAAGAAAAACTGCTTGCTGAACTGCATAACCTGGGTGAAATTGTAACCCGCATCAATAAACAAAAGCTGGATAGTATCAATGTGAATTGGCTGGCCTTTGGCCGGGTATGGCGCATAGAGCAGGTTGGCGTTGAACATTATTTTCCTCATGCAAGCCTCGAGCATGAAGCAAATCAGGACCAGATAAAACTACAGCTGCGTTCGGTGTTTTATGCATTCTTTAATGCAGTGTCCTATTTGAAAACCATCACACCGGTTTATTTACAGGAGAGTCTAGGCAGCCAGCAACACGATCCCTCACTCGGCTTGTATATGGTTTTTCTCAAGCTGTATGAAAAGGCGCAACAAACCTTAAACCGTTTCACCCGACGCCATCTTGATTTTTATTACGACGAAGTACTCAGGGCTGTGCCGCGTGGGCAAACTCCTGAAAGACTCTTCCTGCTACTTGAATCACAGGCGGGAACGGAAAAGGCGATTGTTGCCAAGGGGACTGAATTTACTCCCGGCAAAGATGCTGAGCTGAATGACATCATCTTCACGGCTAACACAGATCTGTTGGCCTCGGATGCTAAGGTAAGTTCCCTGGCCACACTTCATCTTCAGCATGATCCGCTAGTTTCTCCCGAAACCGAGATTGGTTATGTCAGTCGAATAAAATCAGCAAAACCCACGGCAGATCTGGATAGCGATACCCCGGTTGCCTGGCCTCTGTTTGGCGCAGAAAAGGAAGGGGTTAGAAAAAGACGCGCAGATGATGCTGAAATGGGTTTTGCCATTGCCTCGTCATTGCTACTGTTAAAAGAGGGCGTGCGAAAGATAGAACTGCGCTTAGCCTTGGAAGATGCGGTGAAGGCCGATGCAGACCTGATGGCTACATTGCTGTGTAAGTCCGAATCAGCTGCCGACTTCGTCAAATTATTCGGACGTTTGTTTAGTCGTTATTTATTGGCCTATGAAGGTTGGCTCAGTACGCACCATAAACGGGAGATCCTGGTAAAGGCTGAATCTCTGTTGGATGAAAGTACGGTGGATGAATACAAACAGCTGCTATTACAAGACTGGCAGGGGCTCTTTTACAAACTATTTAAAAAGACGTTTCGCATTAAACTAACCACAGAGAATGGCTGGCTTAATGTGGAGGACTACATCGTCGAGCCGCTTTCTGATGTTAGCAAAAACAAAAGTGGCGGTATTTGTATTGTCCTCAATCTGGCGCAAGAGATTGATCCTATCACTCCCTATTCGGCTGAGGTACACGGCGGTACACATGAAACATCCTCGCCCATGTTGCAGTGTTGCATTAGTCCTCAGACAAACTTCTATCCCTATTCTGTCTTTAATGATCTGCTGATCAAAACACTCGAGATAGGCGTGGAAGTGAAAGGCATCAAGAATATTCTGGCCTATAATCAGCATGGACAACTTGATCCTTCCAAACCGTTTAACCCCTTCGGGCCACTGCCCAGTACCAACTCATATTTTGTCATGGGCAATTATGAAATCGCGAAAAAAAATCTGTATGAACTGAATGTCAATATGGAATGGGGCGACCTGCCAACAGCAAGCGGTGGTTTTGCAGAACACTATGTAGGCTATGAAACACAATACAAGAATGGCCTCTTTTGTGCTCGGCAAGCATCACTTGTTGATGGGCGTTGGCAGCCGCAAGACAGTGAAGCCGTGCAGGCAGTTTTATTGTTTGACGGCAATCATTCAGGCAAGGTCGCCAGCAAAAAAACGGTGAAGCTAGGTGTGCTGGACTTCTTAAAACCCATCGATGCGGCAATAAGCGAAGATGAGTATGACTATACCCTTAAGAGCAGAAATGGTTTTATCAAACTCTCACTTGCCGAACCCGAGACTGCTTTTGGTCATGCTGAGTATCCGAAACTGTTGACCAAAGTATTGTCTGAAAATGCCCGTTTGAAAAAGCCCTTGCCTACACCAAACCCGCCCTATACTCCGCTGCTGAATGGGATTTCGCTGGACTATAAGGCGAGCAAAATAATTAATTTAACCCTAGCTGGCACGGCTAATAAGAAGAATGTTAGCGATAAACTTTTTCATGTCCATCCATTTGGCATCGAAACAGTCTATCCGGGCCAACATGAAAAGCGCTGCTATCTGCTGCCGCAATATGCTTATGAGGGCAATCTGTTTATTGGGCTTAAGGCAACACAATTGTCCGGTTCGCTTACCCTGTTTTTTCATCTGTCTGAAGATTTATTGCAACAGGCACCAGCACAGCGGTCACACATCAGTTGGTCGTATCTAGTCTCTGATATGTGGAAAAGCTTGGCGCCTACAAGAGTGCTGTCAGATACCACCGCAGGCTTCATGTCATCCGGCATAGTCACGCTGGATATCCCGGCTGATATTAACTCTGATAACAATGTCATGGCCGATGGGTTGTTCTGGCTCAGGGTGTCGGCCAAAGATAATGCGCAGTTGTTTTGTAATTGCTATGCAGTGCATGTCAACGGCCTGGAGCTGAGCAGAAAGCCAGGCACGGGCAATAATGTGTTTCCCGCTGATAATAAGTGGCAGACATTGAGGGCACTGCCCGGCATTGCCGCAATCAGCCAAGTGGGATCAGCCTTTGGCGGTAGACCGCAAGAAAGCAGGGCAGAACTGGAAATGCGCATGAGTGAACGCCTACGCCACAAAAACAGAGCCTCGGTGCCTTGGGATTATGAACGTCTGATTCTTGCGCGCTTTCATAATGTCGCCAAGGTTAAGTGTCTTTCAAATATGGTCAGCACCCAGCTTGCCCCCAAGCCCGGCCATGTTTTACTGGTGGTGGTGCCGCGAGCGCAAGAAAACCCCGGTGATACCTGTGCTAGGGCAATGCTGAGCGCAGTTGAGCTGAGTGAGATACGCAGTTTTATCCAGCAGAAAACCTCGCCCTTTGTGCAGATCGAAGTTAGAAATCCGGCCTATGAAGAGGTGCAGGTCAGGTGTACGGTGAAATTTGTCGGTGGGGCATCTGGTGGGGCTTATATCAACCGACTCGATCAAGAAGTCTCCGACTATATCTGTCCGTGGCAGCGTGTTGGCTACAAGGCGCGATTCGGATGGACGATTCGTCAAAAGGATGTTGAGTCCTATATTCGCGGGTTGGAGTATGTGGAGTTCGTAACCAATTTCTCTATGTTGCATATTACCGTGGATGCCGAAGGCAACCACAGCCTTTGCGATACGGCTAAACAAGCGCATGATAAAGAGGTTATGATTCGGCCCCGTTTTCCGTGGAGTCTGGCAATACCGGCCAGGCATCATTTTATAGAGACCATGCAGCAAGCACACTTTATCGAGGCCGAGGTGACCGGCGTTGACGAGCTTGAAGTCGGCACCACCTTTATACTTAGTGGAAACAGTGATAATGGCGAAGAAGAATAGAAGCACACTCAAACGATATTTTCGTGAAGGCGCCTTGCCCACGGCCGACCAGTTTGGCGACCTGATTGATTCCTCGCTCAATACGATTGATGAAGGCTTTGATAAAACCACCGAAAACGGTTTTGAGATCTCGCTTGTGGGTCAGCATGACAAGCTGATCAGTTTTTTCAGAAACTCGGTTTCCAAGCATCCGGTTTGGGCTGTGTCTTATGATCGGGAGTCAGACCGACTTTCTTTTGTTCAGCCCAGTAAAGACGACGATGTCCGCTCAACCTTAGTATTGGGCCCAAATGGACTCGTTGGCATCAACAAGGATGACCCGCGCTGGAATCTAGATGTGGATGGCATTATTGCCGCCCAAGGACGTATTGGTGCCAATCCCAATAATCAACTCACTATTCCGGCTGATGGCGAGTGGCACAACATCACACCTGAACTGAGTGGCTGCCAGGCCCTGGAAGTAGTGGCAGGTGTCGGTAAAAAAGACAATGGTAAATATGCACTGATGAAGGCTGAAGCCTTCAATACCTTCAATCCGCGCGGCTTTTTCTTCAACTTTCTTAATCTGAAAAAACGGATCAAATATCAGCAGGCCTGGTATCTGGCACGCAACAACAAAATCAAGTTGCGTTGGTCTGGCAAGGGGCGGGATTACACGCTGCAGATGCGCACCAACAGTGACTACGGCGAAGGGGTGAAAGTCAGGTTTTTTATTACCCGCCTCTGGTTTGACGAGGATATGAGCGAGTCATGGTCACAGTCAGATGGGGCGGCAGAAGTGAAACCAGACAGTGGAGCTAAAGACTGATCATGTCTGAAGCGGTCTCGATAAAACGACGCAAGAGTAGCGAGCTACCACACAGCTTCGATACTCTGCGCCGTGAAGGCATCAAGCTGGCGCAACAGCTCTCTGGTGACGTGTGGACCGACTACAATCTGCATGATCCCGGTGTCACTATCCTTGAACAACTTGCCTATGCCATCACCGACCTGATCTATCGTTCTGATTTTGAGGTGCAAGACTATCTGGTCGATGATAGTGGCGATATCGACTTCACCCGACTTGCCTTACATGCGCCTGAACAGATATTTCCTTGCCGACCAACCACGCTGATGGATTACAGAAAGAGCCTCATGAATGGGGTGAGCGAACTGGATAATGTCTGGCTCAGCGCAGTTGATGATGAGGCGTGCCGGGGCTTGTATCAGATAACAGTCAAGCTTGAGCAGGGGCTGTCAGAAAGAGAAAAGAGCGCAGCCATAGAAAAAGTCCGTCAGTGTTACAGCAGCAACAGAAATCTGTGTGAAGACATTGCTGAAATTACTGCGGAGGAGGGGGTTGATTATCAGCTCTGTGGCCAGATTGAGGTAAGCAGTGGACGTCGACCGGCAGATGTTTTGGCCGAGATCTATTTCGAATCTGCCCGGCGCATCGCCGGTGGGATAACATTGGCGAGTTATGACCAGGCCCTGCATGATGGCCTAAGCCTAGGGCAACTCTTTAGCGGTCCGTTTACTAATCATGGTTTGTTCAGAGATGAGGATTTGTCGGATAAGCGACAGACATTCCTTGTTTCTTCGCTCTACTCAGCCATTAATGCGATTAAGGCGGTGGATTATATCCGCGGCTTGTATTTGGAAAGAGAGGGTGTGGCCTATTATGACAGTCTCGCAAGCGATAGCCCGCAAACGGCCATTAATCTGTGCATTCCCAATAGTGAAGACGAAATAAAGATCACTCTCACCTCAAATGGTCGGGAAGTGCCGGTTTCTATTGATGAGTTGCGTGCAAAGTTTGATGAAATCAGTTTTAAATACCACTCATCAAGATCTACCCCTCAGGACATGAACTTGGTATATACACTGCCACAGGCAAACACACGTCCGATAAATGCATACGCTTCGATCCAGAACCAATTCCCGTCGAATTATGGTATCGGTGCTTTTGGCTTGCCTGAGTCTGCGCCTGTTACTGACAAGGCCAAAGCGAACCAGCTCAAGTCGTATCTTGTGTTGTTTGAACAGATTATGTCGAATTTCCTGGCAAATCTGGATGGCATCAAAACGCTGTTTTCTGTTGATACGGAGACGCGTAATTCTTATCGTTTCAAGCTGCTCGACAAACAGGATGTTTCTGGCCTGAGAAAAATCTACCCGGATAAACCGGCGCAAGCCGTTCAAGCTATCGTGAATGAGTTTGACGATTATCTCGAACGCAAAAATCGACTGCTTGATTATCTATTAGCACTGTATGGTGAGAGTTTTGCCCAGCACTCATTGAGACACTTTAATTGCTATTACAAACACAATGAAGTTGAGGCCGTGATTCTCAACAACAAAGTGGAATATCTGAAATCCATCGTCGAAATGGGACGTGACCGGGTGGCTGCACCGGATTATGCAGCGGGCTCATGGAGTCAGTGCGCCCATTCTAGTCTGCAGCAGCGTGTCAGCATGCTGTTGGGGTTTAAAAATTATGCGGCGCGTGCTTTGACGATGGCGATACTCAAGCAAGGCATCAAGCTTGCTAAACATAGTGTTTACGAACAGCTCAAGGCGGGCAGTGATGAGCTCGAGTTTATCGATATCGAACAAATTGAACAGGGTGGCTTTAAGCCAGTCAGTGAAATTCAGATCAGCAATGATGTGTCAGATTTACGTGAACAGATTGGTGATGCCATTCCGTTGAAAAACAATCTGCTTAGCGATGATCTATTGCGTGGCGGAATTCTGCTTGATCGATTCAGGCTCGGTAGTCTGACATCGGGGCAGGATTATCAGCTGACTTATTGCTCGGAAGATCAGCGTTATTGGTATCTGGGCACCTATGCCGAGCGGGAGGCAGGGGCCCTGGCAGCAAATGCTTTGCGCCAATTATTGCTGCACCTGAATACAGAGAGCGAAGGGCTGCACATAATTGAACATCTTTTGCTCCGGCCCGTGGGGCAGGAGTCTCATGCAGGTCTTAGCTTGCCAGCCGGGGAAGATTTTTATTCGTTCAGAATCAGTGTGATTTTTCCTGCCTGGAGTGCCTGTTGTTTTGATCCACAGTTTAGATTATTGGCGGAAGAGACGGTTCGCCTTAATGCCCCGTCCCATGTTTATCCCGAGGTTTACTGGCTCGAATTTCACAAGATGTATGAATTCGAGATGCTATATGAAAAATGGATGAAGCTGAAGGCCACGCCGGATTCAGACCAGGGTGAGCTGAATTATTACTCCATGAAGCTCATCTCTTTTCTGCTTGAGAACAGACGTCAGCAGGAGGGTGCTTAGGCGCAGAATCATGAGTAAGCAACACCTCATTGACCAGACTGTTTTTGATATTGCTTTCGATAACGAGACGATCGCCTATGAGCTTCAGTCTGAACTGGATACGTTTGTCAAAAAGGCCTTGATGCTAGTGGTCGACGATGAATTCAACAGGGCCTTTCCCGCTGATACAGATATTAGAATTTCAAATCTTGATATCGATCTGGGCAGTATTCCGTATGGCGATTTTCAGCACGAGATGCCACGACGGCTTAGAGAGCAGCTAAAAGACAGGTTGGATGAAATTCGACTGTCGCTGAAATCTGGCACGGCATCAAATCAGGAGGTCGCAGTCAGCAGGGGAAGTCAGTCAGACCAATTAGTGTTCTTTCTTTTGCATGGATATCTGCCCTGGTATTCTCGCCTGCAAGGGCAGGCAGCACTTGAAAAGCTGTTGTTGCATACTTTGCGCACAGCAGGCGGAGAGTTCAGACGTTTTCTACAACAGACTGCGTATAAAGATGTTGTCATGCAACGGCTGGTCAAGCAGTTTCCAGAAGCGTTGGTAGGACAGGTATTTGGCCTTTTATCACCGCTACACGCCAGTCAGGTCGAAGATTATATGAGCGGCCTACAACAAGCCATGGCTGAGAAGGGCTTAATAGCAACAGGCTTGATACAGCAGGTTTGGTTGCAGTTAATTGAGTCAGTACTTAAAGCAGATAGCGCACAGCTGAGTGCAGAGCAGTTGTTTGGGCAGATGCTGAGTAGTGTTCTGGGAGCGGATGGTCGACTCTTGACAGTCTTCTCAAGTTTAGCATCAGCTAAGATAGAGCAGCACACTAATAGTGCCGGTCTCGAAACGATTCTGCAGGGTGTGATGAAAAATTTAGCCGCTCAAAATAAAAAAGCTGCGGTGACTGAAAAGCCTGTGTATGACCACGCCGGCAACAACGCAAAGCAAGACTCACTGCAAACAATGTTGGTAAGCGCCATATTGTCTGGTAATTCATCAGCCATTGAGCCAATCTGGCATGAGCTAACCACTAATCAAAAGACCTTGCTGGATCGGATGCTGCGTAAGCTCGGACAGCAGGTAGAGGTAAGAAAAAAGATTGCCTATGGATTTTCAGAGGCGGTTTTGCAGGATATCTTGCTTGTACTGGAGCCGTTGGAGTCTGGCATTGTCAGATCCATCATTGATCAAACTGAAATTTTTCGGACTGATGAGCAAGGCCAGCCTGAAACTGGCGCCAAAATCAGAAAGCAGCTATGGGAGTTTTCACTCGGTTATCTGTTGGTTGAACGTGGCAGCCGCTTTAACAAAAAATCCTATCTTCAAAGCCTAATCAGGCAAATGGCGACAAGCCGATGCATCAGTTATTCAAAATTACTCTTGGATTTGAGCGAAAATCTAGCATGTCTCTCGGAGACATCCGCTTCGCTAAGGCAAATACAGCAACTGTTGTCCGAGCTGGCTCAGGAGCAGTTGCAAGATTCGCATTCGAGAAAAGTGAATAAACAGAATGACAACAACGTCTACGCTCACTATGACTTTCTGAAACAGGCCATTAGTTATGGTGTCGCCGGGCCGGATCAAGGTGAGGCAGCACTTGAAAAAACAGTAGAGACTCTTGTGCATGCGTCACCCTGGTTGTTGATGAAGCTATTTCGTCAACTGCAGGCGGGTGAGGTGGTAATAAGTACACGCTTACCTGTGACTGTGTCCAGGCGACTCGTCTCGGTCTTTTTCATGCTTGCCAATCAATCCGGTGCAACTGATCAGGTAGAGCTGAAACAGGCAATCAATCATTTTTCTCATCAGGCTGTGGACTTGAATGGTTATTATCGAAAAATCTTGTTGTGTTTGGTCAAGGGTGAATTGATTGATTTTGAGCGACTGCTGA
>CALZIQ010000092.1 GCA_945787735.1 uncultured Chromatiaceae bacterium | reverse complement strand
GCTAGGGGGGATTTATCAGGGCACCCGCCCAACCCAACACACCAAATCCCCCTCAATCCCCCTTTACAAAGGGGGAGGAGAAAATCAAAACCACAGGTTTGCCCCTCACCTTCTGTGAAAGCACACCTACTTGATCTCCACCTTTGGAAATAAACCCAGCTTCAATTCCCCCTTTTGCAAAGGGGGGCTAGGGGGGATTTAAACCCTCCCGCAACCCCAACTCCTCAATAAACCCAAACTCCCGCATATCCTCAATCCGCTGCGGGTACAAAATCCCATCCAGATGATCCACCTCATGCTGCACCACCCGGGCATGAAAATCCTGCACCGTGCGATCAATAGCATGACCCGCCTGATCAAAACCACGATACCGAATGCGTTGATAGCGTGGCACCAAGCCGCGCATGCCCGGCACACTCAAACACCCCTCCCAACCCGCCTGCATCTCATCCCCTAAAAACTCAATCTCAGGATTAATCAACACCGTGGTCGGTACCGGTTCGGCATCTGGATAGCGCTCGCTTGCCTCAAAACCAAAAATCACAATCCGCAGCCCCTCACCAATTTGCGGTGCAGCCAGCCCCACTCCACCGTAATCAGCCATGGTGTCGAACATATCCTCAATCAACCCATCCAGCGCGGCTGTGTTAAACTCGGTTATCGGTTGAGCGACCTCTAACAAGGTCGGGTGGCCCATGCGCAAAACCTGCCTGATCGCCATCCTGCTCCCTCTCGTATTTAGGAATTTCTGATTGAGTCTGGGCGAAAAAGATTGGGATTCAAAATGTTCAAATTCGAGGCGCAAATCGCACGTAATAATAAGCTATTGCGAAGATTTGCAACGAAGAGGTTGGGCATTTTGGACTCAAGATTTTCGTTCATGACTTGATCAGAGGTTCCTCAGTGAATTGAAATCATCTTAACCCGATCAAATCTATTTATGAATCGTGCAATAATAACCCTACTACTCGGCCTGATTACCCTGCCCACCTGGGCACAAGAACAAAAACCCGAACGCTGGTATGAAGTCGAGATCATCCTGTTTGAACAGCTCAACCCCGTCGCGCTAGAGTCAGAAAGGTGGCCGCTAGACATTATCGAACCAGACCTGGACGGCAGCATTGAACTACTGCACACACCACCAGAACCAGAAAGCGCCCAGGCACAAACAGACGACATGCCAGTACCCTACCTGATCCTGCCACCCGAACAATATCAACTCAGCAAAGCCTATCTAAAACTGCTCAACTCAGATAACTACCTACCCTATGTGCATGTTGCCTGGCGCCAAGTCATCCCACCACGGGAAAAAGCAGATCGCATTTTCATCCACGATCAGCTCAATACCGCAATCGATGAGAACACTCGTGTTATCGAAGTGCAGCCCCGAACAGATGACATGTTCATCGAAACACCGCTTGAATTCTCACCACCCGCACACACCCTCAGCGGCGTACTCAGCATTGGTCTCGGGCGTTATATTCATGTAGAAGCAGACCTGCTGCTATATAAACCAGAACTGGCAACCACCGTTGAACAAGAGCTCAACCTGCCACCCGTCGTAGATGATTTTCAACTACCCGCTCAATTCACAGATGAACACGTGTTTGCGCCGGTCACTGAAGAAATTGAGATACCCAAATTCTTCCGCATTCAAGGCAACATGCGTATGCCCAGCACTGAAGTCCACTACCTGGACCATCCGCTGGTCGGCATGCTAATTTTATTTACACCCTATGCTTTGCCTGAACCAGAAGAACTGGATGAAAGTTTAGATACCCAAGAATCAATCGATTTAACTAATACTCAATCGACACCAACAGCAGAGTAAGTGACTAAACAAAAACGCGGAAAAAAAATGGGTGGGGACAAACTCTTAACTGTGGGATTCAATTAACCAGCCTGCCCCCAAAGTTGGGGAGGGAAATATTCTTAATTAATTATTATTATTTACTGACACCCGACAACCTCGCCGGAATTCTAAGCATTAATTTGGCGTAGAATTACTGCTCTTCTTCACCAAAAGCAACAAACTCTTCCTCATCAAGCGAGCCATCGCTGTTAATGTCTGCCTTTTCAAACTTAGCGACATCCCCACCTTTGGCATCTAGCTCTTCCTTCGAAATTTTCATGTCCTGATTAGTATCGACATCACCAAATTCCCAAACCATACCTTTATGAGCGGATGCATCCATTCCTTTATGAGCCTCCCCGGCAAATACCGGTGCCGCAGTCAACGCAATCACACATCCAGCGGTCATCAGTTTGTTGATCATTCGTATTCTCCTAATAGAATATCTTTATGGGTAATGACATACGCAGTGCACAGCACCGCTCGGCATATCAGCCTTGTCGGGTGATTGAGAGCAATCGTCGTGCCAAATAAAAATAAGTCCAATAAACATTGAGTTATAGAAGAATAGAAAATACTGACGTGTGCAATGTGTCACCAACAGGCAACACATTATTTGTGAGTTTAGAACTATTGCTGAAAAATCAAAGACAAACCACTGTCACTGGTTGACGACAGTGGTTTTACAATTAATGTGTAACTTAACAGTGAGTAGTCATTAAGTATGCTCTCTAAATTTTATAAGCCAATCACTAGACTAAAGATGTGTCATCAACTTCTCAAACATCCCCCTGATATTGCCCATGCCCTCTCCCAAACACCGAATAATCTCTTCCATGGTGATTTCATCTTCTGTTTTACCCGCGGCCCAGTTAACACTCATTGCACAGGTGGCATAGGCCATGCCTAGCTCACATGCCAGTGCGGCTTCGGGCATGCCGGTCATGCCAACCATGGTGCAGCCGTCGCGTTCCATGCGTTTGATCTCGGCAGCAGTTTCAAGGCGTGGGCCTTGGGCGGCGGCGTAGGTGCCGAAGTTTGAGAATTGCACCTTGGCCTGTTTGCAGGCCTTGATGAGTTGTTGGCGCAGGGTTTCATCGTAGGGGTTGGTGAAGTCGATGTGGGTGACTTCTTCAAGCCCTTCTTCAAAGAAGGTGTGTTTGCGACCCCAGGTGTAGTCGATGATTTGATCGGGGATCGCGAGTGAGGTTGGCATAAAGTCTTTGTGCATGGCACCGCAAGCGGCGATGGCGATGATTTTTTCTACACCGGCGTCTTTTAGAGCACGAATGTTGGCGCGGTAGTTGATCATGTGCGGGGGGATGGTGTGGCCACCGCCGTGCCGAGGTAAGAAGATGACTTCTTTACCGAAGAGTTTGCCGTGGGTTAACGGGGCTGAGGGTTTGCCGTAGGGGGTGATGGCCTCTTGTTGTTTGGTGATTTCGAGTTCGGCGAGTTTGGTGAGGCCTGTGCCGCCTATTATTGCTATGTTGGTCATTCAGAATGCTCCTGAGTATGAGATACGCCTTCTAAGGCTCCTCCTTGTTAAAAGGGGGATTGAGGGGGATTTATAGGCCTTGCTGGTTATTGTTATGCCTGAGATTTTTATCAACATTTCAAATCTCCCCCAGCCCCTCTTTGCTAAAGAGGGGGGCTTTTGAGAGTGAAAACCATTATATTAATGGGACACTCATGAGGTTTACAAATCTATCCCAGCCCTTTTTGCCTGTTCTTTGGGTGCTCTTTACTAAAGAGGGGGGCGTATAAATGCTGATGCCGTTCGAATGATGTTACATTCCTTTTACTGCATAGATGCCTGCAGCGTTGCGCAGGTAGCCTTTGTAATCCATGCCATAGCCAAACAGGTAGCGGTCTTCTACATCTAGGCCGACAAAATCAACTTTCATGTTTGATGAGCGTTGTCTGATTTTTTCAACCAGTACGCAGGTGTATACCTCTGTGGCGCCGGCTTCTTTGCAGTCATGGGCGATAGCTTCTAGGGTTAGGCCTTCATCAAAGATGTCATCTATCAAAAGCACCACGCGGTCTTTGAGTGGTTTGTGTGGCTTGACGATCCAGTCGAGTTCACCGCCTTCGGTGGAATGGCCATAGCGGGTGGCGTGGATGTAGTCTGTCATCAGGGGAAAGTCGAGCCTTGGCAGCAACATGCCGGCGGGGATAACACCGCCGGTCATTACACATAGCACCAGCGGATTTTTTTCTGCCAGTGTTGCTGTGATCTCGGTGGCCATTTTATCTAAGGCAGCTTCGACTTGCGCTTTGCTGCAGAGCAGGTCGGCCTCTTGCATGACTTGTTTTGATTCTTCTAGAAATTCAGATGTCATTACATGTACCAATTGTTATGTATCAATTAATCAGAGCATTTCGTAGATTTAAATACTTTTGAATAGGATGAAAATCTTTGTCTGCGTAAAGCAAAGGAATCTCATTATCTATGCAAAACGTTGCAATGATTACATCAATCGTTTTTCTTACGGTTACGCCTTTTTTTCTTAAGGTTCGATAGTTGCTTGCGCTTTTGAGTGCAATAGATGTATCGAGCACATTAACGATAATTAAAGAACTTAACAGTTCTTTGGCCGTATTAAAGTCTTTATCGCTTTTAAAACCCTGCAGAACTTCAGTCAGGACAATGTCGCCTATGCAAATTGGGGTTGAGCCAAGGATGGTATCCAGTTTTTCAGTTTCGGGGGTTTCGTTGCCGTTGAAATAATCAATCCATACACTCGAGTCAACAAAGATCAATTATCAGCCCTCATACGATCCAAGTCACCTTCCCACTTCAGTTTGCCGCGGAAGCTTTTAAGATTTTCCTGCTTTTTAAGTGCTATTAATGACTTAAGGGCAATTTCAACAGCTTCTCGTTTGGTTTTTACCCCAGTGAGTCGCATGGCATCATTCATAAGCTCATCATCAATAACTATATTAGTGCGCATTTGGGATAACTCCGGAATGTGTATACATTTAAGATATTATACACATTAAAGCATGGGGTGAAGTATTTATCAAGGCCATACATAAGACGTTTCTGCATGGACAGCCTATTGGTGAAGAACAACGTTATTCATCATGCCCCGCCACTGCCGTTCGTTTTGGCGTAGCGGGTAATCTTGGCAGCGCTATTTCTGGAAATTCGCCTGTCAGTGTTTTCAAAAACGCCACGATATCGTCTACCTGCTGTTGACTCAGATCACGCCTGAGCTGAGTCTTGGCCATTACACGCACGGCTTCATCTAGTGTTTTGACTGTGCCGTTGTGAAAATACGGTGCGGTGATTTCAACATTACGCAACGAGGGCACGCGCCACATGCGAGTATCGGTTTTGTCTTGGCTGTAATAATAACGCCCGATATCATCGGCGAGTTTGTAGCGTTTTTCATAATCAGTGTTGGGGTAGTTGGGAAACAGTTCATAAAACCCCTCCCCTTGCTGTAAGGCTAGGCCAGGATGGGGGCCGGCGAAGTTGACCCAGAAGTGACACGAGGCACAGCGCACGTTTATAAATTCTTCAAAGCCGCGTTTGGCTTGTTTTGAGATGGCCATGCGTTCGCCGCTTAAAAACCGATCAAAGGGGCTGTTTGTAGTTATTAAGGTGCGTTCGAAACTGGCCAGGGCTTTGGTGATGGTGTTGAGACTAATGCCCGCTTCGCCAAATACGGTATTGAATTGTTGTTGGTATCCGGGAATACCGGCGATGCGCTCTTGCACGGTGTTGGCATCAGGCATGCCCATTACCTTGGCATCTAGAATATGTTGTTGGGCTTGTTGTTCCAGTGTTTTGGCGCTGCCGTCCCAGTTATGAATGGTGTGGTAAGCGGCGTTCCAGATTGTTAAGGTACCGCGTGTTCCTTTGCGACCATAGACACCTACCGGCTGGGCTCGGTTGTCTTCACCACCCGCGGCGAGGTTATGGCAGCTGTTGCATGAGTGAGTGCCAGTGATGGATAGGCGCGGATCGAAGAAGAGTTGTTTGCCTAGGGCTATTTTGGCGTCTGTTTGTGGGTTGTCTTGTGGGATGGGTGGTTGGGCTGGCAGTGTTTTGAATGGAATCATGGTGTAATCGATTCCGGCGTGGGCTACCGTTGAAGTCATCAGTGTTAGGGCTACAAAGATGTGTCTTAATTTCATTCCCTGGCCCTGTGCGTTCTGGTTTTATTTGTCTTTGATCTTTCCACCGATTTTACCTCTTCCTTTGTTAAAGGGGGATTGAGGAGGATTTGTTCTGCGAACGAGTCCACTTCATTAAATCCCCCCTAGCCCCCCTTTTTCAAAGGGGGGGATAAATTCAGAGCTTAGTGTGCAACCACCCCCACTTTCTTAATTAAAGTGGGACAAATTCTGATCTGGCTGTGCAACCTCCCCCTTTCGCAAAGGGGGACTGAGCGGGATTTATTCTGGTCAGAGGGCCGCCTCTTTAAATCCCCCCTAGCCCCTCTTTTTCAAAGGGGGGGATAAATTCAGAGCTTAGTGTGTAACTACCCCACTTTCTTAATTAAAGTGGGACAAAACCTGATCTGACTGTGCAACCTCCCCCTTTCGCAAAGGGGGACTGAGCGGGATTTATTCTGGTCAGAGGGCCGCCTCTTTAAATCCCCCCTAGCCCCCCTTTTTCAAAGGGGGGATAAATTCAGAGCTTAGTGTGTAACTACCCGACTTTCTTAATTAAAGTGGGACAAATTCTGATCTGACTGTGCAACCTCCCCCCTTTCGTAAAGGGGGATTGAGGGGGATTTGTTTTTGGCTGACGAGTCTACCTCTTTAAATCCCCTCTAGCCCCCCTTTTCAAGGGGGGGAATAAATTCAAACTCGGATATTAGCGAGGAGGTTCCATGCGCTCAGCCAGTTTCACCTCATCGGCAATATGCACAGTCGATGTTGGGAATGCAATTTCAGCTCCTTGCGCGGTAATGATGTCATTGATCTTTAGCAACACATCATGCTTGACCTCATGAAACTTGATCCAGTTGGTTGTTTTGGTAAAGGTGTAAACAAAAAAGTCCATCGATGATGACGCGTATTTATTGAAATTGACGATCATCGTTTGCGAGGTGTCGATTTCTGGATGATGGAGCAACATCTGTTTAACGTCGTCAGTGATCGAACTCATCTTGTCGGCATCATCATAACGAATGCCGATGGTTTCATATATGCGTCGATGGCTCATACGCGAGGGGTTTTCTACCGAGATGGTGGTAAACACCGAGTTGGGAATATAAAGCGGCCGCTTGTCAAAGGTACGGATGCGCGTCAGACGCCAACCGATGTTTTCAACGGTGCCTTCAATATCGCGGTCGGGCGAGCGTATCCAGTCGCCGACGGCAAAAGGCCGATCGAGATAAATCATTAGGCCGCCAAAAAAATTGGCCAACAGATCCTTAGCAGCAAAACCGACGGCGATGCCGCCGATACCGCCAAAGGCCAGCACACCGGAGATGCTGTAACCCATGGTCTGCAGCGCCACCAATGTTGCCGTGATAAAAACAGAAAGGCGTAACACCTTGCTGATGGCATCGAGTGTGGTGTGATCCAACTCTTCGGCGGTTTCATCATGGTAGCGGATCAGGTTTTTTTGAATATTGTTGATAAACCTCAGCAGAAACCAAGCGATGGCGGCGATCACACCCAGGTCACGAATCGGTGTGATGGCGGAGAAGATGGCGGCGTCAGCCACGTCTTGCACCAGCGAGGCAGCAAAAGCCAGGCCGACGATCCAGATTAAAAATGATAATGGCGCACGAATGGAATGCACCAGGGCGTCGTCCCAGGGGTTTGGTGTTTGCAGCAAACGTTTGTGAACGCGGTGCAGGATGGCCTTCTGTATTAAATCTAATAACAGCGTGAAGAAGACCACGATGAAGACCTGCAATACCCATCCACCCTCTTCGGTGTATTGCAGCAGTGATTTGAGTGATTCTTCCAAAGCGATATTTCCTATTGCGATTGGGTGCTGATTTTACAGTAAATCTAGCGGCTTTTCCTGCATCAGCGGTTCGATGGCCTGTAATGCCTGGTGCCATTGCGGATTGTTGTGCAGCTTGTCACGTGTGAGTGGGTGACGGCCGTGCATGCGCGCCAGGCGCAAGTGTGAGGCCGGGTTGTCGAAGCGTTCCAAGCGTTCGAGCGTGTTGCAGATCTCGGCAAAATTGTCGCACACCAGCACCATGTCGCAGCCTGCTTCCAGTGCTGCTTCAGCCCGGTCACTAACGCTACCCATCACCGCGGCACCTTGCATAAGCAGGTCATCACTGAAAATCGCACCCTGGAATTCAAGCCGTTGGCGCAGTACCTGTTGCAGCCAGAAGCGGGAAAAGCCGGCGGGGTGGGCATCGACTTCTGTATAAATAACGTGTGCCGGCATAATCCCGGCAAGACCTGCGCGGATCAGTCGCCCGAATGGCACCAAGTCATCAGATTCGATATCAGCAAAGGGGCGTTCATCACGGGCAATGCCGACATGGGTGTCCACCTCCACCGCGCCATGGCCGGGAAAGTGTTTACCCGTCGCTGCCATACCGGCCTTGCTCATACCGCCAATGAAACTCTGCGCCAGATCGGCGACAGCGTGCGCCTTGCTGTGAAAGGAACGATCACCAATGATCTCAGACACACCATAATCCAAATCCAGCACAGGGGCGAAACTGAAATCGACACCGACGGCACGCAGCTCGACAGCCATCAACCAGCCGGTGGTTTCGGCCAGGCGTTTGGCGCGTTTGGGCTCTTCATCATAGAGTTCACCCAAGCGGCGCATGGGTGGCAGGTGGGTGAAGCCTTCGCGGAAACGCTGCACCCGGCCACCTTCGTGATCAACACAGACTAGCAGATGTGGATCGCGCAGCAGATGAATTTCGCGGATCAGCTCTTCAAGCTGCTGAGGCGATTCGTAATTGCGTGTGAACAGAATCACGGCACCCACAATGGGGTGGTTGAGCATGTCGCATTCTTCTTGCTTTAATTCGGTGCCAGAGACACCCACCATTACTGGACCTAGTGACACTTAATTCATCCTCGTGTTGAGTGTTGTCTGTAAGCTCATTAAATCTCCAACTTAAATCTCCCCCAACCCCCTCTTTAGTAATGAGGGGGCTTATAAATCATCCGCCTTACCATTCCCCCCTTTGTAAAGGGGGGTTAGGGGGGATTTCGCGCTATGTCGACCCCCCTCAGCCCCCCTTTATAAAAGGGGAAGATAAGGGCGCAGTCCCTTTTTAAAAAGAGACAACAATGATTCGCTTCACCATTCCCCCCCTTTGTAAAGGGGGGTTAGGGGGGATTTCGCGCTATGTCTAAACCCCCCTCTGTCCCCCTTTAAAAAGGGGGAAGAAAAGCTCGCAGCCCTTAATATAAGGGAGGTATACGAGAGCACTTCCCCTATTAAAATAAAGCAACAGGCTTGTAGTCAGCCTAATCACGATGATTCCTCGTCCTAACATCCAACCAATCCCGCAGCTGATCGCCCAACAAGTTCACCGCCAGCACCACCAGCATCAACATCACACCCGGCACCAACACCATGTGTGGGGCGACCAACAAATAACGCGCACCATCCCGAATCATGCTACCCCATGAGGCCTCGGGTGGTTGCACGCCTAGCCCCAGAAACGATAACCCCGCTTCTGAGATCACCGCCCCTGCCACTGCAAATGTAGCCTCAACAATCAGCGGCGCCATAATCAAAGGCAAGATGTGTTTGAGGATGATTTTATGTGGTCGCGTGCCGAGTGAATACGCAGCCAGCACATGTTCGCGATGTTTGATGGTGAGCACCTGGGCGCGGGCAAGGCGAGCAAAGCCGACCCACCCCACCACGCTCAGCGCGATGATGACATTGTTGATGCCCGGCCCCAGCAGACCAGCCAATGCGATGGCCAACAAGATGCCGGGAAAGGCGAGAAAGATATCGATGATGCGCACAATCAGGTGATCCAACCAGCCACCTTTATATGCGCTAACCGCACCTATCAAGGTACCGATGATGGATGAGATAACCACCACCACCACGGCCACAACAAATGAAGTCTGCGCGCCGGCGACCAAACGATCCCACAAGGGGCGGCCCAGATCATCGTAACCAAACCAGGCATCGGCGCCCGGTTCGAGTAGAATTTTGGAGAGTTCGATATGGTTAGGTGCCAAGCCTAATAGGCCACCGAACAGCGCCAGAAAGGCCCATAAAAAAAGAATGCTTGCAGGCCACCACAAGCGAATCATTGCTTATCTTCCAGTCTTACACGCGGGTCAAGCCAACCGTAGACCAGATCCGTGAGTGTATTCACCACCACATAGGTTAGGCTGATGACTAATACACAGGCTTGCACCACTGGGTAGTCGCGTTTCTGAATTGATTCAATAGTCAGCGACCCTAAGCCAGGCCAGGAGAACACGACTTCGGTAATCACCGCCCCACCCAGCAATACGCCAAGCTGCAGCCCAAGCAAGGTGATCACCGGCAACAGCGCATTGCGCATGGCATGGCGCCAGATCACCACATGTTCGTTTAAACCTTTGGCGCGTGCGGTACGAATGTAATCTTCATTGAGTGTCTCTAGCAGCGTTGCCCGCACCATGCGCGACAGAATCGCGGCCATGGCGGTACCCAATGTAATGGCGGGCAGAATCAGCGAAGCAAAACCGTCACGGCCACTCACCGGAA
>CALZIQ010000091.1 GCA_945787735.1 uncultured Chromatiaceae bacterium | reverse complement strand
TTGGCTCGTCAGAAAAACTCGTGGGTTACTTTAGGTTCCGGCAATGCCCCAAGCGCATGATATAACGCTATTTCTGCGCCATGAAAGGTTCTAAATCCATAGGCTTTTCTGGTGGTCAGTTTTGCTTTGGTGTTAAAACCCTCTACGACGCCACTGGACATCTGCCCCTTGGCCCGGAACCAATTCAATAGTAACGGGCGGTGTTTGCGTAACATTTTAGCAACCCTTTTCATTGGATCAATTTTTGATCGCATTGTCTTGGTGCACCATTTATCCAGAAACCGTCCCGCCCAGTACGCTGAACTATACGTCCAGAATAACTGAAACTCCTCTTTTAGAAGGTAGCTCCTGATCGACTTCAGATTGTATTGTAAAAGCTCTGACAACTTGGTGTCTTGCTTATCCGTCAGGTTCTCTGGTCGCTTGAGTAATAGCCAGCGCGTTTTGGTCAGTATGGGTTCATAACCGTTTGCCTTCAGCTCGTTTGTCTCTTGCGCTCGGACTTCATCGATAGCCTTGCCCATGTGTGCCATGATGTGAAACCGATCCAGTACATGGATGGCGTCCCCGGCTTTTTTAGCAATCACTTTTAGATACGGTTTCCACATATCACTGCAAACGAATCCCAACATCTCGCTCCTCTCTTTGCCGAACCAGTGAAAGAAGCTAAGCAATGTCTTAACTGTGCGCTTTTCTCCAACCCACAACAGTCGCTTACAATGGCTATCAATCTGGTATACCAGTGTTAAATACTTGTGTCCGCGCTGCCAGGCGATCTCATCGATACCAATTGCTTTTACCCCTGATAGGTCTTGGTGCTCACGGCCCCAGATCACCGCGCGTTCCACCGAAAAGAAAACATGGTCCCACGTTGTACGAAAGGCCTCTGCTACTTCCTTCCAGCTGAGTCGCTTAGCCCAGCTTGCCAGAAACCAGCTGTACGCCTCTGTCAGTCGATGCTTACCTTTCACCCAAGGCATCCGTTCTACCCGGACCCCACAATCACGACACTCTACACGGCGGGGCGCATACACAAAAAATACTTTGTGGCCCCACATCGGGATAAATTCAAAACGCCGCACGGGCAGCCTATCGTACCCCGGTCTCTGACGGCCACAGTCACTGCATACCGGACGGCTGTTTGCGCGCGGGTGTAGCTCAACCTCCAGTGTTGGAATTCGGGCGCCGTCAACCCAGCGAACAGCGCCGTACACAAATGATTTGAATTTTTGTACCCGATTGAGGATAGTCTTGATCTGCATCCTGTTCCTTTTTCTCCGACAAATGGTTGCTTCGCAACTTCCATTTTCTCAGAGTCGGAGCAGGATGCTCTACCTCTATAACTTACTTAGATCTGTCTCTACACTCGACAATCGGCTATATTTTTACCCACTAATTTTTCCGAAGAGCCAAAAATATATTGTCACCATTGTGGAGCTGATCAGCTCCATCTGGCTCTGTTCTCGAGACCAGATAATGATTAGCGCAAATAAATACCATGGGTGGCGTACAAAGCGGTGCAGTGGGGAAATGGTCAGTCGGTCTTTTGGTGTCGCCGAATTTCTATTCAAGCACGTATTAATGCCAGTGAAAGCCTGTAAATCATAATATTTAAGCGACCAGATGAAGCCTAATGTTGCGAATACAATCAGGCTTAAACTCAGTTCGCTAAGTAACCCCGGCCATTGAAAAATAGGCCTTGAATCGTATAAGGCATGAATCAGAACAACCGGAATCAGCGTGACCACAGCCACGATGTTATAGGCAAGGCGATAGCATGATGTGAATCCGGGATGTTGTGAGAGGATATAATATTTAATTCTATGGCTGGCGAGCAGGGAATGGATCAAAAAGTAGCCAATCCAAACTAGAACCAATAAGGATAAAACACTGCCTGAGTCAGTCATTGGTCCTCCCGAAGAAATAAACGATGAAATATTCTAAGCCATTACAACGTGTCAAACTAATCCAGCGCTACAAGCGTTTTCTGGCCGACGTGGAGTTGCCGGGTGGCAGTCAAATGACGGTCCACACCGCAAATACGGGCTCCATGCTGGGCTGTTCCGCCTCCGGCAATTACATCTGGATACGCGATTCTGAAAATGAAAAACGTAAATACCGCTACAGCTGGGAGATCAGCGAAGCCGATAACAGCACTCTGATCGGTGTAAATACCGGCCTGGCGAACAAGCTGGTGGTCGAGGCCATTGAGCAGGGTGTGATAACGGAATTGGCTGGGTATAACGGCATCAAAACTGAAGTGCCCTACGGGGAATCCAGTCGTATCGATATTCTGCTGCAGAATCACGCAGCATCACTGCCAGACTGTTATGTCGAGGTTAAGAACGTGACTGCGCAGGATGATGACTACGCCATTTTTCCTGATGCTGTGACTGCCCGCGGCACCAAACACTTGCTCGAGCTGGTGAGCATGGTTCAAGCGGGATATCGGTCGGTGATATTCTTTTGCATACAGCGAAATGACGTCAACCTGTTTCGGGCCGCACATGAAATTGATCCAAAATATGCAGAGACCCTGGTCTATGCGGTGGAGCATGGTGTTGAGGCATTGGCCTATTCGGTGAATATTTCACCGCAGGAGATTGTCTTGCATGACAAAATCTCTGTAAAGATCGGGCAGGATGTCGTTATAGAAGGATAAGCAACTAATTCAAAGGGCAAACGTGGCAGATAAAACCTATCAATCTGGGCTTGATACCCTGGTCGGGCATATTCATGACATTCTGCTGCAACACCCGGCAGGCATGCGTGAGTATGATCTGATGGAGGCGTTGGATCAACGCTGCGTAGAGGGGTTCGGCCAGGCGGCTTTCGCCGACCAGTTATCCATGTTCCAGAGCCATTTTATTTTGTTTCATTGTCTTTATGTATTGCGCGATCGTTTGCATCTTAGTGGCCAGGCGGGGCTAGATATCCACTGTTTATCGATTCAGTTGACGCCGTATAAAGAGATCAGTGCTGGATTGCCGCAAAGACATGATCCACTTCATGACTATTACCTGAATCTGAAAAATCTCGACAAAACTGATGCGCAGGAAGTGGAGCGGCTGATGAACAGTTTTTGGCAACGCTTTGTCGCCATGGATGACCGGCAGCTGGCGCTTGACCAGCTTGGTCTTGCTGATCCGGTTGAATATGGTGATATCAAATCTCGCTACCGTCGCCTGGTGATGGAACATCATCCTGATCGTGGCGGCGATCATGAGCGTCTGCAATTGATTAATGAAGCAATGCGGACGTTGGATCGGATCTATCAGCAATAAAAAAGCGAACCTCTACTGAGGCTCGCTTTGTAGTTTCATAATGCAAGATGGTAGCTTAACGCCCTTTCTGTTTCTCGCGAATCTCGTCAAGTGTCTTGCAGTCAATGCAAAGTGTCGCAGTAGGACGGGCCTCAAGCCGACGAACTCCAATCTCTACACCACAGCTTTCACAATAGCCGTAATCCTCGCTGTCTAGCGCACCGATAGACTCTTCGATCTTTTTGATCAGCTTGCGCTCACGGTCCCGTGTACGCAGTTCCATGGTGAAGTCAGACTCCTGACTGGCACGATCATTGGGATCAGGGAAATTGGCAGCCTCATCTTTCATATGCTGCACGGTGCGATCCACTTCTTCCATGAGTGCATGTTTCCAAGAAATGAGAAGCTGGCGAAAATGAGCCAGTTGCGTCTCATTCATGTAATCCTCGCCCTTTTTCGCTTTATAGGGCTCGAAATTACCAAAACCTTGCAGCAGCTTGTCAGCACGGGCCTTAGCCTCGGCGGCACTCAATTTCTTTGGCGCTGCTTTTTTTACGGTTGCCTTTTTTGCTGTGGCTGCCTTTTTCGGCGCGGCTGCTTTTTTTACTGCCGCTTTCTTCTTTGGTGCAGCGGCCTTTTTAGCAACCGCTTTCTTCTTTGGCGCGGCTTTTTTCTTAGGTGCCGCTTTTTTTGCGCTAGCTTTCTTTGGGGACATTCCCTTCTCCTAGTGCCTCAAAACATAAAGACCCGAATATATACTAGAAATCGACGTCTGAGGCAATAGAGCCTTGAACCGCCCAAAATATCCACATTTATCAAAAAATCATTTCTCTTCAACGAGTTAATATCCTCTATTTGGTGATAAAATGGCCGCCTTGTTAATTTAGGTGAATTTGGAAGGTAAGAAAACATGAGTGAATTAGCGGCACTGATTTTCGATGTCGATGGCACGTTGGCGGATACAGAGCGCGATGGGCATCGCGTTGCATTTAATCTGGCATTCCGGGAGGCTAAGCTCGATTGGGACTGGACGCCAGAGCTTTATGGCGAACTGCTGGCCGTAACCGGTGGCAAAGAGCGTATTCGCTTCTACCTGGAAAAATACAATACCGAATTCAAGAAACCCGGCAACTTCGATGACTTTGTTGCCGGTTTGCACGCAGCTAAAACCAGCTTTTACACCAAATTGATGGCGGAAGGTGCAATTCCGCTGCGTCCTGGGGTCGAACGTTTGATCAATGAAGCCAGGGATGCCGGTATGCGCATTGCGATTGCCACCACCACCACGCCTGAGAATGTCACCGCCTTGCTTACTTATACCTTGGGAGCCGATTCAATCGATTGGTTTGAAGTGATTGGCGCAGGTGACATAGTGCCGGCCAAGAAACCCGCCCCTGATATTTATCACTATGTAATGGAAGAGATGAATCTGGCGCCTGAGCAGTGCATGGCCTTTGAAGATTCTTACAACGGTATACGATCATCTGCACAGGCGCGCCTGACTACGCTGGTGACGACCAATGGTTACACCGCCGATGATGATTTTAGCGGTGCTGCTATTGTGCTCGATCAGATGGGTGAGCCGGATGCGCCATTCATCGTACAGAGCGGTGAAGCCCTTGGTTATAGCTACGTGAATCTCGACATGATCCGCGCCCTGCACAAGGCCGCCAATGCCTGATAGTAGCCCCGGCATCGCAAATCGCATAGCGGCCATCCAGCCATTTCATGTGATGGCGTTGTTGGCACGAGCGCGAAAACTCGAGGCCGAGGGGCGCGACATCGTCCATATGGAGATCGGTGAGCCGGATTTTGACACGCCGGCGCCCATCGTCCAGGCTGGCATCGAAGCGCTGCAGTCCGGCAAACATCACTACACCCCGGCCAAGGGTTTGATGGAACTGCGACAGGCGATCAGTGGCTATTATCAGAGCCGATACGGAGCCAGCGTCGATCCTGAACGAATCCTGATTACCCCTGGTTCATCCGGCGCCTTGCAGTTGTTGATGGCAGTGCTGATCAATCCTGGCCAGCAGGTCTTGATGGCCGATCCTGGTTATCCCTGCAATCGCAATTTTGTTCGTCTGGTAGAGGGGGAGGCGGTCTCTATTGCAGTGGATGCCACTACTGGCTACCAGATTAATGTCGGTCACCTGCAACAACATTGGTCGGCGCAGAGCAAGGCCGCATTGGTCGCCTCACCGGCCAACCCCACGGGCACCTTGATCCCCAGGGCAGATATGCAGGCCATGGCGGATTTTGTCTCAGGGCAGAGAGGTCATCTGCTGGTGGATGAGATCTACCATGGCCTGACCTATGGCACAAAAGAAGAAACCGCTCTCGCTATCAGTGATGATGTGTTCGTTATTAACAGTTTCTCGAAGTTCTTTGGCATGACCGGCTGGCGCCTGGGTTGGCTGGTGGCGCCCCAGGCCTATGTGGATGCTTTGGATAAAGTGGCGCAGAATATTTTTCTGTCGGCACCAACCCCAGCCCAATATGCCGCGCTGGCGGCATTCACGCCTGAAACAATGACCATCCTTGATCAACGTCGCCAAATTTTCCAGCAACGGCGTGACTATCTTTTGCCGGCCTTGAAAAAGCTAGGTTTTGAAATTCCGGTGACACCACAAGGGGCTTTTTATCTCTATGCTAATTGCAGCGGCATCACAGAGGACAGCTACGCTTTTTGTCTGCAGTTGTTAGAAGACGCTGGCGTTGCTGTAACACCCGGCAAGGATTTTGGAGATAACCGGCCGCAGCAGCATGTCCGCTTTGCCTACACCACATCGGTGCAGCAATTGGAAAAAGGTGTTGAACGTTTACAGCAGTTTCTGGCTAACTAGCAGTCTGCTAATCATTTTGGACGCCAAGTTAAAATGAATCGAATAGTTGCCTTATTTTGCCTGGTCTTGATGACTGTCTTTGTGTCACCAGTTCAGGCACAAGAAAACGAAAATAATGCAGAGAATACGACAGAAAAGCAGAATAACACCTGGCGCCATTTCGAAAATCTTGTCACCACCATTGACGAGATCGAGCATGACTTGGATCAAGCACGAAAAGCTTTGGTGCAGACAGAGATAGAATCAGAAAGAAAACAAGCCCAGGCTGAAGTCAACCGTCTCAATCAAGAGCTGAGCTCATTGCAATTGGCCTGGGAGATGTGGGCCACCGGCGGCGTTGACCTTGAACTGTTCCGCACGGCGGACGAAAAACAGAAATTTGATTGGAAAGATGAACTGGAATCAGTCTTCGAACCGATTCTGGTTGAACTGCGCCGTTTAACCGAGCGGCCGCGTAAAATCGAACGGCTGCGTTCCGATCAGGGTCATTTTCAACAACGACTGAGCGCTGCTGAGGCTGCGCTTGGCAACGTCATATCGTATCGCTCCACGGCGCCTTCGCCCGAGCTGGTGGCGGCTTTTTCAGCGTTGGAAAAGCGCTGGAGCAAGCGGCGTGACGATCTGCAAAACCGACTTGATCTGATCAATTTTGAGTTGGATGAATTACTTTCACCCAGTACCGAAGCAGAGCATAACTCTGTTGAAGCGTTGAAAGAACTTTTTAGTGGCCGCTTGCTGAACCTGTTTCTCGCGATACTGGCGGCAGTCACTGTTTATGGCTTGCTTTGGCAGGGTAATCGTTTCTATTCAAACCGTATGATGCGGCGCGGTACAAGCCCATCATTTGCCACGCGGGTCATTCACCTAGCATTGCTTGTCATCGGTTCCGTTCTGGCTGTGTTTGCCGCCATGATGGTGTTCTATGTGCGTGGCGATTGGATTCTACTTGGTTTGATGATCATCATTCTTGTAGGCATGGCACTAGCGCTGCAGCGATTTCTGCCCGGTTATATGAGCGAAGCCAAACTGCTGCTTAATATTGGCGCCGTGCGTGAAGGGGAGCGAATTGTATATAACGGCCTGCCCTGGAAGGTACAAGCTCTGCGGGTCTATTCAATGCTCGTCAATCCTGTGTTGACAGGGGGAACATTACGCCTGCCACTGAGTGTGCTCAGCTCAGAGGTTTCGCGCCCCTTTGCCCAGCACGAACCCTGGTTTCCCACCCGTGAAAACGATTATGTTGTCTTGGCAGATGACACCTTTGGTCGTGTGATTATGCAAAGCCCAGAGACGGTGCAACTGAGAGTGCTTGGCGCGATAACGACTTATTCAACCAGCGGCTTTCTGGATATGACTCCCCGCAATCTGTCATTAGATGGCTTTTCCGTAATCTTACGCTTTGGTATTGATTATCAGCATCAGGCCGAGGTGACAGAGGCGATACGAGACACCTTGGAGTCATACTTAAGCACTCATCTGAAACAACAGCGTCTAGGCAATTATCTACAGAAGCTGACATTTGAGTTTGCCGAGGCAGGGGCATCTTCTCTAGATTTTATCGGTATCTTTGCCTTTGATAGTGCCGCTGCAGAATCTTACTTGCAGCTCAATCGACTGCTGCAAAAGCTTGCTGTTGATGCCTGCAATGCCAATGGTTGGGTGATTCCGTTTAGTCAGATGACAGTGCACCTGGCCCATGATGAAGATAACGTCCGTTAGCTTATTCAAATATAACCTGAGCTTGAATAATAAAAGAATTGATATAAGCTAGAATAGGCGTTCTAAATAAATATAAAGCAAGGAAGCAAAATGTCCGGGGAACCCGCCAACAAGCCCGCTTCAGGCAGTAACCAAATACCAGTCAAATGGATTGTATTTGGTGTCGTTGTTATTTCGTTCATGCTGATCTTCAAGGGTGAGCTGGGCGGATTGTTGGAGCGCACCTCAGACCTCAAAATCGGCGCAAGTGGCCTAGAGATTAAGGCAGAAGTAAAAACTGTCGAAACGCCCATCGGCAAAACAGAGGTATCGGTGGTGCCAGTTGCCCGATCAGCCCAGGCGAGCACGGGGGTTCAAAACACCACTTATACCAATACCTCACTCGGATTCCAGATCAGCTGGCCTGAAAATATCAATTGGCGTGCAGATGAAGACTTTGGCAACCAATTTGTGCAAAGCATGGGTTTCCCCGACACGGTCAAAATTCCCATTACCATCTTTTCCAATCATGTTGTTGATGGCGTTACCCCAAATATCAATGTAACCGTTGAGCGTATTCCGCAGATGTCGATCGCTGATTATGTTGCCGCCAACGAGGCGAATTATGCCGCCATGGGAATTGAGGTTGTCTCTTCCAGTGTGGATCCTGAAACAAGCGGCGGGGTGATCGTGGCGATGAACTACATGTTTGGGACACCGATGTACCAATTCCAGAAAATCGCCATGGCCAATGGCTATGCCTATATCGTTACTGCCACTCAGGTGCCGAAGGGCGATACACTGACACAAGGCCTGAGGTCAGACCTGGCCAGCATCATCAATTCATTTCGAGTATTACAATAACCAAACTGCTCTCCTCGCGCCTTGCCTGGCCCATTTTGGGGCAATAACGCTGATTTGCAATTAGTGTTAACAGGCCCTAGCCTAAAGCTTTAGTTTTCCCTTCTTCGGCTTTTTGCCAGCAGGTTTTTTGGATTTAGACTCACCGCTTTTCTCGGGCTTAGGCTTCTTTCTTTTTGGCGGGCTTTCTCCGCCAAGCCTTGAAATGCGCAGCTGTTTACCTAAAACCCAAGCCTTTTTCAGATCATCAAAGACATCCATTGGCATGCCTTCAGGCAGATCGACCAAGCTGTAGTCATCCTGAATGTCGATACGGCCGATGTGCTCACTGTCCAGTCCGGCCTCATTGGCAATGGCGCCGACGATGTTGCCGGGTTTAACCTTGTCGTTTCGGCCTACCTCAACCCGGAAGCGCTGCATGCCTTCTTCCGGTGGCCCTCCTATGTTCTTTGGACGATCAGATTTTGCTGGACGTTTATCAGTTCTTTCACGCTTGGAAAATTCTTGTTTCCGTTCGCGTGGCGCAGGGGCAGGCTTATCCTTTATCAGCAATGATTGTTTACCTTGCACCAGCTTAGCCAAGGCCGCGGCAATTTCCAGTGCAGGAATATTGTGTTCCTGCTGATAGTTTTCCATCATCTGCAGGAAGAACTTTAAATTCTCTTCATTGAGCGTATCGGTAATGCGCTGATTAAAACGTTCGATACGTTTGTCATTGATCGTTTCGGTAGAGGGCAGTTCCAGCTGTTCGATCTTTTGCCGCGTAGCCCGTTCAATCGTGCCCAGCATGCGCTTTTCACGCGGTGCAACGAACAAGATAGCATCGCCCTTGCGACCGGCACGGCCAGTACGACCGATACGATGGGTGTAAGACTCGGTATCGTAAGGCACATCGTAATTAATAACGTGGGTAATACGCTCCACATCCAGACCACGGGCAACCACGTCAGTGGCAACCAGAATATCAAGCTTGCCCGACTTAAGTTGACCCACAGTACGCTCACGCTGAGCCTGGGCCAGATCGCCGGTAAGGGCAGCCGCGGCATAACCACGCGCCTCAAGTTTTTCCGCCAGTTCGCTGGCAGCATTTTTTGTGCGCACGAAAATGATCATGCCATCAAAAGGCTCAACTTCCAGCAGGCGCGTCAGTGCATCGAGTTTGTGCCCGCCGCTGACCATCCAGTAACGCTGGCGTATAGTTTCTGCCGTAGTAGTCTTAACCTTGATAGTGATGTGTTCCGGCTCATTTAGATGCTTGTTGGCGATCTTGCGGATCACATCCGGCATAGTGGCCGAGAACAAAGCGATCTGGCGCTGTGGGGGTGTCTGTTCAAGCACCCACTCAACGTCATCGATAAACCCCATGCGCAGCATCTCGTCCGCCTCATCCAGCACCAGGGCATTCAGACCTTTCAGCTTGAGGGTGCCCTTACGCATGTGATCCATCACACGACCCGGCGTGCCCACCACCACATGCACACCACGCTTCAACTGGCGAATCTGGGTTTCATAACTCTGACCGCCGTAGATAGGGGCCACGTGAAAACCTTTCATCTTCGAGGCATATTTCTGGAAAGCCTCAGCCACCTGAATCGCCAGCTCGCGAGTCGGCGCCAACACCAATAACTGCGGCTCCAGTCGTTTGAGATCAATGTTTGACAGCAGCGGCAGGGCAAATGCCGCCGTCTTGCCGGTACCAGTCTGCGCCTGTCCCAGCACATCCTTGCCTAGCAATAGTTGGGGAATAGTCTCAGCCTGAATGGGCGAGGGGGTTTCGTAACCAACCACTTTTAGGGCATCGAGAACAGGCTGGCTTAGACCCAGCTCAGAGAAGGACTGGATGGGAGATTGTGGGGCAGACATGGGGAAGTACCTGTGTAATGGCAATGGCAATACTCCGGAAGGAGCGACAGCAATTGCGATAGATCAAAAATTGGTGGCGAATTGTAGCATTTTCAGACCCTTAAAGCACGCACTAATATTGTGACTTATTAGTTATAAGCCTAGAGTTTAGAGTCTCAGAGGAGAAAAGACCGAATTATTTCCAA
>CALZIQ010000090.1 GCA_945787735.1 uncultured Chromatiaceae bacterium | reverse complement strand
CGTTTGGACGGGGCTTTTTCGTTTCAAGCTTCATTTCTAACGACTATTTACGCCTATTATCCTTGTCGCGCCAATACTCACCCTCGATAGTGCGCGGTCCCTGCTGATGCTCTCCAGACGAACCCGCCCCTGGTGTCATGATCACTCCACGACGCAATGCCCACAGGATAAGGCGCTGGCGCAGTTGCGGAATCAAGCAGACAAAGCCGATGGCATCGGTAAAAAAACCGGGCGTCAACAACAACGCCCCGCCGAACAGCAGCATCGCGCCTTCGAGCAACTCAAGCGCAGGCACTTCGCCACGCGCCATGGCAGCTTGTACCCGTCCCAAGGTAGAAAACCCCTGCTGACGCAGTAGCATTGCCCCAAGCACAGCAGTGAACACCACCAAAAAAACTGTTGGAATGGCGCCAATCAGTCCACCCACCTTGATCAAAAGATAGATCTCGATGATCGGCACAATCAGAAACAGGGCCAGCAAGCCACGAAAAGAAAACATCTGCATCACCGGGTTGTTGAAGACGTCACATTCTACACCAGGCTTAAGTCGTAAGTTGAATATGAACGCGAACACAACAGCATCACAGCCTCTGCATCTTTGCTCTGAGACCCAGGTTCCGGTATCTTGCCGCCATGACTGCAAAACAACACATTGTGCTCAACACCTGCCCGGACGAAGAGACCGCTCGCCACATCGCCATTGCCCTAGTGGAACAGGAGCTGGCCGCCTGCGTGAACATCATTCCGGGTATTGAGTCGATCTACCGTTGGCACGACAAGATCGAGTCCGGCCAGGAATATATGCTTGTAATCAAAAGCAATATTTCATGTTATGCCGAACTTGAGCAAAGTCTCACAACGCTCCACCCTTATGAACTTCCGGAAATCGTGGCAGTCCCAATAAACACCGGCCTGCCCGCCTATCTCGACTGGATTAACAACAACACCAAATAGCTCATGCCCACACACCAAAATTCAACTTTTCGATATTTGGCTGCACTAGTGCTTGCCTGGTTTTGCCTCCTGCCACTACAACTCAATGCCGAAGAAGACCCGACCACGGTCACCATCGAGTCATCCCAGGAGAAGGGTATTCTCGACAGCCTCTCATCCTTTGGTCAGAAGCTGGGCTTTGGCGCACAACAGGACACCTTTCTCCCCCCTGATCAGGCCTTCATCATCAGCGCCGAGGTGCAGGATGCCCACAACCTGAACGTGCGCTGGGACATTGCAGACGGCTACTATCTGTATCGCGATAAATTCAAATTCAAACTAGTTGATGCCGACGGCAACAGCCTCATGCCCAACGAACTGCCGCGCGGCAAGGAAAAACATGATGAGGCTTTCGGCCTGATGGAGGTGTTTTATCACGAGATACAAGCCGTGCTGCCTCTAAAGCGCGACAACACTCGCGCCGGCAACATTAATCTCGAGGTTAAATACCAGGGCTGTGCCGAGGCCGGATTTTGTTATCCGCCCATGAAACAACTGTTAACCCTGAGCCTGCCCGAGGCAAACAACCCACTGCCGATAAACACGACTCAAATCAGTGGCTTTGAATCAGAGCAAGACCGCTATGCCCGCGGCTTGGCCGAAGACAACCTACTTATCAGCATGCTGAGCTTTTTCGGTTTGGGACTGCTGCTCACCTTCACCCCCTGCGTCTTTCCCATGATCCCGATCCTATCCAGCATCATCGCTGGCGAGGGTAGCCACATCACCACCCGGCGCGCCTTCTTCCTGTCTCTAATCTATGTGCTAGCCATGGCCTTCACCTACACTATTGCGGGATTGATGGCCGGCCTATTCGGCAGCAATCTTCAGGCTGCCTTTCAAAACCCCTGGGTGCTGGGCAGTTTCAGCATTGTCTTTGTCTTGCTGGCAATGTCCATGTTCGGATTTTATGAGCTGCAAATGCCGCAAAGCATCCAAAATAAAATCACATCGATGAGCAACAAACAACGTGGTGGCAGCTTTGTCGGTGTTGGCATCATGGGCTTTCTCTCAGCCTTGATCGTCGGCCCCTGTATCGCTGCACCGCTGGCCGGTGCGCTAATCTACATTGGTCAAAGCGGTGATGCGCTGCTTGGCGCCGCCGCACTGTTCTCGCTCAGCATGGGCATGGGCGCACCCCTGCTGCTGATCGGCACCTCGGCCGGCAAGCTGCTGCCCAAAGCCGGCGCCTGGATGAACACCGTAAAGGCGATCTTCGGCGTGCTGCTGATTGGCGTCGCTATCTGGCTGATTGAAAGAATTATTCCCGCTGCCGTCGGACTAGCGCTATGGGGCGTTCTGTTGATTGTCTGCGCCGTCTATCTTGGTGCGCTCGAGCGCTTGCAACCAGAGGCCAGTGGCTGGCACAAACTGTGGAAAGGGGTCGGCGTAGTGATGCTGATTTATGGCGGCATGTTACTGATCGGCGCCAGCAGTGGTGGCAAGGATATGTTCCGCCCCCTGGCCAATGTGAGTCTGGCTGCAGAGAACAGCACCCCGACACACAGCCTTGAGTTCAAACAAATTAAGGGCCTAAACGGTCTGCAACTGGCCCTGAAACAAGCCGCCGCACAAAACAAAACCGCTATGTTGGATTTTTATGCCGACTGGTGTATCTCTTGCGTAGAGATGGAAAGAAAAACCTTTTCTGCCACGGGTGTTCAGGCCGCATTGGCCGACACGGTGTTACTACAAGCTGACGTCACTCTGAACGATGCAGAGGACAAGGCCCTATTAGATGCCTTTGGACTGTTTGGCCCACCTTCTATATTATTTTTCGACCATAATGGGCAGGAACTGCCCCGCTACCGCCTGATGGGCTTTCTCGACGCAGAAAAGTTTGAAGCCCATAGCCGAGCCGCCCTCGATATTTAAAGGATTCACATGAAAAACAAGCAGGTAATGATCGGCGCTGTCGCCATCTTTTTGTTCGGCGCGGTACTGGGTAATTTTGCCGTTAAGATGTTTCGCACACCGCCCGAGCCCTCTGCCGAGACCCAATCACTGATTGGTTCATCGCTTCCCGAGTACAACTTGCTGGGACTGGACGGTGTGCGCGAGCGCAGCGAGCAGTGGCTGGGCAAAGTGCAAGTGATCAACTTCTGGGCAACCTGGTGTCCGCCCTGTAAACGCGAGATTCCGACCCTGATCGAACTACAAAACGAGTATCGCAACCACAACCTGCAAGTCATCGGTATTGCCATGGACGACGCCGAACCCGTGCGGCAGTACGCCGATAAGAAGGGTATCAACTACCCAATTCTGGTGGGTGAGCAGGACGTAATCGATGTCTCCGAACAACTGGGCAACGACCTAGGCATTCTGCCCTACACTGTGATTACCGATCAGGCCGGCAACATTACCTTCATCCGTTATGGTGAGGTGGACCGCAACACATTAGAAAGCGAGATCAAAAAGCTTATCTAGACCCTCCCCCGGACTTAGCCAGCCCCAAGCAGTCGTCGCTAAATGCCGCCAACTTGCGGCGAAAATACGTTAGCTTGACAAAAACTGGACAATATCTACTCTTACATGACAAAATCCCTGCAATTGAAGGGCGCTTTTTGCCTTTAAAAGCAATAACCAGACCACGCACACGGTCATTAACGGATTAAAATAACGCTCTCTTGAGGATATAAATGGCCAACATCCTGGTGCTGAACGGCCCCAACCTGAACCTCCTGGGCAGCCGCGAACCACAACACTACGGCGCCACCCGCCTGGCGGATATCGAATCCGAACTGGTAAAAAAAGCGCAACAGACCGGCCACAGTCTGAGCTGTTTTCAAAGTAATGCTGAACACGAATTGGTCGAAAGAATTCAGGCCGCTGTAGATGATCAGGTTGATTTCATTATTATCAACCCTGCTGCCTTCACCCACACCAGCGTCGCTATGCGCGATGCCCTGAGCGCGGTTAACATTCCATTTATTGAGCTCCATCTGTCGAATATTTATGCGCGCGAAAGTTTTCGCCGCAAGTCTTATTTTTCTGACCTAGCCCAGGGCGTAATCAGTGGCCTGGGTCCCCAGGGGTATCAGCTGGCCCTACAAGCCGCGATTAACCAGATCACTTAACAACTAACAATACGGTTTACAAACATGGACACACGTAAAATTAAAGCCCTTATCGCATTGCTGGAAGAATCGGACGTCGCCGAAATCGAAATCCACGAAGGCGAAGAATCGGTACGCATCAGTCGCTATTCTCAAAACCCGCCCGTGATGGCGGCCATACCGGCTGCCGCACCTGCTGCAGCCCCCGCGGCCGCGCCTGCCCCAGCTGAAGCAACCCCAAGTGAGCCTGCAACACCTAGTGGCCATCAGGTCACGGCTCCGATGGTCGGCACTTTCTATCGCGCACCTTCACCCGGCGCCAAATCCTTTGTCGAAGTCGGCGCCCAAGTTAGCGAGGGCGACACGCTCTGCATCATCGAGGCGATGAAGATGCTCAACCAGATTGAAGCGGACAAGTCGGGCAAGATCGTTGCGATCCTGGTTGAAAATGGCCAGCCCATCGAATACGGCCAGCCACTCTTCGTCATCGAATAATTGCGGAAACACCTTTCCAGGTTATTCCATCCACAGCACAAGGAATAGTTAGAGATCTATGTTCGAGAAAGTTGTTATCGCAAACCGCGGCGAAATTGCCCTGCGCATTTTACGCGCCTGCCGCGAACTGGGCATCAAGACCGTGGCCGTGCACTCTTCTGCTGACCGCGACCTGAAACACGTACGCCTGGCAGATGAATCAGTCTGCATCGGCCCGGCCGATTCGACTCAGAGCTATCTGAATGTGCCAGCACTCATCAGCGCTGCTGAAGTGACCGATGCGGTGGCCATCCATCCTGGCTATGGCTTTCTATCCGAAAATGCCGATTTCGCCGAGCGTGTCGAAGAGAGCGGCTTTGTCTTCATCGGCCCCAAACCAGAAACCATCCGCATCATGGGCGACAAGATCGCGGCCATAGAGGCAATGAAGGCCAGCGGCGTACCCTGTGTGCCAGGTTCCGACGGCCCGCTCGGTGAAGACGGTGACGAAATCTTGCGCATGGCGCGCCAGATCGGCTATCCGGTCATCATCAAAGCGGCCGGCGGTGGTGGCGGCCGCGGCATGCGTGTGGTCAACAGTGAGGCCACCCTGCTGCACGCCATCTCTCTGACCAAAGTCGAAGCCGGCAACGCCTTTGGCAACGATACGGTCTACATGGAAAAATTTCTCGAAAATCCTCGTCACATCGAGTTCCAGATACTGGCCGACACCCATGGCAATGCCATTCACCTGGGCGAGCGCGACTGCTCCATGCAACGCCGCCACCAAAAGGTAATCGAGGAAGCGCCCGCCCCCGGGCTAGGCGCCAAGCTGCGTCAGAAGATGGGCAACATCTGCGCCGATGCCTGCCGCAAGATCGGCTATCGCGGCGCCGGTACCTTCGAGTTCCTGTACGAAAACGGTGAGTTCTACTTTATCGAAATGAATACCCGCCTGCAGGTGGAACACCCAGTTACTGAAATGATTACCGGGGTCGACCTGGTTAAGCAGCAACTGCTTGTCGCCGCCGGTGAAAAACTCTCTTACAAACAAGAAGACATCAAGATCAACGGCCACGCCATCGAATGCCGCATCAACGCCGAAGACCCTGACAACTTCATGCCCTGCCCCGGCACCATCACCAACTTTCATGCCCCAGGTGGCCTGGGCGTGCGGGTCGACTCCCACATCTATAGTGGCTATGCCGTTCCACCCTACTATGACTCCATGATTGGCAAACTGATCTGTCATGCCGACGACCGCAGCACCGCCCTGAAACGGATGGCCGGCGCATTGGATGAATTGGTCATCGATGGCATCAAAACCAACACACCTTTGCACAGCCGCTTAGTTCGTGATGCCGCCTTCATGGCAGGCGGCACCAGCATCCACTACTTGGAAAAAAAGCTGGGCCTCAAATAGTACTCAAGGGGCGTTGCGGTGCCCCTTAAAATTTCTGGATACAGATACACATGCCCTGGTTGCAACTCAAACTCGACAGCGCGCCGGAACACGCCGAACAGATCAGCGAACTGTTAAGTGAGCTGGGGGCAGCAGCCGTCACCTTTGAAGATGGTGCAGACCAACCTCTGTTCGAACCCGACCCGGGCGAAACCAAGCTATGGAACAATACCCGCATCATCGGGCTGTTTGACGTCAACTGCGACATGGCGAGCATCATCGGCCAACTCAAAAGCACATTAGGTGCCTGTGCTCCTGAACAATTTCACATCAACCCCGTCGAAGACAAAGACTGGGAACGCGCCTGGATGGACAACTTCAAACCCATCCGCTTTGGCCAGAACCTGTGGATCTGTCCTAGCTGGCATACGCCGGACGATGCCAATGCCGTGAATGTGATGCTCGACCCAGGCTTGGCCTTCGGCACCGGCACCCACCCCACCACCGCCCTCTGCCTGGAATGGCTCGACAGCCACCCGCCAGAAGGACAAGATGTGATCGACTACGGCTGCGGCTCAGGAATACTGGCCATTGCCGCTGCTCTGCTGGGGGCTAAACAAGTTGAAGCAGTTGACCACGACCCGCAGGCAATCCTGGCAACACGTGATAACGCCGACAAAAATGGCGTCGCGGACAAAATCAGCGCCCTGTCACCCGCTCAATTTCAGGACAAACAAGTTGACCTGGTGTTGGCCAACATCCTCGCAAACCCGTTGCTCGAGTTAGCCCCCCGCTTTGCCACGCTGGTTAAGCCTGGCGGCCGTATTGTGTTATCAGGTATCCTTGCTGAACAGGCGGAACAAATCATGCAATGTTATACAAAGTGGTTTGAGCTGCGACCGCCAACCCAACAACAAGAATGGGTCAGAATTGACGGCATACGCCGTTAAACTCAATAAGAAATTGGGATTAACTCAAACACATAGCTGACATTGCCACACAACAATGTATACCCACTGCCCCCATTGCGACACCTTTTTCCGCGTAACCTCAGAGCAGCTTAAATCTGCCCAGGGGAATGTTCGCTGTGGCCGCTGTTTCGGCACATTTAATGCCTTGAAACATCTAGTCGATGAGCCCCCGGAAACATCTAAAAACCCCAGCCCAACCGAAACAACTGCACCTATATCCAGTGCAGTAATAAAAGAGGATGAAGAGAAATCGGCTGAGCAAGAAATCGAGATAACCGGACCATATGAGGCAAAACCTGAAAAGGAAAGCACTGATATCAAGCGCGATCATTCTCAGCAACTGATTGAATCGATTCAAGAACAGCAACCCGGCACCAGCGGTGGCGGCAAACGCATGCTCTGGTCGCTGCTGAGCCTGCCGCTTGTACTACTACTGGCCGCACAATACGCCTATTTCAATCTGAATTCGCTGTCACAAAACACTCAACTGCGCCCCGCACTAAAAGCACTTTGCTCGGTGGCTGCATGTGAGGTGCCATTGCTAAAAGCCACCCACCTGGTCAAGCTCACAGAGCGTGACATCCGCGCCCATGACAAAACCAAAAACGTGCTGGTGGTAAAAGCAGTGATCCATAACAACGCCGATTTCGCCCAGCCCTTTCCATTGATGCAGCTCATGCTACAAGATATCACCGGCCACATCATGACCGGTCGCCGCTTCACACCAAACGAATACCTAGCCGACAAATCAATCAATATCTCATCCGGCATTGGTCCGCAACAAAGCCACCACATTCTGCTTGAGATGGTCGACCCAGGCAAAGAGGCGGTTGGCTTCGAATTTGAATTTTTCTAATCGTAAAATTCTATCTCCAGTTCTTTCCCGAGACTTAGATTAAGGGTATCATTTGGCGTTCGGCTTAAAGGCCACCCCGATGGATTAGCAACCCTTTTGTCATCATGAGAATTGGCCCCTATAAACTGAACAATAATCTTGTCCTGGCCCCTATGGCCGGGGTGACAGACCGCCCCTTCCGCCAACTGTGCAAAAGCCTTCGCGCCGGCATGGCCGTGTCCGAAATGGTCTCATCCAACTCCCTGTTGTGGGGCAGCGAAAAAACTAAACGCCGCGCCAATCATGAAGGTGAAACTGAACCTAAGTCCGTCCAAATTATGGGCGCCGACCCGTCTATGATGGCCGAGGCAGCGCGTCACAACGTCGACAATGGCGCCCAGATTATCGACATCAACATGGGCTGCCCGGCGAAAAAAGTGTGTAACGTCGCGGCCGGCTCAGCCCTGCTGCAACATGAAACCCTGGTGAAAGAAATCCTTGAAGCGGTGGTCGGCGCCGTAGACGTGCCCGTCACTCTCAAAATCCGCACCGGCTGGGACACCGCCAACCGCAACGGTGTCAACATTGCTCACATCGCCGAAGAGTCGGGCATCCAGGCCCTGGCCATACACGGCCGCACGCGTGCTTGTGCTTACCGCGGCGAAGCTGAATACGACACCATCGCCGAAATCAAACAGACCGTGCGCATTCCGGTGATCGCCAACGGCGATATCACTTCGCCGGAAAAAGCAAAATTTGTACTGGAAAAAACTGGCGTCGACGGTATTATGGTTGGCCGCGCCGCGCAAGGACGGCCGTGGATCTTTCGCGAAATCGAGCATTACCTTAAAACTGGTGAGAAACTGGCCGAGCCGTCGATCATTGAAGTACGCGACATACTGCTGGCCCACTTGCACAACTTGTACAACTTTTACGGTGAATACACAGGCGTACGCATGGCACGCAAACATATTTCCTGGTACAGCAAGGGACAACGCCACGGCGCCGCCTTTCGACAGGCTGTCAACAAGGTTGACAGCATAAACGAACAACTGAAAATGACTGAGGACTTCTTTGAGCGTTTACAGCAGGACATACAACAGGCCGCCTGAAGTGACTGTGGTAAAAGATGCGCCCAAGCCGTTTAAAGAGCGCCGCAAACAACCACTACAAAATGCCGCCGTGGTCGCCATCGAAAATTATTTGGATGACCTGGACGGCCAAGCACCGGGCAATCTGTACGACATGATGATCGGCGAAGTGGAACGGGCTTTGTTCCATGCGGTCATGGAACGCACTCGCGGTAACCAATCAAAGGCTGCCGCCATCCTCGGCATCAACCGCAGCACCCTGCGTAAAAAACTTCGTCTCTACAGCCTAATTGACTAGGATCTGACTATACACTCTAGCCAGCCCTGAGCCCGGACACGTCTTGTTGCATCCGGGTCACGAATATTTATAAACATTATGGAATGCAACATTATGGCAACCATCAAACGCGCACTGATCAGTGTTTCCGATAAAACCGGCATCGTCGAATTCGCCCAGGCTTTGAGCGATATGAATGTGGAGCTGCTTTCCACCGGCGGCACGTATAAGTTATTGTTCGACAATAATATCGACGTCACTGAAGTGTCCGACTACACCGGCTTTCCAGAAATGATGGATGGCCGGGTCAAGACCCTGCACCCCAAGGTTCATGGTGGTATCTTGGGGCGTCGTGGTATCGATGATGGCGTGATGGCCGAACATGGCATCAATCCCATCGACATGGTGGTGGTTAACCTCTATCCCTTCGAACAGGCCGTGGCCAAACCCGATTGCGACCTGGCCACCGCGATTGAAAATATCGACATTGGTGGGCCGACCATGGTGCGTGCCGCAGCCAAAAATCACAACAACGTCGCCATTGTGGTCAACGCCAGCGACTACGCTGTGGTACTGAATGAAATGAAAGAGAACGATGGCGCACTGAGTCACGAGACCCGCTTTAACCTGGCCGCCAAGGCCTTTGAACACACCGCTGCTTACGATGGCGCCATCGCCAACTATCTGGGCAGCATCAGCGACGGCGGTCACACAAACAACAATCGCGACGCATTTCCGCGCACCTTCAGCACCCAGTTCACCAAGGCACAGGATATGCGTTACGGCGAAAATCCTCACCAGCAGGCTGCATTCTATATCGAAAGCCGCAACAGGGAGTCGAGTGTCTCCACCGCAGTGCAACTACAGGGCAAAGCGCTTTCATTCAATAACATCGCCGACACTGATGCAGCACTTGAATGCGTCAAGCAATTTGACGAAATAGCTTGCGTCATCGTCAAACATGCTAATCCCTGCGGCGTTTCCGTCGGCATCAGTCAGCTGGAGGCCTATGACAACGCCTACAAGACTGACCCAACCTCGGCCTTTGGTGGCATCATCGCCTTCAATCGAGAATTGAACGCCGAAACCGCCCAGGCCATTGTTGAACGCCAGTTTGTCGAGGTAATTATCGCTCCCAGCGTCAGCAAAGAGGCGAGCAACATCGTTGCCGAGAAGAAGAACCTGCGCCTGCTGGCCTGCGGCAGTTGGGATAATCCGACCAGCCCTGGACTGGATTATAAACGCGTCACCGGCGGTATGTTGATTCAGACCCGTGACAATGGCATGGTCAGTGCCGAAGATCTCAAAGTAGTCAGCAAACGCACCCCGACCGAACAAGAAATGAAAGACCTGGCCTTCTGTTGGAAGGTGGCCAAATACGTCAAATCCAATGCCATCGTCTATGCTAAAAACGGCATGACCATCGGCGTCGGCGCTGGCCAGATGAGTCGCGTCTACAGCGCCAAGATCGCCGGCATCAAGGCTGCTGATGAAGGCCTAGTAGTAGAAGGTTCAGTTATGGCCTCGGACGCATTCTTCCCCTTCCGTGATGGTATCGATGCCGCCGCCGAGGCAGGCATTAGCGCCATCATTCAACCTGGCGGCTCAATGCGTGATGAAGAGGTTATCGCTGCAGCGGATGAACATGGCATGGCGATGCTATTTACCGGCATGCGACACTTCCGCCACTAAGAAAATTAGGGCCTTTTAAAAAAGCCCGCAATCGCGCACTACTGTCCCATAGTTGAGCAGTAAAAAAAGAAAACCTGAACCTCGCTTGTTAGAATGGTTTTGCGAAAAATCATTTAAAACAGGGAGGTTCAGGCTTTGTCACATCATAACACTG
>CALZIQ010000089.1:3843-11079 GCA_945787735.1 uncultured Chromatiaceae bacterium | reverse complement strand
GTGCCTGTTCGCCGCGAAATTGGTCATAGCCAAAAACGGATTGCAGGGTGTGAAGGGCAGGGGGGGTGTCTGCTGTGGCTAGATTCATGGCCGCCATTATACCTGCGAAGCAGGCCGGAACCAGCCATGCTAATTCTGGCAGAGCAGAATAAACGCTCAATCGCGCAACAGGGTGTTGAGTTGATCCACCAGCCCCACCCAGTCGGAATCATCCTGCCAGCTTTCACGGATAAACTGTGCTTGCGCCGGTTTCCAGAAGCTTGCCTCGTCCAGGGCTTCGTTTCCAGACAGACGGTGTGCTTTTATGAATGTCACCATGGCGTGTTCACTACTGTCTAAGCCGAGTTGGGTAAACAGGTCTGCCATGGTGTGACTATGGATCTCCATGCACGGCTCCTTAGGCCATATCTAGATGTGTATTTATTTATAGGTGTAAAGTGCCGCAAAGAAAAGCGCTAGTTTTAATAGGGGGAAATATGAAAGAGGGACCTTGCTAGCACAAACACCTGCAAAGATCCCTCTTAAGTTTTTACAGCTGACTAATACTGCAAGTCGTACTCACTCAGAAATGCTGAATTTTGTGAGGCTGACTTGTTGTCAGTGCCTGCATCGGGGTTAAAGTCCACATTGCCGCGAAACTCGCCAGTCACAAACAGTGTTTCGTTCGACACAACTAGGTCGTTGGCCTCGTCATCAGATGAGCCGCCCACGGTTTTGGTCGTGCCGTAACTGCCGTCAGCGTCAAAGACTGAGACAAAGAAATCAAAGCGACCGTTATTAGATTGCATGTCTGTACCACTGGTGGGATTGAAATCAGTGGCGCGTCCGGATCTATTGCTAGAAAAACGGCCGCTGACAAACACATTACCCTGGAAGTCTACCGCTAACGCACGACCTTCATCATAGAATCCTGCACCACCGTAGCCATATGACCAATCGTATTCACCATCACTCTGCAGTTTTACGAGGAAGATGTCGTTCCAGTTTGAGAAGGGTGATGCATGAATTTCATCGGCACCGTCACTGGGATTGAAATCATATTTACCATCATATGTACCGGTGAGATAGACATCGTCGGTGGATGTGGCTGCAATGCCAAACACATTGATGTGTTCTGAGCAGTAAAAATTTGCACGACATACCGGATTAATGGTGCGTGTCCAAACATAATCATCGGAGGCATTGAGTTTGGTGACAAACACAGACAAGCCATCCAGGTTACGTTGATCTGTCCCTGAAGAAGGGTTGAAATCAACTGAGCCACTCGCCACGCCAGAGAGATACAGGCTCTGGCCACTGGTGCTGATGACAGGATTATTAAATGAACTAATCCCTTCTATGGTTTGAGTGCCACCATAACTTCCGTCTGTATTGATCCGGGTCAGGAACATGTCATAGCCTGAACTGGTTTGTGAATCAGTTGCAGAGCCGGGATTAAAATCGACGGTGTTTTTGTATCTGCCCACGATGTAAGCCGTTCCATTCGGCCTAACGGCGAGAGAATGATCAGACACAATTATCTTCGCGAAAAAATCTGAATTTGGAACGTTAGATTCTTGTGGTGAGGGGGGCAGGCCATGCTCGATTGTTTGTGTCCAAACATAGTCACCGCTTGCGGTTAGTTTGGTCAGAAACATCACCCTGGTGCTGTTCATCACCTGATTATCACTCTGGCTATCATCTGGGTTGAAGTCGACAACGGCCGAGTTGACCCAGTTATCCAGTGTGCTGATCATGCCTAACACGTAAACATTGTCGTTGGCATCTACTTGTACATTGACCGCCTTAATATCGGAAGGTGTAAACGGTGTGTTTGTGGCAATCAGTTTGGTGCCGCCATAACTACCGTCGGCATTGATTGTGCTGAGAAATAATGAATCGCGCCCGATATTGGGTTTTACATCTGTGCCTGAGCTTGGGTCGAAATCGAGCACTCCTTGTGCTGTGCCGAGCATCAAAATTCTGCCATTACTATCCCTGGCAACACTGTTAGCTGAGGCTAGCCCTGATGATTGGCCGATGATGCGGGCATTGTCATACGATACGTCCGGTGCTGCATAAACCGTTTGTGCCGTAAACATTAATCCTAATGCTAATAATCGACCGCCGTATTTTCTTGCTTTTTGTTTTGTGTGCATGATTGTCTCCTTACCCATGATGTTGCTTGCTCTAAGGCGAATGGAGCGCGTGATACAACCGACTTCAAATCCGTTTGAGTCAAGTGGCCATGAGTGAATGTGTATTAAAAAACGTCTTTTGTTTATGTTTTTACAACACGTCTATTCTGTCCATGCAAACCTTAAACCTGTCTTAAAAACGAGATGAAACTTGAATAAAAGTAAGAAATAAGTGTGGGTGAGTATTGCTAGAGGGTTATTGCTGAGTGTTTGTGCCCGGTAGCATTTCAGGCGCACACCTGAATCGAACATTGCTCGGAAGTTATCTTTATTTACCCGTGAAATAAAGGCAGTGAGATTTGCTGGAGGAATGCTTGATTTATAGTCCAAGCGGGTGTTGATGTCGAGCATAATAAATATCGATAATTTCGATGGAACGTCTAATGCAGTTTCCAAAATTTTTCCATGGTCAGATAGGTAAATGATGCCGTCCAGGTGATCATCATCAAACCAACTAGAGACTCCGTTCCGGTGAGCAAACGCAAGCTTTCTATCGGGTAATAATCCCCAATACCCAGTGTCGTGTATGTGGTCAGGGAGTAATAGAAGTAATCGTAAAAACTGGTGGTCGGTAGTCCGCCGATAGAACCTACGCCAAATGTTTTATCCAGTGCCAGGTAGCTTGCAGCATAGAGGGTAACTTCAACCAGATGAGCGAAAAACGCCGCGCAGATCACTACTAGAATACGTTGTCTTGGTGGGATGTGCAGCTGTGTCAACGACAGTGATGTGAGACGCAGTAATTCGTAGTGAATCATGACCACCAGCACAGCTAGGAACATGGAAATGCTGAATTCAAATAGCGTGCTCAATTTGTTTCCTTCAATGTCTGAATCAATGAAATACGTTTCTTGTTCATTGCGCTTTCAAGTAGGTTTGCAGGCGCTTGCGCCAGCCTGGCAGCCAACGACTTTCATCACGTGATGCATTTTGTACTCGCCGAGTAAGCATAAAATCAGCAGAGCGGATGAACTCTTGCATCACCTCATGCTGGTCACGCATGTTTTCCAGTACCTGAAGCAGTCCCCAGCCTTGATCTTTGTAGCGTTCTTTTGCTGAGATGCCTTCACCCTTGAAATTAACATAGTCGATCAGGGCGTAGACACCATTGGGGTGTTGGGCAATGCGATAGAACTGTTTATTTACATGATTGCGCTGTGTCTGTGTGGGCAGGGAGGCAAGCATGTTTGGCAAGGCTTTCTCCATGCGTTGCACAATAAAGTCCACCTGTTGTGGCACAGTGTTTTGTAGCAATTGGCGCAGACTGTTTAATTCTGGATTGTTGATATGGGCGTAAAATTCTTCCCGGCTACGCCATGGGGCGTCGATCGTTTTTTCCAGCCAGCTGGGTAGTGGGGTTGTCTGCTTTAAGTGTTGTAAGAGTTGCGGAAAACTTTCGGTGAATGGACCTTCGCTACCAACCGGGTACCAGATGAAATGGCCAATGCCGAATGAGGGGAAATCTTCGCCTTTGTTCCAGACCGTCAAATTTTCCTGTTTGCCAGCCCCTTCATTGAGCCAGATTTTCTGACCGATGGTTTTGGCCTGCGCTGGTGTGAGTTGAATGCTCGCCTGCACAGTTATCTGCCAGACAAATAAAAAAATCAGAATTGTGACACGCTGTAACGGCATTAAATCTATATCAATTGTTTAACTGCTTTTCGATTGCGCGCCTGACAAACAGCCTGGACAAACGCGATTATTTTAGCGGCATCGGTTTTTTTGATGATTTCACTCAAATAAGGGATGCGCGGCGGGCCGATAGCGCTGGCGCCACAACTGAGTGAACGCACCACAGCGGTGCGGATGCTAACACTGGCGCGCATCATGACCCGCTCCCCGTGCGTTTAAGACAGTAATTATCAAGTCAGGCGGCCTTTGGTTTAAGTTTGGGCGAAATGGGTATTTCAGGCTTTGTACAGTCGCTCATGACTAAATAGCTGGCTGTTTAGTTTACTACATCGTTCCAAAGTGTTCGAAATCGACCGTGTTTGAGCTTTAATTTGAATTTCCGTGCTTATTTAGTAGCATGCAGTAATGTGATTTTATAATTGGGGATAATGCCGTGAAAGGATTGATTGTTGGGATGCCTATTGTTTTGCTGCTCGCTGCCTGCTCGAAAACCAGTGATTACGCGCCTGCAAGCGGCGCCACGGGAGAGGATATTTTCAAGTCTGCCTGTGTCGAGTGCCACACACCAAAGGTGGGAGGGCACTATTTCGAGCTGGATCCTGACATGAATACTGTGGCTGCTGTTTCAAACAAGATCAATGAGGGCAGCTTTGCCATGCCCGCCTTTGCGCAGATACAGGGTGAGGCCCTACAAGAGCTTAGCGAATACGTGTTGACGAACACCAAGGCCGAATAATCGCTTTTCTGCCTGTAAGGCCGGCGAATGGCGGTTCAATTGTTCATCCTGCGGGGGGTGCCTGAGGAAGAGGCCGATGAAGTGCGCAGCCTGCTAGCTGAGCATCAGCTCGATTATTACGAGACGCCAGGGGGGAGCTGGGGCATGTCCATGCCCGCCTTGTGGTTGAAGGATGAGTCGCAGTTGGCACAGGCTCAAGGGCTGCTCGAGGATTATCAGGCACAGCGCCAAAAACGCGCCCAGGCAGAATATGCTGAAATGAAGGCTCAGGGTAAACAGCGCAGAGTTTTCCAGCTTTTTCGCGAGCATCCACTACGTTATCTGATCTATATAATTTTTCTGGCGATCATTGTATATTTTTCAGTCAGTCCCTTTGTGAATCTGGGAGGTGGACCCTAAATTATTCAATTTAGGTTGATTTTTAGTAGTTGCAGCAGAAAATACCGCTAAAATGTAATGTATCCAGAGGATTTAACAATGAGCGGCTGCCTCAGGGGGCAACCTATTTACACACATCGTTTGCAGCAGACTGGCTTCTTGCTGTACATATTGTTTTTCGCAATGGATGCTGAGGCAGCCCGGTGTTTGTTTCTTCCTATCATCAGGGTTATTCCTGGGCCGATGGCATAGAGCGGGGAGTGCACAGGGTGCTTGAAGGTAAATGCGAACTCAAGCAGATCAACATGGATACCAAGCGCAATAAAGACGAGGCTTATAAAGTCCGCAAGGGCAAGGAAGTCAGAGATTTTATTGAAGCCTGGCGCCCTGATGTTGTGATTGCCGCCGATGATAATGCCTCGAAATATCTGGTTATGCCTTATTTCAAAGATAGCGACATCCCGTTTGTATTTTGTGGCATTAACTGGACAGTAGAAGAATACGGTTACCCTTATAAAAATGTGACGGGTATGATCGAGGTTTCACCCGTCGAACAGCTTTTCGAGAAAGTTCAGCAGATTATCCCCAAGGCGCGCAAGGGGGTGTATATCGGTGCAGACACACTGACAGAAAAAAAGGATTTCGGTCATTTCCAGCACGTCGCAAAGCGCTATAACATCACTCTTACTCAACACCTGGCGTCGACGCAGGCTGAATGGAATCAGCACTATATCGATGCGCAGACGAGTGATTTTGTAATCTTGGGGACTAAGTCCGGCATCAATGACTGGGACGATGCCCAAACATCCAGCCTGGTTTTCAAACATGGTAAAAAACTCAGTCTGACAACCTATGAATGGATGGTGCGCTTTGCAAGTCTGGGGCTGATAAAAAGTGCCGAGGAACACGGTGAATGGTCGGCCAAAACGGCTTTACAGATATTACAGGGTGTTTATCCTGCCAATATTCCTGTTATTCCTAGTCAACAGTGGGATATGCTTATCAATCCGGCATTGATTGATCATTTGCAGATCGAGATTCCTGAATACATTCTTATCAAAAGCAAAAAAGCTTATGCAGACCAGTAAGCGAGAACAGTTTGTTAAAACATACCGGGCACGCATGGTGCTTGCGTTTATGTTTTGTACTATTTTCGCACTCATATTGTTGGGCGACATCGTCCGCGTTGAGTTGGATAACGCAGAATCTTCATTTCAAGATGAAACGGCGGCGATTTTTTCTCAACTGCAAAACCGTTTGAATTCGACCAGTGCGGTTATCTCGGCTCTGTCAGGTTGGCATCATTCACAAATGGAGGCCACGCCAAGTGAACTGAGTGTATTCACAAAAGAAATGCTGATGAATTATCCGCATATTTCTTCTATCCAGTATTTGCAGCGCGTTTCTCCGGAAGGACGAATACGATATGAGCGCAGTATGCGCAGAAAAGGCTACGTGACATTTAAAATCACTGAAAAGAATGAGGCGGATGAGCTGGTTCCAGCTAATCGGCGCTCCTTCTTCTTTCCGGTTACTTCCATGGAACCATTGGAACCTGAAACGGCAACTCTGCTCGGTTATGATGTAGGTTCAGACGATATCCTTTCGAAATCAATTTTCGAAGCTGTACAAACAGGCAAAATTGTTGTTTCGAGGCCAACAGAACTACTCAGTGATACCCCTGTGTTTTTTGTACTCAAGGCTGTCTACAAAGGAAAGATCCTGCCAAAAGAAATGGCTAATCGTCTAACTCAGGTAGATGGGATTTTTGCTGCAATTGTTGTAGGTGAAACCCTTAACCCATTTATGTTTGATGGGTTTTCTTTCCGTAACATCAATTTTCTGCTGCGACATATTGAATTTGAACCTCATGATACGACAGGCCACATTTTTAAGTATGAGACCGAACGAAAGGGCATGCATGAGCTGTGGCAGTTGATGCCGACTTTCAGAAACAGTTTTAGCATGGAAGGGATCAATCTGCCATTAGAAGTCGTGTTTGAAAAAAGGGTTAATCCTGAAGATATCCGCTTGTTTATGCCCTTGGGGGTCATTCTAATTTATTTTCTCGTGTTGTTATTGATCAGGAGGTTTCTGAAAAACGACCTTAAGCATGATATAGAGAATGAAATTGCACAGGAAGCGATTTTTCGAGAAAAAGAGAAGGCCGAAATTACGCTGCACTCGATCGCAGATGGTGTGATTACGGTTGATATGGACAACCGGGTTGTGTATCTGAACAAAGTGGCGGAATGGCTCACTGGATGGAGAAACCGTGAGGCGCGCAACAAACCGCTCAATGATGTATTTGTT
>CALZIQ010000089.1:0-3796 GCA_945787735.1 uncultured Chromatiaceae bacterium | reverse complement strand
CTTAACCCTGATACCGATGAAGTTGAAAAACATATATTTAATGATGAATGGTTTGATAAACGCACAGATGGTGTGAGTGAAGATCAATGGTTGCGAAGTAGTGACGGTAAAAAATATGTCATTAAATGCTCCGTGGCCAAGATGCGAAGCCGGTCGGGTGAAGTGATTGGCAAGGTAATTGTCTTTCGTGATTACACCAAAGAACAGGAGCTAGCCATGACTATGGCGCATCAAGCCAAGCATGATCAGTTGACTGGCTTGTTTAACCGGCGTGAATTTGAGTCGCAATTATATATTTCGCTGGAAAAGAGCAAACGTGAAGAACGGCAGGATGTGCTTTGCTATATCGATCTTGATCAGTTTAAGGTCGTGAATGATACGTGCGGCCATATCGCCGGCGACGAATTGCTGCGTCAACTGACACATATCCTGCATGCCAATGTACGTGAGTCAGATGTGCTGGCCAGGCTTGGCGGTGATGAGTTCGGGCTGATTATCAAAGGATGTAGCCTTGCTAAGGCACAGGAAATTACCTCTGTCCTGTTGAATGCCATTCGTGATTTCCGTTTTGTCTGGGAAGGTAAACGTTTTGATATCGGTGCCAGCATGGGTTTGGTGATGATAAGTCAAGATATTGGTTCGATTCATGAGGTTATGAGTGCGGCTGATTCAGCCTGTTATATGGCAAAAGACAAAGGCAGAAACCGAATCTTCTGTCACAGTCAGGATGATCATGAACTGTTAAATAGACAGGGTGAAATGCAATGGGTCCACCAGATTCATGATGCCTTTGAGAAGCGGCGCTTTCGTCTGTTTAGACAGAAGGTTGTCTCTTTAAAGGATGGGAACTCGCCGGATCATTTCGAAATACTGATTCGAATGCGTGATGAGAGTGGTGAGCATGTGTTGCCGATGGCCTTTATACCGGCGGCAGAACGTTACAACATCATGCCTGAGGTTGACCGTTGGGTGATTCGAGAGTCGCTCACTCAGATTAGCCGTGAGCTAGATGAGACATCTATCTATAATTTGAATCTTTCCGGCAAGTCACTGAGTGATGAAGGTTTTCTAGAGTTTGTGCTTGATCAGATAAAAGAATCTGCTGTTAGCCCTGAGCGCATCTGTTTTGAAATCACCGAAACGGCGGCAATATCTAACCTGAGTTCTGCGTCCACCTTTATTCGGGTTATGCGTAAGAAGGGATGTAGCTTCGCCTTGGATGACTTCGGCAGTGGCCTGAGTTCGTTTGGATACCTAAAGAGTCTGCCCGTCGATTATCTGAAAATCGACGGCACCTTTGTTCGCGATATGATGGAAGATCCTGTTGATCTGGCCATGGTCGCCTGTATTGCACAAGTTGGCCAAGTTATGGAGATCAAAACAATAGCCGAATATGTCGAAACAGATGAAATCCTGGATAAGTTGAAAGAGATTGGTGTCGATTATGCGCAAGGTTACGCAGTTTCAAAACCTGAGGAATGGATTGGTGAAATGCTGTCAGAATTCGACAGCAGTACTATTACCCGTTGGGGCAATCGATTTTTGGCAGACTCGGGAAGATAAAGTCACTTAAATTAGGCTGTTGGAGAAGAATTAGTGTTTGAAGCCATAGAGCTAGGCCAGAGCCTCTCTAAAAAAGCCTTCAAGGAAGCGGAACAGGTATTTCGCACAGAACTGTTGATGTTGCAACAACAGCTTGCCGAAGCGAACATCGCAGCGCTTATCTTGATTGCGGGAGTCGAAGGTAGCGGCAAAGGTGATGTAGTCGACCATTTGAGTAAATGGTTCGACAGTCGTGGCATCGTTACTCACGCCTTCTGGGATGAGACAGACGAAGAGAAGTCGAGACCGGAATATTGGCGTTACTGGATGGGTATGCCGGCACGTGGATCGATCAGCATTATGTTTGGTGGCTGGTATTGGGATCCTATTTATCGCCACAGCCGGGGTAAGATCGACGAGGCGGAGCTGGATGAAGCCAGTCATCGTATCAAAGAGCTTGAGAACATGCTGCATAATGATGGGCTTGTGATCATCAAGTTGTGGTTTCATCTTTCCAAAAAAACATTTCGAAGCCGCATCAAAAAACGTAGTGAAGCGGCTAAACATCTTCGCATGAAAAATGATGACGAACACGGCGGCGTTGATTATGCACCATTAGTGGATGCGGCTGAACGTGTGATCAGGCGTACGGATACTGGCGTATCACCCTGGCACTTGATTGAAGCGGAAGATTGTTGGTTCCGTGATATGAGTGTTGCCGAAACCATTAAAAACAGTTTGCAGCAGCGTTTCAATGAACATCGAGTTGCGGATCGTCGTGACGTTGTGCCCAACCCGGTAGTGTCCATTGATGAGTCCCCCGCAACGATTCTGGATCAGTTGGATATGAGTCAGACCTTGTCGAAATCTAACTATAAAGAGCAGTTGGATTTTTGGCAAAACAGACTTTCCCAGCTTGCCTGGCAGGCTTATGACGCCGGACACTCAAGCGTAATTGTGTTCGAGGGTTGGGATGCCGCCGGCAAGGGTGGCGCTATCCGGCGCTTGACCAATGCAGTTGATGCCCGGCTTTATCGCTCTATCTCGGTAGCTGCGCCCACAGATGAAGAGCTAGCGCATCACTATTTGTGGCGTTTTTGGCGCCAGATTCCACGGGCGGGGTATATGAGTCTATACGATCGTTCTTGGTATGGCCGTGTTTTGGTAGAGCGAATAGAGAAATTTGCTCAACCCTATGAGTGGATGCGTGCCTATCAAGAAATTAACGACTTTGAAGAACAGTTGGTGGAGAATGGCACTGCCGTCATTAAGTTCTGGTTGCATATAACACCAGAGGAACAACTGCGTCGATTTGAAGAACGGCAACAAATACCCTGGAAGCAGCACAAGCTCACTGAGGATGACTGGCGCAATCGCGATAAATGGGATGCCTATGCCCAGGCTGTGAATGAGATGGTGCTGCGCACTAGCACCGGCAAGGCGCCCTGGAGCTTGATTCCGGCGAATGACAAGTACTTCGCCCGTATTGAGATTCTCAAGACCGTTTGCCAACAGTTAGAACACGCCCTGAAAAAAAAGTAGGCCTTGTTCCCCGTCTGGCTTTACGTTACAACCTAGATTCGGCCACGTTAATTCTGGAATATTGATGTCGCATCAAACTGCATCCAAGGCCCTAGCCTGGATTGAAATGGCAGGTAACCGTCTGCCTCATCCGGTCACACTGTTTTTTTATGCCGCTATCGGTGTGATGTTGCTATCACAGTTAGCCGCCATGCTCGATTGGCGTGTCACAAAAACGGTGACAGGTGTGGATGGCTTGAAGGATCAGGTCGAAGTCGAGGCCGTTGGGCTGCTCGATAGTGATGGTCTGTGGTGGGTATTTAGTCATCTAGTGGATAACTTCATGTCATTTCCACCCTTGGGCTTGGTGCTGGTGGCCATGATTGGAATTGGCGTAGCCGAGCGTAGCGGTTTGGTCGCCGCCATCTTGCATAGCAGTGCAAAGAAAACTCCGAACGCTTTGTTGACGCCGATGGTGTTTTTTCTCGGGATAATGTCCTCACTTACTCTGGATGCAGGCTATGTGGTTTTACCACCGTTGGCAGCGGCACTTTATCTTGCCATGGGGCGTTCACCGTTGGTGGGGATAGCCGTGTCATTTGCTGGGGTCTCGGCTGGGTTTAGTGCCAACTTGTTGATTACTGCGTTGGACCCGCTACTTGCTGGTTTTTCACAGGCTGGTGCCCAATTGTTGGATGAAACCTATCTGGTCAGTGCCACGGCGAATTGGTGG
>CALZIQ010000088.1 GCA_945787735.1 uncultured Chromatiaceae bacterium | reverse complement strand
GATTGGGCAGGCCTTCCAGTAACAGTACGCGTGCTATCAACGCGTCGGCCTGTTTCATGGCCTTGATGGAGGCTTTATAGACGTACTCATTTAGTTCACCCAGGCCCCAGTTTTTGTACATCCGAGCGTGCAGGAAAAACTGGTTAGTGGTGGTGAGTTCGTTTTTCAACACTTGGTTGAGCAGTTTCACCATGGATTTATCACCTTGCATCATATCCTCCTTCAATCAAAGGTACAGAGTGGTGTAGCAAGAAATGGGCTGGCTATCCGGGGGGAGTGGCTGGCACGCGGTAAATATAATTATTGTTTTGCCTCATTGGAGTATTGGAGGGCAAGGCTTTCTTGTCAAGGCTAACTCATTGACTGGCAAATAAAAAAGATTCTCATTCCTGTTTGTGAAGAGGCAGCAGTCTAACCCACGCTAAAGTTTTTTTTAAAAATGCCGAAAAACTAATTGCGAATCATTATTATTAGCGATTAGAATGGTGTGGCAGAGCAACTAGAGGGCTAAACAAGATGTATGTATGTCTTTGTCACTCGGTTACCGACCGGGATATTCATCAGGCTGTTGTCAATGGCGTTAACACGCTGCGCGAGCTGAGTAATCAGCTTAAGGTAGCTACCTGCTGCGGCAAATGCGCCAGTTGTGCACGCGATGTGATGCAAGAGGCGCAGGTGCCGTGCGGTAAGACAAGTGACAAGGAAGCCTGTACTAAGGACATGTAGCTGACCTAATGGGTAATATCTGAAGATTGATACCCTAAATCTAAATACCCACCAACAGGTGGAGAAATCGCTCTAAACCTCGCCGTTTCCTCCGCCAGCCCAGCCATACATCAACGTTGCAATCAGTAGATGTCTTAATGGCCTTAGCTCATGGACACCATGAATACTTTCAGAAAACAGAATAAAAAAGGGAAGTTTAAACCCATGCTTGATAAATACGAATGATTCGTATTATGATTATTGTAGGTTTATACTGTACCGAGCCCAGTCATACGCATGCAATCTCAATTCTGCAAGCCGGACCCAGCCAGGTTATCTAGATACTCGATAAACATTAAGGAGACATGCTTCATGAGTTATCTAATCGACGCCCGGTTTGAAAGGGGGGAGCCGTCATTAACACTGATTGATGCCAAAACAGGCGAGCAGCGCCTGCATTGGTGTTGTGCGAAAACGGCCAGACCTGAAACTGCCTGGCAGTCCTTGTTCAAACAGCTGGCACTTATCGCCTGCGCAGACAGACTCAGCCTGATTCAACGTGCCAAATCACCTGCCTTTGGTGAAGATTGTATTGAGTGTAAGAACTGCGCTGAACATCCACAAGCGACAACAATTTATAAACCCTTGATGATAACGCTGCAAGATAATCTAATTGCGCACAAGGAACTGCCACAATGAGCGGAGATACACCTCAACAACAGACCTCGCCAAGGGATGAGGTAAACTCATGCTTAGATGGAAGTAAGGTGGCAACTCCGCGGCGAATCACCAGTGAAACCCTAATGGCAGGGCGGCGTGAGCTTATTATCGAGCATAGTGGTGAAGCGTACCGCTTGACTGTTACCAGCAAAGGCAAATTGATACTTACCAAGTAAGGCTGGGCAGTATGCCAGCCGGCAATTTTTGTCAGGCGCTGATCAATCAGTGAAATAAACATTCAGTAAGGCGCTATTTTCTTTCTACGCCACATGCTTTTTATACAGATGCCTGCTGTAATAGCGCGCAAGCGGCGAAATCGCCCCATTCAAGCGGTGCAGTGTTTCCAGGTCTGGCCAAGTCACCCTGATCCGATTGCCTGAAATCTGCAAGTGTATGTAATTAAGGGGTTTTGTGCGTTACGAGCGTTATTGATAATCATTGCATTTAGCCCCTAACTCGAGTAATATTGCGCGCCTTACCGTTCCGGTCCTGCATGAGGATGGTAATACTCCTTGCCTTACCGCATAGTGCGGAAGGCTTTTAATAGCCATAGGGAGCTAAAATGAGACATTATGAAGTTGTATTTCTGGTCCACCCTGACCAGAGTGAACAGGTTCCAGCAATGATTGAGCGTTATCGTTCAATTATCGAAACCGACGGTGGTGAGATCCACCGTCTGGAAGACTGGGGCCGCCGTCAATTGGCATATCCGATTGCCAAAGCCTTCAAAGCCCACTACGTATTGATGAATGTTGAATGTAACCAGAACAGTATTGATGAGCTGGGCAATGCATTTCGTTTCAACGATGCCGTGATCCGTAATATGGTTATCCGTCGTGATGAGGCTGTGACAGAGCAATCTATCCTGCTGAAGAGCAAGGAAGATGAACGTCCTGCACGCCCTGAGCGTGAAGCGCGTCCTGCTGCAGATACTGATTCTAATGTGGATTCTGAATCAGAGACTGCTGAGGCGTAACTACCCCTTTGGATAATCAACTGGTGCTGGCTGGCGCAGTCTGCAAGGCACCGGAAACACGTTACAACCCAGCGGGGATTCCTCTAACACGCTTTTCGTTAGAGCACCGCTCCCGCCAGACAGAAGCGGGACTGGAAAGAGAGGCATACTGCCGTATTGTGGTGATTGCCAGCGGCAAGATGCTCTCAAAAAAGGCCGAGGCCCTGAGTGAAGGGCAGGTAGTCAGCATTAATGGGTTTATCGCCCGCGCTGACAGTCGGCAGGGACAGGCAAAAATTGTGCTGCATGCCCAGGCCATCCAGATTTTGTAACTTATTTTGGATCACAAATAGATATTTAGGAGATCAACATGGCTCGTTATTTTCGTCGTCGCAAGTTTTGTCGTTTTACCGCTGAAGGTGTCAAAGAGATCGATTATAAAGATCTGAACACACTGAAGGCTTATGTCACTGAAACTGGCAAGATCGTACCTAGCCGTATCACAGGTACCAAGGCCAAGTATCAGCGTCAGCTGGCTACTGCCATTAAGCGTGCCCGTTATATTGCGCTGCTGCCATACAGCGACGCACACCGCAACTAGTTTGAATGCCGGCCTGAGTCGGCATTCATTTTTATGAGGCAGGGCTGGAGCGACTGAACATGCGTGCATTGGCGAATTACATTATGCGCGGTCCGGTTCAGGCCATGCTGGTCACTGCGGCACTGGGCCTAATCTCACTATTCCCTGTCTTGGGGATGTTCAGTGTACTCAGTGGAGCAGCGGTGGCGCTGGTGACATTGCGTCATGGCGCCAAACAGGGTGGGATCGTGCTGTTGGGCGCCAGTGTGATTTCTGGCGTCTTTATGTATTTTGTGTTCGGCAACATGGTGCCGGGCCTGCTGTTTACGCTGCTGCTGTGGTTGCCGTTGTGGGGATTGTCCCTTGTGCTACGCAGCGGTCGTTCCTGGTCTATGCTGCTCGATGCAGTTGCGGGGTTAGGGATAATTGTTGTCGCTGCGTTTTATCTGGCTTTGAATGATCCAGCCCAATTTTGGCAGGAAATACTGGCTCAGATGTTAGAAATCATGGGCTCTCAGGGCGGCATGGCTGAGTTGGACATGATCCAGCAACAGATTCCAGCCCTTGCCGAGTGGATGACTGGCATGTTGGCCGGAGCTCTGGTGACCGGGCTTATTGCCAGTATGTTGTTTGCTCGCTGGTGGCAGGCGCTGCTGTATAACCCGGGTGGTTTCAGGCAGGAGTTTTATGAGCTGCGCCAGAACAGGGTTGCCGCACTGACAGTGTTGGTGATTTTGCTTGTGAGCAAGCTCGGAATGGGCAAGATCAGTGCCATGGCGGGTGACATCATGATCATCGCAGTGATGGTGTACAGCGTAGTTGGTCTTGCTCTGGTTCATGCCTTGGTGGCCAGAACCGTGAAGCATGTGGGATTTCTTGTGGCGGTCTATGTGCTGCTATTCATTATTCCACCCCATGTGATGTTGGCATTAGCGAGTGCAGGTTTTGCCGATAGTTGGATGGATTTTAGGCGACGCTTAGCGTTATCAAAGAAATTAGATAACGATGATCGTCATGACAATCAGTAAGTTAGCTTAACAATTTAAGCAGAGGTGTAAGATGCAAGTAATCTTGTTGGATAAGGTGGCAAACCTGGGTAAATTGGGCGAAGAAGTAAAGGTTCGTCCAGGTTATGGCCGCAACTACCTGATTCCTAACGGTAAAGCTGTAATGGCTACGCCGGACAACAAGGCCTATTTCGAAGAGCGTCGTGCAGAACTGGAAAAGGCGTCTGCAGATGCTTTGACAGCTGCACAGGCACGTGCGGATCAGCTCAACGACGTGACTGTTGAGATTGCCCGTAAAGCAGGTGATGAAGGCAAATTGTTCGGTTCTGTTGGGACAGTTGATATCGCTGAGGCGATTTCTGCCACAGGCGCTGAAGTGAACAAGCAGGAAGTTCGTCTGCCTGAAGGTGCTTTGCGCAATATTGGCGAATATGACATCGAGCTGCATTTGCACGCAGACGTCAATACGACTGTTAAAGTCAAAGTCATCGCCGAGTAATCGCAGTCTGGGCCAGTGGGTGATTCCACCAGCTGGCCCGAATTTTGATGGCTTGTCTTTTTCACTGACTTGTCGCATCCTCACTGTGCTCTAATCACAGTTGTTAAAAAGCCAAAATGCCTGAGTCATCCCCAGTTTCTTTCGCACAAGATGATGTGCTGGCGGCGCTAAAAACTCCGCCCCATTCAATCGAAGCCGAGCAGTCCATGCTGGGCGGCCTGATGCTGGATAACAGCACGTGGGATCAGGTGGGTGAAATCGTCGTTGAAGATGATTTTTATCGCAAGGATCACCGTTTGATCTTTCGCGCTATTCGAAACCTGTCTGAAAACAGTACGCCGTTTGACGTGGTGACCCTGTCTGAATGGCTCGAGAATAATAACGAACTGGATAATGCCGGTGGTCTGTCCTATCTAGGCATGCTGGCAAATAACACCCCGAGTGCGGCTAACATTAAGGCCTATGCCAATATTGTCCGTGAGCGGTCGGTGCTGCGCTCTTTGATCGGTGCAGGCACTAAAATCAGTGACAGCGGTTTTAACACCGAGGGGCGTAGCAGCACCGAGTTGCTGGATGACGCCGAGCGCATGGTGTTTGAAATTGCCGAAAAGGGCGCAAGCAACAAAGGTGGCTTTGAGGTCATCAAGGATGTGTTGGTAAACGTTGTTGATCGCATCGATCATCTGTTTAACCAGGATGGTTCGATCACAGGCCTGCCCACCGGTTATAACGATCTCGATGATTTAACCTCAGGCCTGCAAGATGGAGACCTGATTATTGTTGCCGGTCGTCCTTCTATGGGGAAGACCACGTTTTCCATGAATATTGCCGAGCATGCCGCCATGACGGGCGACAAGCCAGTGGCGGTGTTCAGTATGGAAATGCCCGCTGATTCATTGGCAATGCGTATGATTTCGTCGCTTGGACGCATTGATCAAAACAAGGTGCGTAGCGGTAAATTGAGCGATGATGATTGGCCACGGTTGACGTCTGCGATTGGTCTGTTGCAGGAAAAACCCCTTTTTATTGATGATACAGGTGGTTTGTCACCGAATGAGTTGCGTGCCCGTTGCCGTCGTTTAACACGCGAGCATGGCCAGCTTGGCCTAGTGGTAATCGATTATCTGCAGCTGATGCAGGTGCCGGGTTTTAAAGAGAACCGCACCGCCGAGATTTCAGAAATTTCACGTTCGTTGAAGGGCTTGGCCAAAGAGATGAATGTGCCTGTCATTGCCTTGTCGCAGCTCAATCGTAGCCTTGAGCAACGGCCTGACAAACGCCCAGTGATGTCAGACCTGCGTGAGTCAGGTGCGATTGAGCAGGATGCTGACGTTATAATTTTTATCTATCGTGATGAGGTTTATAACGAGGAGAGTCCTGACAAGGGCACGGCCGAGATTCTGATACGCAAACAACGTAATGGTCCCATCGGTACTGTGCGTTTGACCTTCTTGGGTAAATACACCCGTTTCGAGAACTTCATTTCCAATTATGGTGATGAGGGGTATTCATGACCTCGGTAGTCGAGGCGCACATCAACCTGAAGGCTCTGCGACATAATCTAGAACGTGTTCGGCAGGCCGCACCTAACTCAAAAATTATGGCCGTGATCAAGGCCAACGGCTATGGTCACGGCATGTTGCAAATCGCAGAGGTGCTGGAACAGGCCGATGCCTTTGCTGTGGCGCGTCTGTCGGAAGCTATGCAGCTGCGTCAAGCCGGAGTGGAGAAGGAGATTGTGGTGTTGGAGGGTTTTCAGGCTGCCAACGATATTATTCAGTTTTCTCAGCATGATTTACAGCCGGTTATTCATCATCTATTTCAGATTGAACTGCTGCAACAGACCCGCTTAGAACAGCCTATTGCGGTCTGGTTGAAAATCGATACAGGCATGCATCGAATGGGCGTGGCGCCAAACATTACAAAGCAATGTTGGCAGCAATTGCATGGGAACGAGAGCGTAGCAGCTATCAGGCTTATGACGCACCTGGCTTCGGCAGATGACCTTCGTAGTGAACAGACGCAACAACAACTCGCCACGTTCGATCAGGCCGTTGCCGGGATAGATGCCGAAACGGGTATTGCCAATTCTGCCGGTATTCTGGGTTGGCCAAAAAGTCAGCGTGATTGGGTTAGGCCAGGTCTTATGCTTTATGGTGTTTCGCCTTTTGTCGCTGGCAGGTGTGAGGATGAAAAACTGCAGCCTGTGATGACACTCGTCTCTTGCCTGATTGCGGTCAACCATTTCAAACAAGGTGATACGATAGGTTATGGTGCCAGCTGGGTCTGTCCTGAAGACATGTCCATCGGTGTGGTGGCATGCGGTTATGGCGATGGCTACCCTCGTCATGCAGTGCCAGACACGCCGGTACTCGTCAATGGGCAACGCGTACCGCTGGTGGCGAGGGTGTCGATGGATACCATTTGTGTGGACTTACGCCAGCAGCCCGATGCCACAGTCGGTGATCCGGTAGTGTTGTGGGGTGAAGGGTTACCGGTGGAGGAGGTTGCTCAGGCGGCATCAACTATTCCCTATGAGTTGTTGTGTTCGGTGACAAATCGAGTAAGCTTCCACTATATTTCCTAACAGACAGTTGAATACCGTCATGTTTGTAGGTTTAGCTTTTCGATGGCGATTTCCCGCATGCGAAACTTCTGTAATTTTCCGGTGACGGTCATCGGAAACTCATCAACGAAGCAGATGTATTTGGGAATTTTATAGTGAGCAATCTTCTCCTTGCAGTAGCTGCGGATTTCATCTTCGCTTGTATGTTCACCCGCATGTAGTTGAATCCAGGCCATTACCTGCTCACCATAATATTCATCTGGCACGCCAAACACCGCAACTTGTGCCACTTTTGGATGAGTGAAGATGTAATCCTCAATCTCACGTGGATAGATGTTCTCGCCGCCGCGGATGATCATCTCTTTTATGCGGCCGGTGATGCGCACATAACCCGCTGCATCCATGCTGCCCAGATCGCCGGAGTGGAGCCAGCCCTTTTGGTCGATGGCTTTAGTCGTGGCCTCTGCATCGCCGTAGTAACCTTGCATGATGTGATAACCACGAAAACAGATCTCGCCTGTCTCTCCAATGGCGACCGTCTTGCCCGTTTCAACATCAACAATTTTGACCTCCTGATGAGGCAAATTGGTGCCGACGGTATCGGTGCGGCGTTCAATTGAGTCATCTCGTGTTGTTAGATGAGTAATGGGTGAGGCCTCGGTTTCGCCATATCCGATCAGGATCTCGCTACAGTGCATCTGCTCCATCACTCGCTTCATCAACTCAGGCGGGCAGAGGGCGCCGGCCATAATGCCGGTGCGCAGGCTGCTCAGGTCAAACTCATTAAATTTTGGATCTTCGAGTTCGGCAATAAACATTGTCGGCACACCATGGATGGCAGTGCATCGTTCAGACTCAATGGCGCGCAACACCTGAAGGTCATCAAAGTATTCACTCGGGATGACAATGCAGGCGCCGACTGAAAGACATAATAGATTGGCCAGCACCATGCCAAAACAGTGATAAAACGGCACCGGTACGCAAAGCCGATCCTGCTTACTGAAGTGCATGGCCTGTGCAGTGAAAAAGGCATTGTTGAGAATGTTGTGATGGCTTAGCACAACTGCTTTGGGAAACCCAGTAGTTCCCGAGGTGTACTGGATGTTGATGGCGTCATCCTGGTCGAGCGAGGCAGTGATTGTATCAAGCTGTTCAGTTGTTATGCCATCTGCTATTTTGATCACTTCCTGCCAGGTGCTAAAGCCAGGCTGTGGTCGTGTAGTGTTAAGTGTGTCAGCAGGATCGTATACAAACACTCGGCGCAGTTGTGGAAACTCATTGCTATGCCACTCTTCATCTTTCAGCTCAGGAATCAGTTCGAGCAACATGTCTACGTAATTGCTTGTGCGAAAGGCGGGGATCAGAAACAGTCCCTGCACCTCAGAGCGTTTCAGAGCATAGGCCAGCTCTTGGCTTCGGTAGGCCGGGTTGATGTTGACCAGTATCACACCGAGTCGGGCAGTGGCCATCTGCAACAACAACCATTCAATATTATTGGTCGACCAAATGCCAATGCGATCACCTGAGTTAAAACCACAAGCGATCAAACCACGCGCCAATTCATCAATGGCGACGGTCAGTTCTTTGTAAGTCATACGCCGTTGTTGCGGCAGGGAAACGACGGCTTCTTGATCGGGGAGTTGCGCAGCGATCTGTGTAAAGTGTTCAGGGATAGTTTCACCTAAGAGTGGTGTCTCGCCACCACGGTGGAAATAGCTTTTTTTGAGCTTATTCATTGCAGTGCTTCAATTCCTAAGCAATCAATAATTGTGTTTAATAGTTCTTCAGTCTGGACCAAAACAGCGTTGTTCCAGCAACGTAAGATGCGGAAGCCTTGATCTTCTAACCACTGGTCTCTTGCTTGATCATAGCCCTGGTTTTCTGTGTGTTGGCCGCCATCTAGTTCTATGATGAGTCTTGCATCTAAACAGATAAAATCGACGATGTAGTTGCCTATAGGGAATTGTCGGCGGAATTTGTGGCCGTTGAGTTGTTTACAGCGCAGGCGTTGCCACAGATGACGTTCGGCGTCTGTCATGTTGTTTCTGAGAGTGCGGGCGCGTTGGGTTTTGATGTTCATTTTTTGTTTGTGTTGTTTATATATTTTTTACCCCTCCCCCAACCCCCTCCCGCAAGGGGAGGGGTAAGAGTGAGGTGTATCTATCCTAATAAGCGTTAATACGGTTCTAGATAATGCCTCTATATTCCCTTCCCCTTGACGGGGGAGGGTTAGGGTGGGGGTGCCAGCTCTGAAACACCCTCCCAATAATCATCCACTTTAGCCTGCAGTTCAGCCAAGAGTTCATCATTCCTTTCCGGTTCAAACAAATGCCGAAACCGTCCCTGCAGTTTCAAATACTCCTCAACTGCTACACGTTGACGCGGTATCTTGGTATGTTTCACATCACCATCGATATACTCTTTCAATGGCCAGATGCCGGTTTTGACTGCCAGCTTTCCAATCTCCACGGTAAGTTTCGGATCATAGTCCCAACCAGTGGGGCAAGGTGACAGCGCAATAATCATGCGCGGCCCCTTCATGTGCTTGGCCGTTTCGATCTTGCGCGCCAGATCGAGTGGTTCGGCGCCAATGACGGTGGCGACATAGGCTGGCTTGTGTGCCGCCCAGATGCTGAAAAGATCCTTTTTGTAACCGGTAAAACCACGAGGCCCTTTACTGGTGGATGTCTTGGCGGCATGGGGGGTGGCGGCAGAATATTGTTGGCCGGTGTTGCCATACCCTTCGTTGTCGTAACAGATATAGAGAAAATCGAGATCGCGTTCCATGGCGCCGGAGGTGGCCGACAGGCCCATGCCATTGGCCGCACCGTCACCGGTCAAAACAACAACATCTAGATTGTCATCCTCGGTGATCTGGTTTTTATGTTTTAAGATATCTAATGCGTCACGAATGCCCTGTGCCCCGGCCGGGGCTGAGGCCATGGCGGTGTAAAGCCAGGAACCACGAAACGGGGTGAAAGGATAGATCGATAGCAGGGTCATGCAGCCGGCGGCATTCACAAATACCGTCTTCTCACCCAAAATGTCATAGATCTCATGTAGTGCCTCAAGTCCGCCGCAGCCGCTGCACATGGCGGTGCCACCGCCTAGCAGATGGGTGGAGGGCAGGTCTTTCATGCGGTGAAATCGTACTTCTGCCTCGCTCATGATTTACTCTCCAACTCCATCCGTTCCACATGGGCCACTGCCTGTAGCTTGTGTACTTCTCGTAGTTCATCCTGGCTGAACAATAGTCGCGGCTCGGGTGTTTCACCCTGTTCAAAGGCCTGTTTGGTGACCTTGGCCATCTCAAACAGCTCTTCCTGATTGATATCACGTCCGCCCAGGCCACCGATAAAACTGGTTAGCACGGTGGGGGAATCGGGCTTGCCATACAGGGCCGAGGCCAGTTCGCTATGCAGCACGCCACCTTTACCCATGGAGATGTTCTGATCGATCACCGCCACACCTTTTTTACCCGCTAGCAACTTCTGCAACCGTTCAGCAGGGTAGGGCCTTAACAGGCGTGGCCGCACCAAGCCGATGGCCCAACCCGCCTCACGCAGTTGATCCACTGCCGCCTTGGCCTTGGAAGCGAAAGAGCCAATCATGACAAAGACGTATTCTGCATCGTCACAACGATAGGCCTCGACTGCATCATGCAAACGGCCAAACTGTTCGGCAAATTCGTTCGCCACTTCATCGTAGACCTGTAGGCCCTGTTGCGCTGCCAGGTGAATCTCATAACGGAAATAGGAGTAGGGTGTGCCGCCTAACACTGCTACTGCCTGACTAGTCGGGGTGCTGGCGCGAAAGTGCACGTTCTCGGCATCAAAACTGCCGATGAAGTTTGCCGCTGCTTCGGCATCCGGGATCTCTACCGGCTCGCGGGTAAATGAAAGATAAAAACCGTCCAGGTTGACGATCACAGGTAGTCGCACGGCGGGGTGTTCCGCCAGGCGGTAGGCGATCAGGGTGCTGTCCAATACCTCCTGGCAAGTGGTGCAATGGATCTGTAAGAAACCGCAGTCACGTGCTGCCATGATGTCGTTGTGATCCGACTCCAGCGTGATCGGTGCCGACAGGCCACGCGAGACATTCACCAGCACAAACGGGGCGCGCCAACCGGCCACGGTGTAGAGCATCTCCATGCCATACAGCAGCCCCTGGCTGGAGGTGGCGCTGAAGACCCGCACTCCGGTAGCGGCAGCACTGCCGGCGGCGGTGATCATGGAGTGTTCCGATTCCAACGTCACCAAGCGGCTGTCCATCTGATCATGGTCGATCCAGTTAGCCAGGCTCTCGATAATCTCGGTTTGCGGCGTGATGGGGAAGGCGGGGATGTAATCCACCTGTGCAAGGCGTGCGCCCCAGGCGGCGGCACCGTTGCCGGTAAACAAGGTTCTACTCACGTGGTTTCCTCTTGTTGTGCCCCTTTATGTGACAGATGCTCGGGGATGGCAGCAATGGCATGCGGCGGACATTGGGCTACACACAACATGCAACCCTTGCAGTGGTCGTAGTCGATTTCGGGTGTGCCGTCTTCCATGACCTTGATGGCGCTGTCGGGGCAAAAACTGCTGCAGACCCACCAACATTTGTTGCAGTGTTCATAGTCGATGACGGGTCTTAACGTTCGCCACAGGCCGGTCTTAACCTCGACACTGGTCAGGCCGGCATGAATG
>CALZIQ010000087.1 GCA_945787735.1 uncultured Chromatiaceae bacterium | reverse complement strand
ACCCTAACTTTTATAAAATTAAATCTTCGGCCGACACAGTATTGACATAATTGAGCTATGTCGTAAGCTTTTGTTAATGTAATTTTAGACTAAGTCGAAGTATTGAATATGATTGATAAATATCCACTCTCTCGTGCTGAGGTCATTGATCTGATGCGTCAGAAGGGCGTTAATCCGACCCAGCAACGCGTTGAAATTGCACAGGTTTTATTCTCGGAGCCACAGCACGTCTCGGCCGAACAGGTGATGTCTTTGGTCAATAAACAGCGCGCAATTGTATCCAAGGCTACTGTTTACAACACCTTGGGTTTGTTTGCTCGTAAGGGACTTGTGCGCGAAGTGATCGTGGATCCGACAAAGGTTTTTTATGACCCGACGACTGCCCCACATCACCATTTTTATAATATAGATACAGGTGAATTGTGGGATGTTGAACAAAACTCATTGATGTTGGGTGATTTGCCGCCGCTGCCTGAAGGCACGAAGGCAGAAGGTATTGATGTGGTTATCAGAGTCAGTAATAGTGCCGTAACCCCTTAGATTGTAAGTAAAAATTAGTTTAAGTAAGAAAGCCCGTCTTGCGCGGGCTTTTTTGTGCAGCGCGTATTCTTAAAAAACGCTTGTATGTGGTAAACGGCGTGAGTTTTGTAGGTGTTTTCCGGTAGACTGGCTTTTTTCCAAGCAGCGTGGATAGTTATGGTGCAGGCAATTGACAATGGTTGGTTGTTGAATGCGCGGCGGCTTGAGTCGCCCAATTGCGATGAGCGGCCATCAGGTGCTGAAATTTCGCTGCTGGTTTTGCATGGTATTAGCTTGCCGCCGAGACAATATGGTGGAGACTATATTGAGCAATTGTTTTGTAATTGTTTGAATCATGATGTGCACCCCTATTTTGCCGGGCTTGTTGGTGTTCAGGTTTCCGCCCACTTGCTGATTCGTCGTGACGGTGAGCTAGTCCAGTTTGTCCCGTTTGGCAGGCGTGCCTGGCATGCAGGAGTCTCCTGCTTTGAGGGGTGTGAAGGATGTAATGATTTTTCTATCGGCATCGAACTGGAAGGCTGCGATGATGAGGCATACCAGCCTGCCCAATATTCGCAACTGGTTGAAGTGGTAGCTAGTTTGATGGAGGCCTATCCCGGCATTACACCGGCACGGATTGTGGGCCATTCTGACATTGCCCCGGGGCGCAAGACTGATCCCGGGCCGGCGTTTGACTGGGATTGTTTTCGGCAACAGTTGGCAGGAGGTCTGTCATGACTATGCGAGTTGGGATTGATTTGGGTGGCACCAAGACCGAAGTGATTGCCTTGGCTGATGATGGCAAGGAGTTGTTTCGCCATCGGGTACTGACACCGCGAGGTAATTATGAGGAAACGCTTGCGCTGATCTGCTCCCTGGTCGACGAAGCAGAACAGCGCACCGGCATGCATGGCACAGTCGGAATTGGCACACCGGGAGCGATTTCCCCTGCCAACGGCCGCATCAAAAATGCCAATTCAGTTTGGTTGAATGGCAAACCGCTGGAACAAGATCTGGTTGCAGCCCTTGAACGGCCAGTGCGACTGGCCAATGATGCAGATTGTTTTACCTTGTCGGAAGCAATTGATGGCGCCGCGGAAGGTGCGGGCACCGTTTTTGGTGTGATCATTGGGACCGGGACCGGCGGCGGCATTGTAATTAACGGGCAGCTGGTTAAGGGGCCAAATGCCATTGCCGGTGAATGGGGGCATAATCCCATACCCTGGGCGCGCTGGGATGAACGGCGTGGTCCACCCTGTTATTGCGGTAAGCGTGGTTGTATCGAAACCTTTCTTAGCGGTGCGGGGCTGAGCCGGGATCACTATGACATGACCCGCCAGCGGCTGTCCGCCTGCGAGATTGCTCAATGTTGCCTGAAAGGGGATCATCTGGCTGAGCAGACTATGGCCCGCTATGAAGATCGACTGGCGCGCGCGTTGGCGGGTGTGATCAATATTCTTGATCCGGAAGTGATAGTTGTCGGTGGCGGTGTCTCGAATATCTGTAGTTTGTATCACCGGGTCCCCAAGCTTTGGCAGCAATATGTTTTCTCAGACACAGTGGCAACCCATCTGTTGCCGGCCAAACATGGAGATTCCAGTGGTGTGCGTGGTGCAGCCTGGTTATGGCCGCTTGATCAAACGAATTAAGGGAAAAGTCGTTTTTGGTTAAACAGCCTTTGCGTGCGTTTGGTTTGTGGTGGGGACTTGGTTTTGGTTTGGTCGTGTTTGTTTTTTATCAATCGCTGACGCCTACCCCCGTTGAGCTTTCGCAACTTCAAAACAGTGACAAGTTGGGTCACTTTCTCGCTTATTTCATGCTGATGAGTTGGTTTGTCCAGCTTTATCAGCGTCGCGCACATCTGTTGTTATTGCTGCTATTCACCCTCATGGGCATCAGTATTGAGATTCTGCAGGGGCAAAGCAGCTATCGCCTGTTTGAGCTGGGTGATATTGCCGCCAACAGCCTGGGGGCTTTATTTGCATGGGGCTTGGCGGGAAGCGCTTATGCCACCTTGTTATTACGTGCAGAAAGGGTCTCAGGCCAGCGCGGCTGAGACCGTTTTTCTGCGCTGCCATTGATAGCGCAAGGCGCCAATCAGTAAGATCATGCCCAGCAAAAACCAAACAGGGTGGATGACCGCATATACAACAGGCGCTAGCGCGATGCGAGTCAGCACACGCAATGTTTCGTTTTCGCTGATTTGTTTCGCCAGCGGGGGTGAATACTCATAATAGAGTGCTACCAAGTAACGCCCTGGCGCGTTGCTGAGTAGATGACGATCACGAAACGTGCGCAGCTCGGTGACGTGCGGATGCAGAAACGAACCATAGGCGGCGGTGGCAATAAAGCAGCGATCAATGGTAACTGTGTTGTTTGCACCTGCGGTGTTGTTACTGAAGTCCGGGTCGTTTTCATTTGCCTTGGCGCTGGCTACGTTGCGGATGTTCAATTCGGCTTCTTGTGGCTCGAGCGAGATGGAAATATTGACTTGGTCGCCGACATCAATCGTGCCCAAGTTGCAGCGGATTATCGGTGGGTCGGTCTCCGATTTTCTGCATCCTCCCTGACTCGAGGCCGAATGTCGGTAGAGCACGTTGGGCGGTAGCCAGTTGGTAAATTGAATGTCGGTGGCTGCGTCAGGACCATTGTTGACCACTGAGATCTCAAAGGTCATGGGAATGTTTGGTTTCAGCGTGTCGGGTGTGCTGACCATGTTTACAGCTACGTCTGCTGAGGGTGTCTCAAGTATTGGGGTCAGCAAATAGCCATGAGGCTGACCAACTAGATTGCCCCAACCAACGATATGTCCCATGTTGTCGATGTCAGTGGCATCACGCAAATCCCAGTCGGGGTCTTCGAGAAGTGTATTGAGTGCCACCATCTTATTCAGGCGTGATTCTAGCCCATCACTCATCAGCGTCCAGCTATTACCATCATCTACGGATTTGTAGACACCGTTGGTGTCCGTACCGGCAAATAGTTGGGTGGGGTTATCCGTATTGTAGGCAACGGCATACGTAAAGGTTGATTCCAGGCCGTTGTTGATGCTGAACCAGTTCCAGCATCGGCTGGGTGGTCCTGTACAGAAAGCATTGATGAGTCGGTGCACGCCTGTTTTTGTGGCGACGATAAAGCTGCTGTCGTTGCTGGGATGCTGGTCAATATCAAAGATATTAGTGTCACTTAGCACGGTTATTTCGCCCGTGTTGAGAGACTCCCAAGTCTCGCCCTGGTCCATGCTGCGATACAGTCCTGCCGTGCTGCTGGCTGCAAGAATGTGTTGGTTGTCGGCGGAGTTTGTGGCCAATTCGATGATGCTGGTATTTTCCAGGCCAAGGTTGATTGGCACCCAGTTACGCCCCTGGTCGCTGCTGCGAAAGACACCATTGGTAGTGCCGGCATAGAGCAGTTTGGGCGTGACAGTGGTGTCCAGTAGCAGACTGTAAACCGACGGGCTGCTGAGGCCATTATTTTCGGCGCTCCAATTGATACCGCCGTCGATGCTGCGATAGACCCCGCCGAGGGTGGCGGCATAGAGAATAGGCGGTTGAACGGTGTTATCTATTTCAAGGTCGTAGATGTTGTAGTTTTCGAGTCCATTGTTTGAGCGTGCCCAGTTTTGGCCGTTGTCGGTGGAAATGTAAATACCTTCGTCGGCAGCGCCGGCCCAGATGATGGGTGGGTTGCTGCGGTCATCATAGGCCAGTGAAATAATTTTAAAACCCGAGGTGCCGCTGACTGAGCTTGACCAGTTGGCATTGTTGTTTGAGGTGGTGGAGTAGACACCGTCTGAGGTGCCGGCATACACCTTGCTCTCGGCTAGATTGTCATCTTTGATTACGCTGAGTGCATAGACATCGCTTGAGGCAATGCCGGGTGTGATGGAGGTCCAGCTTGTGCCTAGCGCAGCCAAGTCATCATCAGAACGGAAGATGCTGCCATCAAAGGTGGTGGCATAGAGCGTGCGGCGTCCCCCTAGTCCTTCCTCGGCGAATGCGATGGAAAAGACGCCGCCGTTGCGAATCTCTTGCCATGTTTCACCATCTGTGGTGCTTCTGGTATAGAGGCCATCATCCGTAGCACAAAATAAGGTGCTTGGTGTGGTGGTGCCATCAACCAGAACTAAATTCACTGAGCGGCTCAGCAAACCTTCACTGATGCGTGTCCATTCGATGTTCTCGGTGATTTTGTCGGCCTTATAAACACCGCCACCACGGGTGCCTGCATAAAGTGTATTGGTGTCATTCGGATCCATTCTGATGGATGTTAAAAAACGGGTGAAAAGGCGGGTATCATCTTGACCGTTGTTTTGGTCCCAGGTGATGCCTTGGTCTGCCGAGCGGTAGAGACCATTTGTGGTGGCAACATAAACAAAGTTTTCAGTCGGGTGGCTAATAAAGTCAAACGAAGCAAAGCCGGATGTTGCGTCTGCCTGCTCCCATGTGCTGCCCGCATCATGGCTGTAAAAAATACCTCTGTCAGAGCCTGCATACATTAAGGTGCTGTCTTTGACATCGATGTGGATGCTATAAAAGGTAAAGTCGGCCAGCGTGCTGTTAAAAAGGGTCCAGTTGCCAGCTCCGTTATTGCTGATATAGACACCGCCATTCGTAGATGCATAAATGCGGCTATTGTTGGCAGGATCGACGGTGATGCCATTGACAGTGCCGTTGACCAAACCGCTGTCAACGGTAAGCCAGTCGTCGCCTCGGTTGCTTGTTTTTGCGACACCGTTACCGTTGGTGCTGCCTGTGTAAACCGTTGTTGGCACGACCGGATCAGTGATGATGTTGGGCACGTCGTTTGATGCTGTGTCGTAGATGAAGGCGCGTTCATCGCCATTGATGCGGCGCGACTGACCGACAATGAGGCCGTCATTGTTGAGGCTCTTGGCGATGCTGTCGACGTCGTGATTGAGCGTGCCGATATTGAAGACACCCCTGTCTTCTGGGGCATAAATAGCGCGTTTGCCGCTAAAGCTTTCGTTGCGGTTAAAGGCGAAGCCGGCAACTCCGTTTTGCTCGTTGATGCCAGTCCCTTCGGTATGCTGATAGCCGTCGAAGCTGCCGAGATTAGTCAAGTCTATGGTGTTGTATCGAAATGCACGGATATTATTGTCTTCATCTTCTGAGGCGCCAGTGATTTGGCCTCGATCATTGATGGCGTTGGCCCAGGCGTTGCCGCCACCGAGGGTGGTCAGTGTAGTTAGGGTGCCACTGAAAATATCGTAGTTAAAGGCGCGTTCAAAGCGGTTATCTACTAGTCGAGTGCCAACAACCTCGTTAAAGCTGCTGATGCTGTGTGCCTCTAGCAGGTTGTTGAATTGAGTCAGTTCGGATGAAAGCTGGGCGTTATCCCATAACAAGGGGGTGTTGTTGGGGGCGCTGATTTCATAGCCCACAGCCAGGCCGTTTTCGTTTACATCTAGGGCGTGGCTCTGAGAGCGCAGCGGAATTAGAGTGTCGTCTTTATAAAGCATGGCTGTTGGGCTCGAGCCACTGGTATCGATGCCGACGATTTGGCCATTTTCATTGATGGCGAGTGGTTGGAAATTGGCACCCAGGTCTTTAATGGTGTAACTGGCAGCAGAGGCAATAGCAGTCAATGCTGAGAGTAAGAGTGTCAGGCCCATGCGGCCGAATACGTGTAATGTCTCGCGGCGCTTCAGCTGAGTCATGAAGAGGCCTTTTTTATAAATACTATAATGTTATACATTGTTATGCGTTGTTAGACAATTGGTCGGCGATGTTGATTCAGCATCTCGGAAATTGGATTGGTTAGAAATCAAAGTCTGTCTGCTGCGATCTGTCTGAGTTTGCTAATTTCCAGTCCAGCATTATCGGCTTGCTGAAGTGCCCGTTGCAGTCGCGCGGGGGCCGATCTGCCCATGCATTTGTGCTCAGGGTCGCCCTCAAAGGCTTCTAGCATTCCCTCAATCAAGCGGTCACGTGGTAGGTTATCGTCATCGATCAAGGTCTGCTGAATATCCATCACATTATTAGCCACGCTGCGGGCTAGGGTTTCATGTTCTCGCCATAGTTCAGATACGGTACCACCGGTTTCAAGTCCCGCGATGTTGGTGGTGACGATGTAAACATTTTTGCGTACCAGCTCATATTGCATTTCGTCGCTAGATTCAACAATCCGGCAGGGGATGTCGAGACTGCCCAATGCTTGTTTGAGGGAATCTGCATGAGGGCCAAAGGCAGGGGAGGAGATGAGCACCTTGACGTCCTGCCCCTTCTTTTTTTCAAACCAAACCGAAATGATGGTCGGATCGGTGAATGAATAAGCCTGCCAGTCACGTGGCAACAGCTCATTTTGTAGCAAAATTAGTTTGTTATGCCACTGGTCCGGGATCTGAGTCAGCGTTCGCTGCAGGTCCTTCTCGGCGACGGCTACCAGTACGCATTCCGGTTCAGGCAAGCTGGTGGCCTCAGCCTGCATGTCCATTTCTCTTGTCACGGGGTAAACCGGGTGGCCAGTTCGTAGAAAACCGCGGGCAAATACCCCGGCCATTTCACCGATTCCAATAATTACGACAGGTTTACGCATGCGGGAGCCTTACATTCTTGTTTGCTTAAATAATTGGCCGGCCATTATACCTGCCCGGCCCGATCAGTTCATGCTTAGGGCTGGCGTAGATTGTCTGGTTGCCAAAATACTTCCTGGGCGCCATTTTGCCGTGCCAGGCAACGAGCCAATACAAACAAAAGGTCGGAGAGGCGATTGAGATAGGTCAGAATCTGCGGGTTGACGGGGTCTTCGCGCAGTAGAGAGGCCACGCGCCGTTCGGCGCGCCGGCAAACTGCGCGGGCGATATGGCAGCTGGCTGCTGCAGGACTGCCGCCGGGCAATACAAACTCCTTAAGAGGAGGCAGGTTGGCATTGACGCTGTCCAGCCACGTCTCTAAAGCCTTGGTGTGCTTGGCTTGGATCAGTTCGTGGCCGGGCATGGAGAGTTCGCCGCCGAGGTCGAACAGCGTATGCTGAACCCCGGTCAGGCAGTTGCTAATATCCTCGGGAACCTCATATGTCAAGATGGCGCCGATATGGCTGTTCAGTTCATCAACCGTGCCAATGGCCTCGATGCGCAACGAATCCTTGTCAACGCGTTGGCCGTCACTGAGCCCTGTCATGCCAGTGTCACCGGTGCGTGTGTATATTTTCGAGAGGCGGTGTCCCATATATTTTGTGTGTCCCTGGAAAAATCAAATCTAATGATTGGTTAAGTGTCGGATTTCATATTCTATAATTAATATAAGGGATGTATATAAGTGATTGGGTGTCGAATTGCTTTACAGATGTGAATGTCGATCTGCCCGAAATATCTTTTCATGAGGATGTGTGTATGAGAAATAATTGAAAATACAGGCGCTTGATGTTGTTCGGTACATTTCTTGCAGCATAGAATCACATTAAGTTATGCCTCACTACGCCAATATTAGGAATGTGGTATATTTGCGCAAATTTTTAGCTATATTTTGTCTGTGTAAACAGGCGGAGCAGGAGTGTTTAGATTATGAGTGACGATATTCGCGAGGGTCAGGAAATGTCGGACCCCCATGACTAGAGCAAGTCAGCCACCAATGGACCGGAAGGTGCTGATCTTTCACGTCGCCGCTTTACTAAGGCCGGATTGATTGCTGCCCCAGTAATTATGACGCTCAGCAGTCGTCCCGCGATGGCGACTGGCGGTTGGACCGGGGGTGGAAAGCAAGGTCATCAGTGTACTATTTCAGGTCTTCAGTCTCTTAATGCCTCCAATATCGATGCCAGCGTCTCTTGTGGTGGCCATAGATGTTCCGATTGGAGAGAAAAGCTTCACGATACATATTCTGACTGGCCGAATGACCATACAGGTAACTCTTGCCATGGATCGACTAAATTTCATTCCTGGGACAAGTTCTCTGGGGAAAAGTACATTTATTACAACAAATACGATCAGAAAAGAAGTCGTTCCATGGGTTATCTCATTAAGCATTATGTTGATGATCGAGATCCTGCCTGTGAGTGTGGTGCGGAGACAGTTGCCGCATATTTGAATGCTTGCGCATCAAAATGGCAGACTCATGGCTTTAATGGAGGTAGCGTTGTATTTGGTTTAAGCCCTGAGGAAGTATTAGAGCTCTATAATCTCTATCACGGAAATCCGGCCAGTTTGACAGCGCTATTCAAGATGTGGAATGAGAATGCGCGAGACCCACTTGCGTTGCAGATAGTAATGAATAGTCTATAATCTTCGCTGAGTTCCTTGGTCCCCAATAAAGGTTTTCTCTTAATAGTCTCAAAGACTCACTCTTATGTTATAGATGGCAGACTCCCAAAGGCACTGGCGCCTCTTTCCTAGCCTTGATCCACTCTATAAATACTGGGATGGTGAGATGATTGTCTTTGACCGCTTCTCAGGAAATACTCACCTGCTCGATGAGCTTAGTCTTGAGCTTGTTCGCGAGTTAGAATCAACATCAATATCTGAATCAGGCCTGATAAAAAACTTTGCACAGGCAAATGGGCTTGAGTGTGACGAAGCGCTAGTGCAGGCGGTGTCTCAGAGGCTTGAAGCCTTAAATCAGTTGGGTATTGTTAGAGCAGATTCAGTTTGAAGCTCTTAAGCCTAAATGAGTCTGATTTTTTTCGGCAGCTTTCTCATGGCGGACTTGGTCTTCAAGTCGGCACAATGAATATACAAGTGCGTTCCTCTATCGAAAGTGTGGGCCGAGGGCTTCGCGTTTTGTATGGCGATTACCCCTTGCTGGATTCAAAAGATTTTATAGATTTTTATGTTTCACTGGATCGCCCTAATGGATTGCGCCGCTGGTTTCGCCCACAAGTGAATTTTCTCTTTGATGGGATTAGCCCGTTCAAACCTTTGCCTCTTGATCATGCCTTTCCTATGTTTGAATGGGGTTTTAATTGGTGTGTTGTGAACAGTATGCATACCTATTTGATCATCCATGCTGCCGTGGTTGAACGGCATGGACGGGTGTTGATAATGCCGGCACCACCAGGCTCAGGTAAAAGCACCTTGTGTGCAGCCTTGGTGAGCAGGGGCTGGCGTCTTTTTTCGGATGAGTTGGCATTAATCTCTTTATCAGACGGCACTCTTTCCCCTTTGCCACGGCCAGTAGGATTAAAAAACCAGTCAATCGATATTATCCGCAAATTTGCACCTGAGATGTCGCTTGGGCCCGTCGTGAAAGATACGCATAAAGGCACTATTGCCCATATGAAGGCCACGGATGAAAGCATTCTTCGTGCTGGCGAATCGGCAGAGGCCGCATGGGTAGTCTTGCCAAAATATATCAATAAATCGGAAACAAATTTGGAGCCTCTTTCCAGGGCGCGTGCCTTTATGATGCTAGCTGACAATTCTTTTAATTATGGCGTGCTGGGTGAGCCTGCTTTTCACGCGTTGGCAAAGGTCGTTGATCGCTGCCAGTGTTATCGCTTCAGTTACAGCAGCCTGGATGAAGCAATAGCTACGTTTGATAGCTTGGAACCATGATGGTCATGAGCATGCAGCGTAACGTTTTGCTGGACATGTTTTGCGCGCCAGAACGTGTTGTTGATCTGTCAATATCAGACTGGTCTTTGCTAGTCAGGCAGGCTCGCCGTGCAGGTTTACTACCGAGGTTGGCGAATTTGTTGGAGCAGCACGCTTTGCTTGATCAGGTTCCAAAAAAACCTGCTGCCCATTTGCATGCAGGCAGGTATATAGCAAGGCGATATGAAATAGCAGTTCGATATGAAATTGCACAACTTCAGTCTGTGATGAATGCAGCGCAGCTGCCATTGGTATTGCTAAAAGGGGCGGCTTATGTTGCAGCAAATCTGCCGGTGTCCAATGGTCGAGTATTTGCTGATTTCGATATTTTAGTGCCCAAGAACAAACTGCATGAAGTTGAGAATGAAATGCTGATGCATGGTTGGGTCACCACTCACCATGATGAGTATGATCAACGTTATTACCGCACCTGGATGCACGAGCTTCCGCCGATGCGTCATGGTATAAGGCAAACGGTCGTAGACATCCACCATACCATTCTGCCTGAAACTGCACGTTTACATCCCGATCCAAAAAAACTGATGGCGGATGCTGTGGTGGTCGAGGGGGAAGATAATACGTTTGTGTTGGCGCCGGTGGATATGGTGCTTCATAGTGCCACTCACTTGTTCCACGATGGCGAGCTCGAGCATGGCATGAGAGACTTGGTTGATCTTGATTTAATGTTGCGTGATTTCGGTAATGTAGATGGGTTCTGGGATGAGTTGGTCGAGCGCGCCGCGGAAATGGATCTGGCTCGGCCGCTGTTTTATGCTCTGCGTTATACGCATCAGATATTGCAAACACCGGTGCCAGGTGTGGCCATGAAGGCGGCAACGGCTGTGGGCAAGCCTGCGTTCTTGCCACTTATGGATGCATTGTTTAGCCGCGCCCTAATGCCTGATCACCCAAGTTGTGATGATCTATTTACGCCTCTTTCTCGCAGGCTAATGTACATACGGTCGCATTTTCTGCGTATGCCATTGCATTTGCTCATCCCACATTTGCTGCGTAAGGCCTTTAAGAGAAAGAAAGAGATAGCAACGATGGAAGCGCCCGAGATAGAAAATCAGTAAAAACAATTTTCAATCATAAGAATATGAATAAAACGATCACAACGATTGACCTGATTCGCCACGGCGAACCGGTTGGTGGCAGTGGAAGATATCGTGGCCAGATTGATGATCCCCTGAGTGAAAAAGGCTGGTGTCAAATGCGCGAGGCGGTAGCGGATCACTGTCCCTGGCAGGCAGTTGTTAGCTCCCCATTAAGCCGTTGTGCTGCCTTTGCTGAAGAGTTGGCCCAGCGCCATAGCTTGCCTATGAGTTTGGATGATCGACTTAAAGAAATTGGCTTTGGTGAATGGGAAGGGCTTAGCAAACAAGAAATCGCTGCTGAAGATGCGCAGGCATTGCAGCGTTTTTATCATGATCCCATCACGCATCGCCCACCAGGGGCGGAAATGCTGTCTGATTTTGAACGACGAGTTGTAAGTGTCTGGCAGGCGATATTGCAGCAATATGCCGGCAAACATGTATTGATTGTAGGGCATGCAGGCGTGATACGCATGTTGTTGTGTCATGTCTTGGCCTCACCACTGGATCGCATGTTTCGTATTCATGTTCCGAATGCTGGCATTAGCCGTATTCGCATCGAAGGTGAGGGTGAGGCGGTCGTGGCCAATCTGATCTTTCATGCGGGCAGTTTGTGATTTTGTTTAGTTAGGCATCCTACGGGATTTCGCCAGGCCGAATTACTCAACTGTCTCTAAGCCTTCAATGTGCAAGGCTTTGATGTTTTTGATCCCATTCAAGGTTTACGTCTGAAAAAAGGTTTTTTGCTCAAACGGTCACACCAGAGATCGATCATAATAGTCTCATTAATGGTTCACAAATGGGTTGTCGGGAGGCTTGATTTGAAATCTTTTGTTGTGCGCTTGCTGTTGTGTTTAGTTTCTTGTCTGCTGATACCAAAAGCGGTTACAGCCGCTGTCAGCGTCACGGATGATGTTGGTCATGTGATATCGCTAGATCAGCCAGCGCAACGCATCGTCAGCCTCGCGCCGCATATCACCGAATT
>CALZIQ010000086.1 GCA_945787735.1 uncultured Chromatiaceae bacterium | reverse complement strand
CGAGATATGAGCATCCGAGTCAACAAACGGCTAGCTTTAGAAACTGATCTTCACCGGGCGCTAGAAGCGCATGAATTTGAAGCGTATTACCAACCACAGTACCACCTTAAAACGAAACACATCATAGGGATCGAGGCACTTATCCGCTGGAATCATCCGAGCCGAGGTATCGTTTCTCCGGATGACTTCATCCCTGCTTTGGAAGAAACCGGCATGATCATTAAGGTAGGACAATGGATGCTCTGGACTGCTGCTATCCATGCCAAGGCGATTAATCACAAAAATCAACGAAATATCCGTGTATCTGTAAACCTATCTGCTCGCCAGTTTTCAGCCCCCAATTTAATAGAAGATATACAGAGGCTGCTCTATGAAAGTGGCGTCAACCCGTCACACCTGGAATTTGAAATTACGGAAAGCGCCATCATGCAAGATGCTGAATCTGCGTTAAACATACTCAGAGAAATAAAAAGCATGGGCATACGATTGGCTATCGATGACTTTGGCACAGGCTATTCCTCGCTAGCCTATCTCAAGCGCTTCCCTATCGACACCCTAAAAATCGATCGATCTTTTATTGCAGATACGCCACATGATTCAGAAGATGTCACGATTGTTAAAGCAATTATCGCTCTCTCTCATAATCTGAATGTCGATGTTGTCGCAGAAGGCGTAGAAAGCTCATTACAGGCTGAATTCCTTAAGGACTGTGGTTGCGATATCGGCCAAGGTTATTTCTTTAATCGCCCACTACCTGCCAGCGAAATAAATCATATCTTAAGAAATAAAGAAGGTGTTAATCCATCCGTGGTCAACCTAAATCTCTCTACATAAATTCATTTGTAAACCCGGTAGTCAGGTGTATCAATGTAATTAATAATGATAAAAGAACGAAGTTTCACACATCAAATAGCTCTTAAGGCACAGAAGCTTGGGTGGGACACTTTAAAACTGCCGATATTCTCTACACGCTTTGTATTCTCAATGATGGCGGAATACGCCAATCAATGAATTGCAACAAAACTTACTGACAAAAGGCCAACGTTTCAGGCTTAAGCATATCCGGACCTGGGAGGGCCCGGATATAAACAATCGCGGAGAGTACTAGCACTGAAATAGGTGAGAACAATAAACCGATATTCACAGCTTGAATTATTTACAGACTCAAAAGCATGTTCAATAAATTCAAAATGTAGGATCGATACGCATAGCCTCCCCCATTTCCCAACAATGCGTTAGGGTGTTGATATCAGAATTGCCTATACGACTAAGCCAATCATTACCAGACGGTGTCACACCAGGATCAAGGGTTCGATTTGCACAATCGCATGCCATTTGATCAAGATAAATACTGAAGGCTCCCAAACCATTCTGTGGCGCTACACCGAAAATCTGAAATAAGGCGGGATTTTGTAATGCAGCCAACGCATTGGCTTTTATATCCAAAATATATTGTTGCGCTTCAATGATGTCATCACGATTGCCTAAACGGTTGAAATGTCCCCCGACAAAGACATCAAATTCATATTCCAATACTTCATCATAGGCCTCAATGTATTCAGGCACATCTTCGACAATTGCTAAATTAGTAAACGGTGACCACCCAGGAAATATTACATCAACCAGCATGAGTACTTTTTGCTTAGCTGCATAAATATAGATATTGCCTGGTTCATGGGCGGGGCCCTTATATGACAGATGAAGCGTTTGTTTGCCCAGCTTTATTCGTTTCTCTTTAAAAAATATTTGAGTTGGCATTGGCGGCGGATTAGTACCTGACCCCGGCAACAACCCTTCTAATTCACCCGTGCCTAGCCTGAGCTGTTGTTGTGTTTGCCAATGAGCAATAATTTTTACCTTTGGAAATGCATCCTGAATTATGCTGGCAGCACCAATGTGATCCAAATGCGTGTGACTGTAAATGAGTTTTTTTATCGGCAAGCCTTGTGTTTCTGGAATGCTGTATAGTACATCGACTATGCTGACAGACTGCGTAGAATCTACTTGGTTAACACCGATTGAAGGTGGTGCGTCGACAACAATTATGCCTCGCTTTGATACTAAAAACATGGCCTGGTACACGCCATCAGTCATGTAAAACAATCCATCGTTGAGTTCTTCCACATGATAAAAGCCGTGACTGAATTCACCTTTGAAGGGATCAGGCACCGCTTGTGAATTGGGTGGGACTTCTAAGCTAACCGAGACATGCGACTCACAAACATTCGCCCCTGGCGGCAAAAAGCCATGGTCGGTGCGATACGCATGAACACTACCTAGTGCTGAGAACATTGCCAGCGTGACAGCTATCATTAAAGGATGTTTGATGTATTTTAATAGCATCTTTATTCTCCTTTTCAATAATGAAACGATTTTTTTCCACAACTAAATCACTATAGACTCCCAAAACCGTTTAATCGAAATTTTAATTTGCAGCCGAACTGCACAGCTGTCATCGCAATTACGATTAAAGCTCTGTCACATCGCTCCAGACCATCCAACAACTACCCTCTTGTTTACACCCCTGCTTTTCAAAGGTAATTCTTAACCTCGATAGATTATTTAAAATCACCTGAACTTTCGCCTCAAAGCCTGATCAATGTAATTAGGAGAAAAGCAAAACTCATCCATCAATAATTATTTACACAACAGAGCATGCCGGGTGGTGACCGATAGTTTGATTGGAGGGATCAGAGCTGCAGCGACATATAAGTGGTGGTGGCTGCGCCTATTGATCATCTGCCCGGCACCATGTCTGCAAACAAGGTTTACATCATTTCACGTTTAATTAAGAGCGCATCAGAACGTCAGCATTGCCACGTCTTTATCTATCCACACACCAACTGAACAGCATCAGTTTTTAACAGGCCTGCCCCAGTTACCCAGAAAAAAATGGCTATTTACATCCGCGCGCTGTCGCGGCGCATTTTCTGCGTCTCTGAAGACCTCATCCAATTGATTGATATCACCAGGATAGCCAACCGCCATCGCCGCCATGGGCTGAAACTGCTGCGGGATATTAAACGCTTGTCGGGCAGAATCCGTGTCAAAACCACCCATCTGATGTGTAATCAAGCCCATTGCGGTTGCTTGCAAGGCCACGCTAATCGCGGCGGCACCACTGTCATATTGGCCCCAGCGATTCGGCTTGCCATTGCTCTGAAACAGACTATCAGCACAGATGAGCATCAAAAGTGGTGCATTCTTCGCCCATAATTGATTTTTTTCCGCCAAGACATTTAACAGTTTGGACCAGCTCTCCTGATCGCTCCCTTTGTCACACACTACAAACCGCCAGGGCTGATCATTAAAACAAGATGGCGCCCAGCGCGCCGCCTCAAGCAAAGTCAACATGTCTTCATGGTCGACCATACGGCCGGGATCAAAGGTCCGTGGGCTCCAGCGGCCAGCAAGCAGTGCATGTAGATCAATATCTGTTGGGGCAGGCTTTTGTGACATGAGTAACTCCTTTTGTTGTCAGCATCAAAGATGCCGTTTCAGCTTTCGTTCTGCAATAATAGCTGACTGGAAACTAAACCTAATAGACCTGGTCTTTAATGACGTCGCATTCAATATTTATATCATGTCAAATGCCAAGCAAGTAATCACACACCTCAAATCGCTTGCCAATAGTGAGATTGCCAACCATTCACAGCGGTTCTTCAAAACGGGTAAGGGTGAATATGGCGAAGGTGACATTTTCCTAGGCATCCGTGTGCCCATAATTCGCGCCGAAGTAAAACGGCAAAGCAACATCTCCATCGATGAAACTATAAACATTCTCGCTTCAGAGTTTCATGAGGCACGCTTGTTTGCCCTAATCATGCTGGTAGAGAAATTCAAAAAGGCAACCGAAGTAGAGCAGAGCGAGATTTATAAACACTACATGAACAACCTGTCGCAGATCAATAATTGGGACCTGATCGACAGCTCCGCTCCCTACATCATCGGCGCCTACCTGGCAGACAAAGATAAATCGCCTATCTATCAAATGGCAGATTCCGAAAATTTATGGCAACGGCGCATCGCAATCATGTCGACCTTCACCATGATCAGACAAAATGATTTTAAAGACGCACTCGCCATCGCCGAGATACTCGTCAACGACAATGAAGACCTGATTCAAAAAGCAGTTGGCTGGATGTTGCGTGAGATTGGAAAACGCAGCTTAAAAACTGAAGAACAGTTTCTGCAAAAACATTACAAGAGCATGCCCCGCATCATACTACGTTACGCCATAGAAAAAATGGTGGCGTCGAAACGTAAGGCTTACCTTAACGGTACGGCTTGATTTTTTATCCCGCATAAACAAAAAAGGCCGCATCCATGCGGCCTTTCAGCTTCATATATAAATACTTTAGAAGCTGTACACCAGTGTCACAGCAGTTTCACGATCCACCTTTTCGATGGTGGCAGGTACTTCTGAAACATGTTTAACGGTATAAGTAACTTTCATTGCCAGACTGCCGTTGATCTGTGTCTTAAGACCAGTGACAGATTTAGAGATGGTCACGTCTTCACCGATTTCTGAACTCAGCTCTTCTGTAAACTTTGAAGTATCACTGATTTTCCAACCGAGGTTACCCGCCAGACGAATCGCACCTTCATCTTGATCAACACCACTATCCAACTCACTTTGACGCGCACCGATACCAGCCTCGAGATCAAGCGTAAGGTCTTCTTCGGCGATCACATGACGACCATAACCGACGAATTCGCTAGCGCGCCAATTATAGCCACTGAAACGATCGTCATCATAAGTGATAATACCGAAAAGATAATCGCGCGCAGTCATTTTATAGTTTGACTTGCCGGTCAGGGTATAACGCTCTGCCGTTGTCACATCTTTATCTTCAGTGTTCAGCGCCTCTAGACCTAACTCATGTTTCCATTTATCACGCTCATTGCTAGCTTTAGCCTTGGCGCTAATGGTTTGCGTTTCAGTATTACCATCAGTTGAAACTATGCCCAACTCGGCCTCGCCAGCCCATTCAGAACTACCGCCTTCTGCCATGGCAGACCCTGCCAGGGCAAGGCTGCCGAAAAGTGCAATGCTCAGTTTATTCATTTTCATTTTCATGTTTATAGTCTCTTTTGATTGTTGTAGCCAAAATATCACTCGCACCCATTTCGAGGTTGGTGGCAAGTCTATTTGCTTGGCGCAGCTACATCAATAGCCAGGAGGGAAATCGTGACACTTTTTTACAAACACAGTTAATTTACCGTGGACTTTTGGTCTCACAACATAAAATGAAGGATAGGCGGCTGAATATCAGACCAGCTGACTAAACATGAAAATGGAGAGGGTTCTAGATAAATTGTATTCACCCGTAGCCACCTGGCTTTCATATCACAGTCAAGTTTGCTTCACGGCAACTTATGGATGCTCTGGCCTTGCCTATCCACCTATGCATAGATCACTGTATTAGGCAGATCGTCGGACTAACGTGGAAACATTCAAGTCTGCTGAGATACAGTTTATTTTAAAAAGAATGGGGCCAACTCCTGCGAGGGAAGGGAGGAGAAGGTGCAGATAAGTGGAGCCAGCCCCATGAACAGAACAATCGAGCATCAACGGCTATTGATTATTTGCCAGCATCGAATCTTGATAAACGAATTCAACCCGGCGATTTTCTTGCCAGTTATCTGGCGATATCCTGGGCACAGCGCCAGCCAAACCACTCACTTTCAACTGTGATACCGGCACGCCTGCTGCGACTAGCAATTCTGCTACAGCCTGTGCACGCTGCTCACTCAGCTTCTGGTTATAAAGTTCAGGTCCACGGTTATCTGTGTGACCACTGATCACCAGCACATAGTTCTGATTCTGTAACAAATACTCAGCATGGTCTTTGACCAACTTGCGGTCATTTTCTGCCAGAACGTATTCATCAAAACCAAACTGAATCACCAATTGCTCAGGTGGCGGCATTATCAGCCTAGCATCATCTTGCTCCTGTTCTTTAATCAAACTTGGACCAACACCTAGAACCTCAGCCACCAACAATTCCTCATCTGTCATTGAACCAAGACTGATTTCTTCAGCCTCATTCTGCACAACGTTCTCAACTACAGTTTCAATATCACCGGGCACAACCATTACAGCCTCTTTAGGCAATTGCTCCAGGTAACCATCCATATTACTGATCGCAACCTCTGTTGCCGGCACATGCTCATGCATCTCTTGCTGCCTCTGCTCAATCATATTTTCAGTCTGAGCAATATTTTGCCTGTCACCGGCACAACCCACTGCCATTAACAATGGGGCAACGATAGCAACACCGGTCAAAGATTTATTACGAAATATTTTCATTACATGACGCCTCTCGTTTGTTTTGTCTGTCTGACAAATTCATTAAACAAAACAAGACTGGCAACAAACGGGAACGGATAATGATAAAAAAGAAACGAAATATGGCAAATTATGACAAGGGCATCACAATAGAAAAGACAACACCTTTACTATTACTCAGATTAGACACCTCTACGCGGCCATGATGATACTCTGCAATCAGGCGAACGATATAAAGCCCTAGACCAAGGTGAGGCTGATCAGTTTTTCCCTGGCGCATGCTCACCATGGAGTCGAACAGGTTGTCACGCATCTCGCGGGGTAACGGCGGACCTTGATTGACAACACGCATCACTACATTATCTGATTGGCGTACCAGCGAGATATTGATGGCTGCATTTCTTTCGGCAAAGTCCAAGGCATTGCTGACCAGCTTATCCAGCATCTGGGCTAGCAATTCAGGCGAACCCATCACTTGCGCCTCCGCACTATCATCTTCGAACTCAAAGGCCTGACTGGGGCTGACCAGACGATATCCCTCGACACAAGCAGCAACCACATCATTGACACAAAATACTTTTGGCTCTTCCTGCTGAATCGTCTGTTCTAGATGCGTTGCTTCACTCATTCGCGTTAAGATTCCACTCAATCGCGCAATGCCTTCATTGGCTCTTTGCAGGTAGGTATTTGCCTCTTCTTCTGATTGGCACTCAGCCAGATTATCCAGTGACGAACGCACGATCGTTATCGGTGTGCGCAGCTCATGCCCAAGCTTTCCTGCCATCGTTTCAAGATAACGATTGTATTGCGTCAGGCGTTCATGCATGGCGGCAAAACTGCGCCCCAGATCACCTAGCTCATCGCCTGATTTTGTAAGCTTGATTTCTTTCTGAACACGCCCGTCGGCTGCGACACTTTCCTCCACCTCATTACGCAATCGCCGCACCCGTATGGACAGACGCGTAGCAAAGGCTAGCAACACCCCCATGGTCAACACAAAAGCCAACAGACTCATGTTTACAAGTGCCTCAATGGCACGGTTTTGCAGAATCAGGATACTGTTGCTGGTCTCTTCGATGGCGACAGCTCCGACCCGTTGTCCATCGTTATAAACTGGATGGGCGGCAGTGATCAAACTCACTTTTTCATCTCCGGTCTGGCGCCAGGCTACCTGTGCCTTGCCAGACAGCGCAGCACTCACCGTTGGATCATCCAAACGCGATGCTGATGAATATGGATCGATAAATTCACGACTCGGCTGTTCAAGCAATAGTCGGTAAAACACACGAACAAGATTTGAAAAGAATGAACTTGCTTGTTGTGTCGGCTGTTCGGCAGGTTTGTTCAAATCATCGCTTAAACCGATCACACGATTATCGGCATCAACCACCCAGAGTCGACTTTGTGCTTGTTGCAGCCGCTGCAACAGCGACGCCATCTCTGCCGCTGGAATGGCGATGGTACCTAAACCAGCGACGCGTTCAGTATTAGCAGTCGCGGCAAGGCCTTCAAGTTTGCGTGTTTCAGCGTCATCGATGTCCGCTACGGCAAATGCAACTCTGTCACCCATCACCTCTATCGGAATGCGCAGCTCAATATTGTACCCGCCAGGCACTTCCTGCCACTCTCCCTTGATACGAAACTCGGTGCCCTGCGGTAATGGATCTTTTTTATTGGCAGACATAAGGTAGGCACTGACCCAACCAGGGGAAATGGTGGTTAAACGATAACGTTTAAAGTTACCCTGCCGATCCTGAATACCTATGCGTAGATGGTCACTTCTATCAACACGAAGGCTGTCCGGCTGACGATAAACTACCGAATCATCCTGCACCTGAAACAAGAGATAGAGAAAGCCATTCCAAGTACCGAGGCGATAGCTTACTTGTAAGTCTTTATTCTCATTAATTTCACCAATGGACTGCATGCGCTCCTGATAAATACTCCAGTCATCGACATATCCATCCAACTGAATCGCCGAACGTAAGGGCCGCACATAAATGTGGGAACGCATATCAGCCGGGGCAGCTTGCACTGCTTGAGTTTGGAAAAACTCAGGACGGTCATCCATCAATGAAGCAACGATAGCCACTCGATCAAGTAGGCGTTGCGCCTGGGCAGAACGCAGATAAGATTCCAAGCCTTGAATATATTGATATCCCAACCACGGCAGCACCAACAAACTAAGCGATGCCAACAATAGTTTTGTACGAATAGAGATTCTGATTAGCGGCACCTTGGCCATGCGGCAACTATGCCTTGCTCTCTTGCCAGCGATAGCCCATGCCATAGACACTGTCGATAGCATCAAAGCTGTCATCAAGCTGACAAAACTTTTTACGCATGCGCTTGATGTGCGAGGTGATGGTGGCATCATCCACCACCACATGGGCGGCCTGCATCAACTGTTCTCGACTCTTTACATGGCCGGGATGGCTGGCCAGACAATGCACCAGCCAGAATTCGGTCAGGCTCAAGTCAAGTGCTTGCCCTTTCCAACTAACGCTGTAGCGATTCATATCAAGCAACAACTCACCACGACGGATTTCTGCCTCGGCTACCTGAGGTTTTTGCATGGCATCCAAGCGACGAAAAAAAGCGGCCACACGGGCGCACAGATTAACGATGCTGATGTCCTTGGTGAGATAGTCATCGGCCCCCAGGCGCAGGCCAGAAATAGTATCCAGATCACTGTCACGGGCAGAAAGAAAAATAATCGGCAATGTATCGGACAAGTTGCGTAACTGGCGACACAACTCAAAGCCGGCATCGATCTCGTCTTCAAGCCCGATATCCAGCAACACCAGATCAGGCAGCTGTTGACTGAAGCCCTGCTCCGCCTCGGCACGATTGGCATAAGCGCGCACCTGATACCCCTGCTTGCTCATAGCCTCGGCATAGTTGTGCCGAATCGCCGCCTCGTCTTCGACAATGGCAATACATCTACTCATACTTCCACTTCCCGTTTTATCTGCTGTTTAAGCTAACACAGCCATCACGGATTGTGATGCCGCAGCGGTCACATTGACATTATTTGTCATTTTTCATCCCCCGTTTCGCCCCCATTGCCCCAATGTTGTGCCCAGCTTGTCGGCTTTACTTATACACAGACAAGCACCCTGGCGCACATAGGAAATTAATAATCGCCACGGACGGCACGCTGGGTCACACACAAACCGGAACAGACTATGACAAGCACATCGCATAAGACAATAACAACTGAGCACCGATCCATCAGCCGTTATGCCTGGGACGAGGCTTGGGGCCTGCTCAGTCTGTTACTTGGCTATCTTGTCTTTTGCGCCGCCCTGCTCGCACTGCTGGCGACACAGGCAAGCGCGGATGAAACCATGGCCGAGGTCGCGCGTCTAGAGGATGTCAGCCAAGGCAGCTTGCTTTTCCAAAACGACCAGGGCCGCTATCACCTCGCAGTCACGCTGAATACTGATGTACAGATTCACGTCAGCGGCATGATTGTGCGCGCCAAGGTGCGGCAAACCTTTCAAAATAATTCCGAAAGCTGGGTGGAAGGGGTTTATGTTTTCCCCCTCCCTGAAGATGCCGCCGTGGATCACATGCACATGCAAATCGGCGAGCGCATCATTGAAGCAAAGATAAAACCACGCGAAGAAGCAAAACACACCTACAACCAAGCCCGCCAGGCGGGAAAAAAGGCGGCCCTGATTGAGCAAGAGCGCCCCAACCTCTTCACCAACTCGGTCGCCAACATTGGTCCGCACGAAACGGTCGCGGTCGAAATCGAATATCAACAGGTGTTGCGTTATGACGCCGGACAGTTCCGACTGCGTTTTCCTATGGCTATTACGCCACGTTATATCCCGGGCGTACCGATTCAACAGGAAGAAAGCGTCAGTCAGTTCAACGGTCTAGGTTGGGCCGTGAATACAAACCAAGTGCCGGATGCTTCCCGCATCACCCCGCCGGTGTCACACAGCGAGAACAAGATAAACCCAATCTCATTGAGCGTGGAATTGAACGCCGGTTTTCCTCTGACTGAATTAAACAGCCCTTATCATCCTATCCAAACCAGTGAAAACAATGGCATCCACACCATTACATTGGCAAACGAAACCTATGCCGATCGTGACTTTGAGCTGAGCTGGACACCCGAGGCCGGACAGGCGCCGCGCGCGGCCTTGTTCACTGAACAAATGGAGGCAGAGCTGTATCACCTGATAATGGTGCTGCCACCGCAGCATGAACAAAGCGGAAACCAGCGGCTGCCACGTGAAGTGATTTATATCATCGACACCTCTGGCTCCATGGCCGGCACCTCAATGCAACAGGCCAGGCAGGCACTGTTGCTGGCGCTGGATCGACTACAACCGGGCGACAGCTTCAATGTCATTGCCTTTAACTCAGGCACCGATCAACTGTTCAACCAGGCACAAGCCGCCAGCAGTCACAATCTGAGCGCAGCAAGGCGTTACGTAAACTCACTCAGCGCTAATGGTGGCACCAACATGCGTCCTGCGCTTGAAGCCGCCTTACGCAATCAAGATGAAACCCAATCGCTACGCCAGATTGTATTTCTCACTGACGGTAGCGTTGGTAACGAAGCAGAACTGTTTTCACTGATCCATCAAAGCCTGGGGCAGAGCCGCCTGTTCACCATCGGCATCGGCTCAGCCCCCAACAGTCACTTCATGAGCAAGGCAGCCCAGTTCGGCCGCGGCACCTTCACTTACATAGGTGATGTCAGTGAAGTGCAAAGCAAGATGCAGGTACTGTTTCAAAAACTGGAGACACCTGTGATGCGCCAACTGGTCGCCGACTTCGGCAATGCTGAGGCAGATGTCTACCCCAAACGCCTGCCCGACCTCTATGCTGGAGAACCGTTGATCATCAGCGCCAAAACCGATCTAAACAGCCAAAGCCTCATTATCAGCGGCCAACGCCAGCAAAGTGTCTGGCAAAACAACATTCAACTCGACCAGGGCATGAAAGGCCAAGGCATCGGCACACTCTGGGCTCGACGCAAGATCACTGATCTGATGGATCAGCAACATGAAGGCACAGACAAGCAGCGCATCAAACAACAAATCATCACCACCGCACTACAACATCATCTTGTCAGCAAACACACCAGCCTGGTGGCCGTTGATGTCACCCCAGCACGACCGCAAAGTGAAACACTTGAACAACAAGCGATGCCGGTCAATCTTCCTCACGGCCAACAGCATGAAAAGATTTTTGGGCTGCGCCCCAAAACGTCCACTGCCGCACCCTTGCACCTGCTACTTGGCACACTATTGTTATTGCTGACGCTGTTGCTGAAACCGCGCAATTCGAGAGAAGCAACGTAATATGATACGCATACATTATCGTACCCTGCTGTTCTGGATAGCATTGAGCTTGAGTCTGTGGCAACTAGGCCAAGGTGCATACCTACACACTAAGGCGCTGCTGGCACAACAGCTGATCAAGGACGCATGGCAAGAAACTCTGCAAAACCTGCAACACAACAAACCCTGGCCCTGGGCCGACACCTGGCCAGTGGGCAGGTTGCAAGTGCCAGCACACAACATCGATCTCTATGTGCTGGCCGGCGACAGCGGCCGCACCCTGGCCTTCGGTCCCGGCCATCGTTTTGGCACCGCCCTGCCGGGTGAGAACGGCACCAGCCTGATTAGCGCCCATCGCGACACTCATTTCCGTTTTCTCAAACACATGACCACAGGTGACGAAATCCTGCTCCAGGGTTTAGACGGACAATGGCAGCGTTATCGGGTCAGCACCAGCGCGGTTGTGCATGAATCACATGCCATTGCGGATAGCCATAAAAATACGCTAGCGCTGGTCACCTGCTATCCCTTCAATGCCATCATGCCCGGCGGACCTTTGAGGTTTTTGGTGTTTGCAACGCAACAGGAAACGCAACACGAAGTATCCACGTAGGCTGCGCACCGTGCACCATTTTTTGAGAATCCCACGAAGCACCATGACTCACGATGCACATCCTATTTTCTCATCACAAAAAAAGCAGAATCGAGAAGTAGTGGCTAACACTGCCTGCAAGTACAAACAGATGCCAGACACCATGGCACCAGGGGTACCAGTGATCAAGCACAAAAAACACAACGCCTGAGGTGTAAAAAACCCCTCCGGCCAGTAGCCATCCAAAACTTTGTGGTGGCAATGCGGC
>CALZIQ010000085.1:4788-12591 GCA_945787735.1 uncultured Chromatiaceae bacterium | reverse complement strand
GCCTGGGCCATCAAATACGTATCGCCGTTTGTTTTTAGCAGGGAGAAACTGATTTCTACCGGAAAATGTCCGTCATCTTTACGTCGATGAATGCCTTCAAATCGAATAGGATGTCCATCCTCAATGCTGTGCCATGCCTGTTCGATTCGTTCGTGTGTGGCAGTGTCAGAGATATCAAACACAGTCAGCGCGAGCAATTCGTCGCGGCGATAACCCAGGCTTGAACATGCGGCTTGGTTAACGTCGATAAACTTACCATCACGACGAACTAGAAATAGTGCATCAGAGGCATTTTCAACATAAGAGCGAAATTTGTTTTCACTTGCGTTTAACTTTTTTGAAGACTTGTCACGCGCGATGTTGGCCTTGTGCACTTCAATAATCTGGGCATAAGTCTCAAGCAGCGGCTTCAGGTATTCCACCATCGATGTGTCATAACCATGGGGGCGGTTGGCCACGCCAATCATGCCGGTTAGCGTTTCGCCAAAAAAGACCGGGACACCGAGAAATGTATCAATTTTGGGATGTCCCTCGGGTAGACCGCTGCTGCGAGGGTCGTGGGCGGGATCGTCGGTAATCACAGCCTCACCCGAGGTGATCACTGCGCCATATAAAGATTCCAGCTTGGAGAACTCCAGCCCTGACATCGCAAATGATTCCATCAAGGTTCGGCTGGCCTCATCCCAGGCGATATTACTAATAGAGTGGGTTTTTAGGTACGGCTGGCCATTCTCTCGGTGCAAAATTTCGCCAATAAAGCCAAATTTGCTTTGGGTGAGTTCAATAAAGTCACAGAGTAATTCGTCAAACAGTTGTTTGGGCTCGATTTGCCTAATGAGATGTTGTTGGGCACGGCTCATGGCCTTGAGCAAGGCATTGGCATCTTCAAGCGCCTGGACTTCCTTATTGCTTTTCCCCGTATCTGGCATCCTTCTCTCCTGCGGTATGAGTGGCTGCTGTAATTTTTCGGAGTGCATGTGTAAATAAAAGTGTTATTCAATAGTAATAAACTAGTAGAGCAGTCAGGATTTCACAAGTTTGACGAATGCCCGGGATTGAAAAATTAAAACAATATATTCGCAATGGGAGTGTGCTGTGATCCATGAAAAAAGGCCACACAAGAACTTGATCCCAGATGCAGTAATTTTGGCTAGGGCCTGTTAACAGTAATTTCAATAACGCCCTGGCATTGCGACACGTCCTCCGGGTCTCAGTTGGACGTTGCGGTTTGGTTTGCTAGCGGCCTACTCTGGCGGGCATCGGCTTCACAATGACGCTGTTCATTGCTAGCCTCGCTTTCAGCCCCAGCCAAATCATAAATGCTAAGCTGGACATCTTTTCCGCGATAGAGGGTATTTTGTTATCGAGCGCATGGACTACTTTTGCAAAGCAATCTAAAGCCTCGAGCTGAAATAATATTATTTTCTAAGCAGATTTATTAACGAATATCAGGTATAGTGGGCTTTCATTCTCAAGTGCACTTCGGTCTGCACCTGTTTCACCACGGTAATCCTTACCGATTCACCTCACAACACACGCCGTTTCCGCCTAGACCGTGCCAAACCATATGTTTCATGACATATATATTGGATAGGCCGATTCTTGGAGAACATCGCTACATGTCATTTGAATCCCTCGGTCTCAGAACCGAATTACTCCGTGCCGTATCCGAAAAAGGCTACGCCACTCCCTCCCCGATACAACAACAAGCTATCCCTCATGTCCTAGAAGGACGTGACATCATGGGGGGCGCACAAACAGGCACTGGCAAAACCGCCGGTTTCACCCTGCCGCTATTACAACGATTAATGTCATTCGGAAAGCAGGAGAACGGCCGCCGCTCTATCCGCGCCCTGGTGCTTACCCCAACCCGGGAACTCGCCGCGCAGGTTGATGAAAGCGTGCGTGTCTACGGTAAGTATCTGCCACTTCGTTCCACGGTGATTTTTGGTGGCGTAAAAATTAATGCACAAATACAGAAACTGCGTAGTGGCGTAGACATTCTGGTATCTACCCCGGGCAGATTGCTGGATCACATCAGCCAGAAAACAGTCGACCTTTCCAAGATTGAGATACTGGTACTCGACGAAGCCGACCGCATGCTCGACATGGGTTTTATTCGAGATATTCGTAAGATTCTGGCACTGTTACCCAAACAGAAACAGACACTGTTATTTTCAGCGACCTTTTCAGATGAAATCAAACAACTTTCAAAGGGACTGCTTAAATCACCCACCCTGATAGAGGTCGCGCAGCGCAATAGTGCATCAGAGCGTATTAAGCAGGTCGTTCATCCTGTAGATAAACGGCGCAAACGTGAACTGCTTTCTCACTTGGTACGTTCGAATAATTGGCAACAGGTTCTGGTATTCAATCGTACCAAGCATGGGGCCAATCATCTTGCTGAACAACTGAATGCCGATGGCATTACCACTGCCGCGATTCATGGCAATAAGAGTCAGGGCGCGCGCACCAAGGCACTGGCTGATTTTAAATCGGGCAAAGTGCGTGTTCTGGTGGCAACCGATATCGCCGCCCGCGGTCTGGACATCAGCCAGTTGCCACACGTTGTTAATTTTGAATTGCCTAACGTAGCAGAAGATTACGTTCATCGTATTGGCCGTACCGGGCGTGCCGGTAATGAAGGTGAAGCAATGTCGCTGGTATGCGTTGATGAACTGAAGCTGCTAAAAGATATCGAACGCCTCATAAAATGCGACATCCCCAAGGTTGTGATCGACGCGTATACACCTGATCCATCCATTAGAGCGGAACCTATTAACAAGGGGTATGGCAAACAGAATCAGGCGCCAAGAAGGTCTGCTGGAAAGAAAGCTGAAAAGTCCAAGAGTCGTCAGCACGTAGCTTTCAAGAGCGCTTCGAACACCCGGGGTCGATCAGGTAACCGCGTACAACACAGCTCGCACAGCCCATGTTAGTTTGCGTGGAAACCAAAGGAGATGGCGTATGCGTAAGCAAATAATTCACGAGGGCATGCAAAAAAGTGTCCCGGCAGAGAATCAAGTGTGGCTAGACCTCGATCACTTGGCGCAGGTCGAGCTGACATCAGAGGATGCAGAACACCCAATTGAGTCAGCATTAATAATGGATACTGGGCTTGGCTGGCGCTCGCAACATCCTGGAAAACAGACGATTCGCCTGCTGTTCGACAAGCCGCACAAGATCAGTCGTATTCAGTTGCTGTTTGAGGAAAATGAGCTGGAGCGTACACAGGAGTTCGTACTGAGTTGGTCTACAGACAATGGGGCAACTCAGCATGAGATAGTACGCCAGCAGTACAACTTCAGCCTGCCGGACAACACCCGCGAACTCGAAGACTATACCGTCGAGCTCAACGGGCTGACGATGCTGGAACTGAGTATTACGCCAAATATCAGCGGCGGAGAAACACGGGCGTCGCTAGCGCAGTTAAGGATTGCCTGATGACTTATTGGCGGTGCCGAAAAGTTCGTCGCGGCACCGCCATTAAAAAGAGTTATTTAGGTTGTTCACGCGCTTTTGAGCCTATATTTGGTGGCACGGTTTACATTAGCGCGTAGCGCACGTCGCTAGACGTTTTCGATAACTGCTGTCACAGCCCCAAATATTCTCGGAATATCCGATGCGCGCGCGTTCCAAGGACGGACATTCAGCCAATTGGCTTGCCATCGGTTATTAAGTTTCCAATGACTCTACCGAATCTAAAATATTTTATATGCCAGTAGCAACACCAAAGATATTAGGTGCCTTTTAGGTCTGTGTATCCATGATTTTCCATTCATAAAATCGTTTTTGATATAGAGTTAACTTTGATGAAAAAAATGAATATACATATTGGCTTGTGTTTGATTGTTTGTCTGCTTCCAAATTTGGTATTGGGTGAAAATGCCAAAGAGGAGTTTTTCCGGATAGAAAGGAGCAAAAAAAACAATGTCGATCTACGAATCAGCTCTGTTGGAGGATTTGGATTAAATAAAGGAACAGTTGGTCACATAGACTTGTCTTACATTGAGTCTGTTGACAATGGTGATGCGCTAGTACTGGATCTAGGTGGCGGGGTTTCGGTTCGTGCGGGCGTAACCTTCTTTTTGGGTATGGGGTTTTCACTTGGCTATAATTGGGATAACAGTGACTATATTAGTGCCTACTATCCTGAAATAGGTATGGTCGCCCAACTCACAAAAACATTCGGTGTGATTGCTACAGGAAGGCGTTATTCGAATTTATATCACAGCGCGGACGATGAAAATATTGTAATGCTTGGTTTGTTGTTCAGTAGCTATCAATAATCAGACCATGATCTTTACCAGCAGGCCAATAAAACACACACTCTCCCCCAATTCATGGTCGTCTACAGCGGGCTCTACATGTTCATCTGATCATCTGATTTCCAGGCATTACCCGCCAGGTAATTACTGAATAAAACACCCACATTTCGTCATTATAAAGTTGCTTAGTGGACTGGTTTTTTATTTCGCATCTTGCTGTTTGTAGTGCGCCCCTGAATATACATATCAAGCGCTTAGCTATTCATTCGATCCAACTAAATATTGAGCGCAGAAAACCCTAATGTATATAGAAATAATTACTACGCCCAATGAAGCGTTAAAAGAGAGTGGATTTGGAGCACTAAAGGCCTGTGACAGTGTTTTAGGCGCCGTTCAGCGAATGGGGCACAACGTAAGGCTGAGTGAGTGAAAAACCAAGAATGATTTGGAGGATGTTGTCAAAAGAAAACCAGACTTGGTTATCTTGGCGGTCAAGTATATTCCCGTTAAATACCAAGATTGCATTTGGCTATCCGATTATTTTTCTCAGCATGGAATTAATTTCACAGGTTCAACAAGAGAGGTGCTGAAGTTTGATTCCAATAAAGTGCTCGCTAAAATGCATTTAGTCGCCAAGGGAATTAAAACAGCCAGGTTTTTTTATCGCAATCCCTGGGCAGTATAAAACCGAAAGTGAACTGCCCGTCATGTATCCACTATTTTTGAAACCCTTGGATGCGGCAAATGGAAATGGAATTGACGATTTATCATTTGTACAAAACTTTACAGACTACGAACACAAAGTGACGTCGTTATACAGCTCATTGACCGTAAAGTTATTCTTCTACATTTAACAGAATACAGCCGTATTTAGGAGTTACCGCTACATGACCTATGAGCTTTTGGTCGAAGTTACGCGCAACGGCACTGTAGAAAGCCAGCACTTTGGTGCCGCCGTCGTGTGCGACGTTCATGGTAATGTGGTGGAACGCTGGGGGCCCATCGACAACCTGGTATTTCCGCGCTCCGCACTCAAGCCGATGCTAGCTATTCAGTTAGTTGAGAGTGGCGCCAGTGATCATTATGCCCTAAGCGATGCAGAATTATCGCTAGCCTGTTCGTCTCACCAGTGTTAACTAATACATCAAAGTCTGGTGGAATCATGGTTAAAGCGGCTGGAATTAACTGAAGATAATTTAGCCTGCGGCGCCACGCTACCTGAACATACCGAGAGTGCCCACCGTCTTCTGGCTTCCGGGCAGCATGGCTGTCGAATTCATCACAACTGCTCAGGCAAACACACCGGCTTTTTAACTACGGCAATGCATTTGGGTATGCCATTGGATAACTACCATCTGATCGAACATCCATTACAACAATTATCGTTGGATATACTTTCCGATCTGGCGGACATAGATATCAAACAGTATCCAATGGGGATCGATGGTTGTGGTTTACCTCCACCCACGATGCCTTTGCTGCGGCTTGGGCGCGCCGCGGCCCGCTTCGCTAATCCTGTAGATTTGTCAGCTTCTCGCGCGCATGCAATTTATCGTCGTCACGAAGCCATTACCAATGAGCCTCTATATCTTGCCGGGCATGGATCTGTGGTGAGTGAATTGAACGATGCCGCCAAAGGTTCCGTGCTAGCTAAAACCGGCGCCGAGGGTATTCTCATAGCGGCCTTACCTGAGAGAGGGCTGGGGATTGCGTTAAAAATAGTGGATGGCAGTATCCGTGCACGCTCCGTAGCATTATTGGCAATCCTTGATCATCTAGGCGCGCTAACTGAAGAAGAGAAGCACAAGCTTCAAATGCATATTTCTCCAAAGATAGTAAACTCAAGAGGCCTTGCCGTGGGCGAAATACGTCCTGCTACATCCTGGTTGCCGGGACTCAGAGACTAGTGAGTTTAAAGGAAGCGAAGTAATTAAGAGCGTAAAGGAGTTCAGAAAACCGCTTAAAATAATAGTACGTGTTTCAGATGTTGATTTGGAAGCCCTGTTAGCTTGTTACATCTGTTTTATGTAATCTCTTTGGGTTCACTGTACTTTTTTGGGTCGCTGACCTCCCCGGGTTACTATGTAGCTCAATGGCGGCTTACAGTTGGAACCCACCGTATAAATTTACCTTTAGGATGTGGCCAAAAAAAGGCTGCTAAAGGAGATTCCCGGCAATTGCTTAGAATACTTGGATGTCTCTTCATGGGCGCGAACTCTAGCACGATAACTAAAGGTGAGTACCTGCAATCGCGACTTTGCTGTCATTTAAGGTAGCTCGGCTAGAGACCCGCTTTGGGCCGAGCCCAGTCAATCGAGATCTGAGGCATCCTGTAAGATCATGGCCAAGCTATTACACATTAAATAAGATGGACACTTTATGGACAAAGGGGCAATATAAAAGGCCTAGCTGAATCAGCTAAGCCTTTGAATTTTATGGTGCCCAGGCGCGGAATCGAACCACGGACACGGGGATTTTCAGTCCCCTGCTCTACCGACTGAGCTACCTGGGCGTTGGAAGGCGTGTATTAAACCAATAGGTCCCTTTTGAGTCAAGTTCCTTTATGGTTTTTTTAGCTTTTTTCCTGTCTGGAGGGATCATGCTACCCTTGCTTTCCGGTGATTTTTACCTAAAGAATGGTAGTAAGTAGGAAGTTTGTATGCGTCGATTCCAGTTTCTGTTGATGATTGTTTTTGTCTCTTTTGTGGTCGCCACTGCCGCAGGGACAGAAGATAAAATCATCCGTTTTCATCATGAGGATATGGAGGGGTGTGTTGCCTGCCACCAGGAGGGCGGCAATGCTGAGCTATTCAAAAAGGCGACTTCCACTGCCTGTGTTGAGTGTCACGAGCAGGAGGGCATTCGCACTGATTTTAGCGCGGCGCTGAAGCAGCTTGAGGCCACTATCCGTAACGCTAAGCCGATGCAGAAGGTTGAGGGTCAGGGGCCAGGCATGAGCGTGCCGATCTATTATGACGAGTCCCGAATCGGTGCCGAAGCGAACGAAATGATCCACATCCCAGCTGGAAAATTCATCCGCGGCACTGATTATCGCCTGCCGGATGAAGGGCCGAAACACGAGGTGGAATTGCCCGACTATTTCATTGACAAATACGAAGTCACCAATCTGCAGTACAAGCAGTTCATCGATGCCACTGACCGGCGTTCGCCCGGACATTTTCGTAACAGAACCTTCCCCAAGGGCAAGGCAGACCACCCGGTGACCTATGTTTCATGGAAAGACGCTGATGCCTATTGCCAGTGGGCCGGTAAACGCCTGCCAGATGAGATGGAATGGGAAAAGGCAGCGCGCGGCACCGATGGCCGGGTCTTTCCCTGGGGTGCAGAATTCAGCATCGACAAGGCTAATACGCCGGTGCGCTGGGCGGCTATGTATCTGGAAGGGGATACCACCCCGGTAGGCGCTTTCGAGGGAGGTAAAAGCCCGTTTGGCCTATATGACATGACCGGCAATGTATGGGAGTGGACCTCAAGTTGGTATCAGCCTTATCCGGGCAACAAGCGCATCACCGAA
>CALZIQ010000085.1:3702-4778 GCA_945787735.1 uncultured Chromatiaceae bacterium | reverse complement strand
GTGCTCAAGGGTGGTTCCTGGTGGGATTGTTCTTTTTATAAATGCGGTATCTCGGCGCCGGTGTTTAATCGAAGTTTTTTTCATCCAAGAACCAAAAATGAGAGTTTTGGTTTTCGCTGCGCCAGGGATGCGGAATGATTTTTAAACACTTTCTCGCGCTGACTTTATTGTTGCCGTTGGTGGCCTGTGAGCAGTCACAAGAGATACAAAAAATCATGCCGCCGCCCGAAGATATGGTGTTGGTTCCTGCGGGTGAGTTTTTGATGGGCAGTGATGAGATCGATAGTGCGGGCAAGCAAGAGGAGTTCGGTTTTCGTGAGCCCATGTATCTAGACGAACACCCTAAACACGCCGTGATGCTTAATGCGTTTTATATCGATAAATTCGAAGTCAGCAACGCTGATTACAAACGTTTTGTGATCGAAAACGCAGTTGAGCCCCCGCCACCCTGGGTGCAGAACGGTTATAACGCCTCAGAACATCGCCTTGCTACGTTTCCGCTGGATAGGCTGCGCCAGGTGGCGCTGGATTATTTTCAGCTCGATATGGATACCAGCCAAATGGATCGGCCGGCAATATTGGATGCGTTAAAAAAGATTCAGGCCGAGCGCGATAGACTGCCGGTAAGTGCGGTGAGCTGGTACGACGCCGCCAGTTATTGTCGTTGGCAGGGCAAGCGTTTGCCCGGCGAGGCCGAGTGGGAAAAGGCCGCGCGGGGGAGTGATGGCCGCCGTTACCCCTGGGGGAATGAGTGGGATCAAGGTAAGTCCAACGTGGGGGACAACGACGAAGGCATTACTGTAAGGTCGGGCAGTTTTCCTCAAGACAAATCAGTCTATGAGGTGTTTGATCTGGGCGGCAATGTTTCAGAGTGGGTGAATGATTGGTATCAACCCTACCCTGGGGCTGAATATCAAAGTGAATTTTACGGTGATATTCACAAGGTAGTGAAGGGTGGTGGTGCTGGGGTGGGACACTATGCCCTGAGTTATTTTTTTCGTTCTTCGCGGCGGGGACAGGCTGATCCGTCAACGCTCAGTGTGGATGTGGGCTTTCGCTGCGCCAAAAGTGCTGAA
>CALZIQ010000085.1:0-3658 GCA_945787735.1 uncultured Chromatiaceae bacterium | reverse complement strand
CCCCCATTGGGGGGAGGAGGGGGCTTAGTCGATCGTGCCTAGAAGCTGTAACCGATCTTGATTGCCAGGCGCATGTTATCCACATCTGACTTGGTGGCGGCGCCGAAGTTGTCTTCGCCGGTAATCTGATAGCGCAGATCGGCACCGAGGAACAGCGGACTGTTGCCATGATAGTGGGCGCTGACACCGAGTTGCAGGCCGAAGACGTCACCATCACCGGTCGGAGTATCGACCATCACATAGCCCAGGCCGGGGCCGCCGCCGATTTCCAAGCCGGGTGAGATTTCTACAACATAGTGTGGATTCAGTTCGAGGCTGGCAATTTCGACACCCTTGTCATCATATTTTGTATAACTCACCTGCTGGCGGATGCGATTGCTGGGTGGTTGAACCAGGGGGCAATTGAGCGACAGCTCGATGCCGCTGATGGTGTCACTGTCCATGTTGTCGCCCGGGTCCATCTGGCCCATCAGCAAGGAAACGGTTGGTTTGGCCTTGAAACCATCTTGGGTGCCGGCCATCCAGGTCCAGCCTTCTGCGGCCTGCACGCTGCCTGCGACAAGCATGGCGGCGCCTGAGAGCGCAAATGTGCTTAATTTCATTAGAGTTTTCTCCTTGAAAACCTCAATAGACAATATCTATATATGAATAGATAAAAACATTCTATTGAAGGTCCCTGCTTTGCGCAAGGGAAATTATACTTTTGGTGGCACGAAAGCTTCAGGCATTTGGTAGTTGTCACCAAAGAGGAATTTTTCCAACTCTTCGCGCAGGAATGATTGAGCCTTGGGATCAATCATAGAGAGGCGATATTCGTTGATCAGAATGGTCTGCTGAGTCAGCCAGGACATCCACGCCTCTTGGGAGATGTTTTCGTAGATCTTCTGGCCCAGCTCGCCGGGGTAAGGTGGACGCGCCATGCCGGGCAGTTCTTTGTTCAATTTTTTGCAATGTACCATGCGTGTCATGATGCTCTCTCACATTAATTTAAAAGTGGCGGCATTTTAGCAGAAGGGACGCCGCGCCTCTATGACGCGCGCAGTGTGGGTATTTCAATACTGAGTTGCGTGAGCAGGGCTTTTACTGGCGCCGCCAGGCCGATGTTGGCGGGCGTTGCGGGTGAAAACCAGGTGCTGTTGTTATCTGCGACCTGGGTTTGTTGTCCCCGGCTACGCAGATAGACAGGCAAGATCTCGAGATGAAAATGGCTGAAGCTGTGGCGCAGGCTGGGCCAGCGTTCCTCGATCGCTACATCATGGCCCAGTTGTTCAAGGCACCATTGCTGGATGAGTGCATCATTGGACTGTTCCTGATTTAGTTCGGGGAAGCTCCATAATCCACCCCAGATGCCGGCGGGTGGTCGTTGTTGTAATAGGATCTCTCCCGCGCGGTTCTCCAGCATCAGCATGGTGGTGGTGCGTGTGGGGAGGGTCTTTTTCGGTCTCGGGCTGGGCAGTTGGTTTTGCATGCCTTGGGCCAGCGCAGCACATTCACTGTTTTGAGGGCAAAGCGGGCACAGTGGTTTACTGCGACGGCAGATAGTCGCGCCCAGGTCCATGATGGCCTGGGTGTAGGCCGCGGTGTGTTTGGTTGGGGTGTGTTGCTCAGCCAGTTGCCACATTTGTTTTTCGACGACGCTTGTACCCGGCCAGCCTTCGATGGCGTGATAGCGCGCCAGCACGCGTTTTACATTGCCGTCGAGGATGGCGTGATGTTGATCAAGGGCCAGGCTTAAAATGGCGCCGGCGGTGGAGCGGCCGATGCCGGGCAGGGCCATCACCTGTTCCAGGTCTTGTGGGAATTCGCCTTGATGTTCGTCTCTGATTTTTTGCGCCGCCTTGTGCAGATTACGACCGCGGGCGTAATAACCCAGTCCGGTCCAGAGGTGTAGCACCTCGTCCTGCGCAGCATTGGCCAAATCCAAGACATTGGAAAAACGCTGCATGAAACGCTGGTAATAGGGAATGACCGTGGCTACCTGGGTCTGCTGCAACATGATCTCAGATACCCATACGCGGTAAGGCGTTGGGTTTTGTTGCCAGGGCAGGTCTTTGCGGCCGTGGCGATCGAACCAGGCCAGCAGCCGCTGGTTGAAACTTTGATTTTTCATCAGACTACTTGAATAGGCCTTTGAGTTTGTCTTTTAGTGCATCTTCGGCCTGTTGTTTTAGTGCGTCTTCTTTTTCTGCTGCTTGCTGTTCGAGTTTTTGTTTGGCCGCCGCTTTTTCCGCTTCTAGCTTCTGCTTCTCAGCATCCAGCTTTTGTTGCAGCTCGGCTTTTTTCGCATCCGCTTCAGCTTGTATTTGTGCCTTCTGTGCATCGGCCTTGGCTTTAAGTTCTTGCTTGGCGCGATCCACTTCCTGTTTCAGCTTGGCCTTTAGGATCTCGTCATACTGCACGTCGATTTTGGGGGCAGCGAAACTGCCAGTGATCTTTATTGGCACCTTCAAGCCTTTGACATCATCCAGAGCAGCGCCACCAGACCCTTCTTCTGTTTTGACAATGCCCGCCTTGACCAGGTAGTCGAGCTGCTCGTTGACCAGATCCACCGTGCCTTCACCATTGATACGCATAAACGGTGACTTGGTAGCCAGGTCATTATTGTGGAGCACACCATTGATCACCTTGAAGGTGCCGGTGAGTTCGGTAAAGTCGGTGCCTTTTTGTTCATCTTTGGGGGGCGCAGGTTCTTTTTTGAGTTTGGCCTTGAGCTCCCTGAATATCTGAGCCGTGTTGAGGTCTTTCACTGCGCCATCTTTAAAGGCCAGGCTGATATCGCCGTTGAGTGCCTTGGTCATGTCTTCTGGCGTATGGCCCTTGCTGGTAAGTTTTGCCGTGATGTTGCCTTTGCCACTGACCATGTCGTCATCCATCAGATCTTTTAATAGTGGCCCTACCTCGATGCCGCTGAGTGCTTCGTTGAGGTTGAAGTGGGGTTCATCCTGACGCGCATCCAGTTGGATGTCACCCTTGTAGCTACCTTGATATAGATTTGCTTGTGGCATCAGTTTAATGACACCACCCTTGGCTTTGAGTGTTGTTTTGATGTCGCTGACATGTAGGCCCGAGACCTTGAGCTTGCCGGTACCTAGTTTGCCGTCGATGTCGAGATCACGCAGCAGTTCCATTGGCAGAGTGGCTGCGGCAGCGGCGCCTGCACTGGGCGGCGGCACGACAACATCTTCTTCCTCGCTTGGCGGGGGCAGGTAACGGTCGGCATCGATGCCATCGATGTTGAGGCTGTAGCGCACAGCGGGCAAGGGTTTGTCGGCGGGCAGATCGGCCTCTAGCCAGCCGACCAGATTAGTGTCATCCAGCATCAGTTTCAGCGGGTTAATCTTGACTGCTTCCGGTGTGCCACTGAAGTTCAGATTGAGGGAGACCTTTTTCAACACCTCGGGATCGGCCGTTTCCGGGACCTCTTGTCCCAGCGTCTTGAGCAGCTGGCGCGCGTTGAATGGGGCGATGGTCAGCTCGCCTTTGAACTCAGGTGTACTCATGATTTTGCTGGCATTCACTTGGCCGTCGATGTTCAGGTCATAGGCGCTGAGTTTGAGGCCTGAAATGCTTGCCGTTTCCTGTTTCAGGTTGGCTTCGATGTTCGCCATCAATTTAGCCAGTGCTTTGCCGCTGGGTAGATCGGCGTTTTCGATATTGG
>CALZIQ010000084.1 GCA_945787735.1 uncultured Chromatiaceae bacterium | reverse complement strand
ATACTTAACCTTTGCATTAAGGCAGGCGGCGACGACTTTCTATCCAAGCCGGTCAATCACACCATTCTTATTTCCAAGATTCATGCAATGTGCCGTATTCAGGCCCTGCTTAAACAAACAGCAGCATTTCAGAATCAAATGCAAAACGAAGAGGAGGTCGCTGAAAAGATATTTAGAGAAGCCATTACGGCACCGAATGACAAACCTGAACATCTTCATCAAATACTTCAGCCTGCCAGCCTGTTTAGTGGCGACATGATTCTCACAAGTTATACACCTGCCAACGATCTCGACATCCTGGTCGGTGATTTCACCGGCCATGGCCTGACTGCTGCCATTGGTGCATTACCCGCGTCAGAAATTTTTCACGCCATGTCCAAAAAAGGGTTCTCCGGCACACAGATTCTTGAAACAATAAACCAAAAATTAAAAAAACTATTACCGACCGGTATATTCATGTCGGCGCAATTTGTTCGAATCAATCGCCAGATGCATATTGAAGCTTGCAACTGTGGCATGCCTGACATTCTTATTTTTGATTCAGATACCCGAAAAATACAACATCGTATTGCCTCAAAAACTCTGCCACTGGGAATCACTAATGAACTTACGCTTAAGCATGCTTTTCAGTATTTTCCTATTGAGTACGGTAGCAGAGTTTTACTTTTCAGCGATGGTGTAATTGAAGCAAGAGACCGCAATGATAACGAGTTTGGACAAACACAGCTTGAACAGGTGATTGAAAACTCTGGAGAGCATGAATATGCAATCGATCATGTTTTTAATCTGTTGCACGAACATCTTGACCAATCAAGCCAAGATGATGACATCAGTCTGCTTGAAGCCATATTAACTCCGGAATTATTCCCAACGCAGCAATCCGCACAAACTGACAAAGCGACAGAAACTGTCACCACTAAGAAGAATGAAGTGCTTGACCAGGAAGAGGTCTCCATCTCGATTACATACCGAGGTAACATGCTACGTGATTGCGATCCCGCTCCAGCCATTGTCGACTTCATTAACAACAGTGCCGCAGTTAATGAACACAAACAAGAGTTATACATGATCATTACTGAGTTATTTGTTAATGCGCTCGATCATGGTGTGCTTGGACTGAACTCGGAAATGAAATCCACACCGGAAGGCTTCACTGAATATTTTGTTGAACGTGAAAAAAGGCTGTCAGAAATAAACGATGGTTTTGTCCGCATCACTATAACAACGGTACACAAGCAACAGACTGGCCGGGTAATCATGCGTGTTGATGATAGTGGATCCGGTTTCGATTACGAAGCCACGAAAAATATTATTAGCGACCCGAGCGTGCCCAGTGGTCGTGGCATAAAGCTGATATCAGAACTTTGTGACGGATTAAACTATATTGGCGCAGGCAATCAGGCTGAGGCAGTTTATAGCTGGGGCGATGCAAAATAATACGTAAAGTGCTATAAGCCTAAAGTGACAACTCGACCTGTGGCAAATTTTTATCTAAATCGTCAATAATCGGCTGACAGGTAAACAGACGCCCAGCATCAACACCTTTTTCAATCAGAAACGCTTTCACATATTTGCTTCTTTCAAGTGCCAGTTCCAATAGTTGATCATTGCCAATCTCAATTGCATCTGGCTCGGCAGCCGACATTTGTTCTTTTTCTTTTTCAACTGACGCTGGTTTTGCTTCAGACTGCTGTGCGGTAATCAGTGCCTGACGATCCTGCTCTGAAGTCAGTGCACAAATTTTCAATTCGATGTTATCACGCTCTTGTAACAATTCTGCGACCTTAGTGAGGTAGTCAGCATAGTCATCACTAAGCGCTACCTGAGCCGGGGCAAATTCTACGGGATCCATGCTCACCGAACCATCTCCACGAAGCATGTCCGCCGCTAAGAGCGCCACTCCCCAAGGCTGAAGCATAAATGCAAGATATCCAGTCACTGCAGCCGTAGTAGCATTTGCAATTGCTTTATTGATAACCTGACTAATATCAAACTGAGGGGCATTGATATCCCCGCTAATTGGCACTTCTAACTTGATGTTGTCATTTTTATCACGCAACAACTCGAGAGAAGTATTCAGTGGCATAGAAAGTTTTTCCGAATAACTCTTGGCCTTTGCCGGGTCACCCTTTTCAACAACAAACTTATTCAACATCACGCTGACCTTGTAATCAAGCTGGTCATTAACAATCACACCATTGACATCTGCATTTAACTGGCCACGCTTGATGTAATAACCAATCTGGTTATTGAGATAAGGTGAAAGAGGATGCAGTTCTAGCGAACTGATTTTAGTTTCGGCACTCATGTTCAGCTTTTCACCAAACGGCCTAAGCGTTGCGCTGAGATTGAGCTTTTCATTCTTGTTAATAATCCCCTGCAATTCAATGGCAATATCCTGATCGACTAAGCTTGTATCTATATCGCTAACGGTCAGGCTAATCGGTTTTATTTCTGCAAGATAGGCGGGGGTAACGCTTTCATCATGAAATATGATCTGACTATCATCGCCCAAGTTGAGTCGAGCCAACTTGAAATTAAATGCGGCTGATTCGTTTTTCTCTAGATTTTCTTCTGTACTTTCTTCAGTTGGCACTTCTGCTGGCATCTCTTTCTGAGCTGCTGCGTTTGCCGTCAAATCATCCAATAAATATATTGTGCCATCTGGTTTGATTTTGAATTTTGCATCCAGACCGTTGATGGTGATATCTTCAATTTCCAGGCTTTGCTTGCCATCAAAGGCAATGTCTGTGGTGGTAATCCCTACCAGCTGGGCGAGCCGCTCATCCTTATCGTTTTGCAATAGCGAAAGCTGTTCAAGCACCATCGTTTTGATTGTGAGCTGCTGTGCCTCAGTCAGCTCAAGCTTGTTGATATTGAGCTGTTCAAATGCCGCCAAGGTCATGTTGGCCTGCGCGTCATTGAGCTTGAAGTTGTTCAAAGATAGCTTACCGTTTGCACGCGCCCCCAGATCCTGTTCGCTGGCTGGCACAAGATAATCAACTTGCCCGTGCCACCCCATTTGCACTGCCTGAACCTGATATTGCCCATGCTTTACATACACATCCGTGAGATTTATGTTTGTCTTGCTTGCAACAACCGGCTGGCGCTTTTCAAGTCTGACATCGAAGTCTGTAGCTACAGCAAGTAGACCTTGCATCTCTTCGACACCCGCTTCTTTTACAAACTCGCTGGCCATTGCCAAGGGCAACTGTTCCAATTTGAGCGTGCCCTTAAACTCTGGCACTTGTTTGAAGGCATGTATTTGTCCCGTCAATTCGAGTGGCGCATCATCAATGCGCAAACGCAGCTGATAATGAGCTGCCTGCTCTGATTGCCAGCTGGCCAGCTGACTCAGCTGCAGGTCATTAAGTCGGAGTTTTGTTTCAAGCTGGGGCATGGCTAGTCGTACGCTGATGCCACCCAACTTGAGTTGATTGATACCAATGCCCCATGGCTCACTGGACTTTTTCGGTTGTTGCGTTTCTTCTGTTGCAGCGGGGGAGGGAGGCAATATGCCGGCGACAATCCAATCACCCGCTTCAGTGTTTTGCACATCCACATCGATTCCGGTTATTTCGACTTGCTCAATCACGGCACGTTTTTTGAGCAATTCCAGCATGGCGATGTTGAGATAAAGATGCGACAGACTGGCTCGCCCCTGACCATCACCACTAATGTTGACATCACTCAGACCAAACTCACCACTAAACAAATTGAGATCTACATCTCTAATCTCTACCTGTTGAATACCTTGGTCCTTGAGCAAGTGCACTGCAGCATAACGAATACCAACTGGCAGCAGGGTGAAAAAAATCAGCAAGACGATATACGTTGCCAGGATCCACTTGAACCAACGACGTTTGTAAATCGGTTTCGACAGGGAACTACTCTCAGTTTGTTGTTTTTGCTCTGCCATTGCTTGACTCTCCTGGGCTGGGGCGATGATCAGCTGCCTAGCATTCCTTTGAGATTGGCAAGGTGGGCCTTGCCCCGCTCCTGATGCTCTTCCGGGTCGACCTTTTGACCAATGCCGCGCCATTCCAGATCTTCTTCCGGCAACTCCTCCAAGAAACGGCTGGGATCAACTTCCATCAATTCGCCTGCCCGTTTACGCCTTGCGCACAAACTTATGGTCAGCGTTTTTTGCGCCCGTGTAATTCCAACATAGGCCAGCCGGCGTTCCTCTTCTATATTACCCTCTTCCACGCTGACGCGGTGGGGCAAGATCTCTTCTTCCACACCAACCAGGTAAACATGAGGGAACTCCAAGCCCTTAGCCGCATGCAGGGTCATGAGGGTGACACAATCGCCTGCATCATCGTCATCGTTGCGATCGAGCATGTCCATCAGGCTCATATGGTTAACAAGCTCTGCCAGGGTCTTCTCCTCCTGACTGTTTTCGTGCATACGTTGCAACCATGTCACCAGCTCCCAAATATTGGCCATGCGCTTTTCTGCCTGTTTCAGATCCTTGCTGCTGTCGTTGAGCCAGGCCTCGTAATTGACATCACGGATCACATCCTTGACGGCGGCGATAGGATCGCCGCGTTGAGCGCGGTCACCCATCTCGACCAACCACTGGGTAAATCGGCGGATACGCTGCACGCCTTTTTCGTTGAGGAACTGTTCCAGCCCAAGTTCGAAACTGGCAGCAAACAGCGTTAACTCGCGGCTGCTGGCATAGCTGCCCAACTTTTCCAGCGTAGTTGGACCAATTTCACGCCGCGGCGTGTTGACCACACGCAAAAAGGCGGCATCGTCATCCGGGTTCACCAATAGCCGCAGGTAGGCCATGATGTCTTTAACTTCGGAATGACTGAAAAATGAAGTGCTACCGCTAAGGTAGTAGGGCACCCTTTGTTCACGCAGGGCACGCTCGAACAGGCGTGACTGATGATTGCCGCGATAAAGAATGGCGTAGTCTTTAAATTTAGTCCGCTTCTGAAACTTGTGGCTGATCAGTTCGGAGACTACCTGCTCGGCTTCGTGTTCGTCATTACGCAGGGTAATGACCTTAATCGGGTCGCCATAGCCCAGCTCACTCCAGAGGGTCTTGTCATCAAAGACGTGCGAGTTATTTTTGATCAGGGCATTGGCGGCCTTCAGAATTCGGCCTGTGGAACGGTAGTTTTGTTCCAGCTTGATCACTTTGAGATTAGGATAGTCCTGTTGCAAGAGCAGCATATTTTCTGGCTCAGCACCGCGCCAAGCATAGATCGACTGGTCGTCATCACCCACCACGGTCAGGGCACCACGCACGCCGGTGAGGCGTTTGATCATCTGATACTGGCTCGAATTGGTGTCCTGATACTCGTCCACCAGAAGATAACGAATCTTGTTTTGCCATTTTTCCTGCACCTCGGGGTGGTCTTGAAACAGGCGCGCGGGTTGCAAAATTAGGTCATCGAAATCGACGGCATTGTAGGCCTTGAGGGCTCGCTGATAGCGCTCGTAAAGCGCCGCAACTGCCACCAGGGTGGCATCGTCTCCCGCCTCTGCCGGGGCCTCGTCTGGGGTGATCAAGGCACTCTTCCAGCGTGAGATCTGCCATTGCATCTGCTGAATGATGCCACCGTCATCGCCGAAATCACGCCTTAGTAATTCTTTGATCAGGGCGGCGCTATCTTGAGCGTCGAAGATGGAAAAGCCGGGTTTGAAACCGAGTATTTTGAGCTCTTGACGGATAATGTTCAGACCCAATGTGTGAAAGGTGGACACCTGCAGGCCTTTGGCATTTTTACCTTTGATCAGCTCTCCAACACGCTGTTTCATCTCGCGCGCGGCCTTGTTGGTAAAGGTGACCGCGGCGATGTGATGAGGTGCGATGCCGCAGGACTCGATCAGATAAGCGATTTTTTGGGTGATGACCCGGGTCTTGCCACTGCCAGCCCCAGCCAGAACCAGACAGGGGCCGTCAAGATGCCGCACCGCCTGTTGCTGGCGGGGATTCATGTTCGCCATGGAAAAACTACCTCAAAAACTGCCTGCTGGGCGGGCGGAAGAATTACTTGATGGCTTGCGCCAGAGGTCTGAATTGTAGCCCATAAAACATTTCAAGGTAACGCCGGCTTTCGTCTCGCTCCAGGTTGGTGGCGTATTTCCAGAAACCGTAGATGCGCGACAAGGTCATCATGCGCTCGGCGTACAGTTCCCAGGTGTAACGGGCTTTGACCCGCTCGACTGATCCTGCAGAGATTTGCTGCCAATAGGCTGGATCTTGCTGACATTTTTCAAAAAATGCCGCCATAATATCGGCCGATTTTTTACCATGATTGGGATCAATATGAAAACCAGAGACCCCGCCCTCGATAATCTCCAATGGTCCGCCGTAGCAAGTGGCGAAAGTGGGCAAACCCGAGGCCATGGCCTCGATCACCGTTAACCCGAAGGCTTCAAACAGCGCCGGCTGGGCAAAAGCCCCCTGGTGGTCGGCCACATAGCGATATAGCTCGCCGGACATTTTCTTGTCCAGCCGCACTCCCAGCCAGCGCACCTGACCCTCCAGCCCATATTCATCAAACATTTGATGCATGCGCGCAATTTGGGCTCGCTCTTCCTGGTCATCCGATTTGTTTGCATCGATATACCCGGCAATCACGAGCAGATTAGCGGCATTACGCAGGCGCTCATTCTGGCCATACCATTCCACCAAGCCGGTGATATTTTTGATGTGATCAAGCCGTGCCATGGTAAAAAGTATCGGCTTATCTTTTTCGGTCAACTCACCCCGCGCATCAGCGCCTTGGCCACCAAAAACCAACTGCTCAATTTCTTCATGCAGGCCACTTAGGCGGCGCTCTTTTTCTGTGAATGGAAAATAGACCTCCGCATCTGCCCCGGGCGAAACAATATTGAACTTGGGATCATAAATGTCGATGCCGTTGACCACGCGATAGAGGTCCGGCATGGTGAAGGCGCAATAGCTCTCATACTGGCCCAGGCTGTCGGCAGTACCGGCGATCTCCTGATAGGTGCTGGTGATAATAAAGTCAGCCGCATTCATGGCAATCAGATCGGCGGTGAACTGGCTGGAAAAATGATACTGCGGGTCGTTGGCCTTCCAGTAGAGATCAGAGTAGAGGTATTTTGTTTTCTCCAGCGCATGGGCAATATTGCACTGGGTCACGCCAAGATTATGAGAGAGAATCGAGGCCACCAGATTACCATCGGAATAATTGCCGACGATCAGGTCTGGGCGTGCACCAAGCTCGGCCATTAATTCTTTGGCCACTTCGTCGGTGAACTGTTCGAGATGAGGCCAGATCTCAAAACGTGAAATCCAGTGCGGCACCACTTCGCCATGTTCATAACGAAATGGCACGCGCAGGATGCGGGCGTTTTCTGTGCCCACAATAGGCTCCAGTCGCTGATCACAGGTAGTGCCTTGCGGTGCCTCCGGAATCAAACGTGTCACCACCAGAATTTGCGGCTCAATCTGCAAACCCTGTTCATGCAGGCGCTTGCGCATTTCCTTCTCAAGCGCTCTGACTTGGTCGAGGATGTAGACGACTTGTCCGCCAGTATCAGGTAGGCCCAACACATTGTCCTGGCCAAAATATCCATGTGGAGACAGGATGGCGATATTGAAGATCATGGGTATGCGACTGAGAAATTTTTCCAGGGTACCAGGCTCAGGTGCCTCAAGAATATCGAGCAGCATTTGCAGAGTTTCGCGCATGCGCGCTACATCTTTGCCCCAGCCAGGCTCAAATCCGTAGCTCTGCATCACATGCCCGACGCTTTTCCAATCTGCATCATCGGCCTGCTGCGCCAGGTATTCTTCGCCATTGCGCAGGTTCTTGCGTAGATCACTCACGCTGCTGATCCGGTCATTAGTCATCAACTGTTGGCCCTGATACTGATGTACGCGCAGGAACTGTAATAATCCTTGGTCTCCGCGGCCAAGCTCCTGAAACAGTTGGCTTGATAAGCGCCGATTGAGAAACTCGACTCCGCGACCGATTGATTTTGATTCACGCAGTTTGGGAAATTCACGATTAAAGGGGCCGATGTCGAATTCCAGCGTCCAGTCATTCGGCCCATCTTGATCACGCGCGACTGTTTCCTTGAATTGCAGATAGTCGCTCACTGAAATGGTTTCTAACTGCAGGGTCTCGCTATGGATGCGCAGGTACTTTCTACGTGCGACATGTGGCCGCATCTGAAGATAAAACCATGGCGCGCATGATACCGCTTCTTGCGCATTGAAAATCAATCGTGCCAGCGGGTTTGTTTCAAGCGCTGAATCAACTTTTTTTGTCTCACAGAACGCTAACCAGGCGTCCCATAATTCAGAGCGCAACAGAAAAGGCTTTTCCAGTGCCAGATAATGTCTAAACAGGAGATAACTGATTTCCTTGTTTTGCTGTAACGCTTGCTCAAGCGCTTCCGTCATTATTATTCTCCTGTTTGGTATTACACCTTCATCGATCCAAAGAAGTTGTAATGGGCCATGCCCTCGAGGATGCCCGCCGCACATTCTTGAGAAGCAAAATAGATTCGCTCTCTGCCTTTGAGTTTATTCAGCTCGGCGCTATGGTTGGCAACCACAATGCCCAAGGTTTCACCGCTGAGCATATCTTCATCACTACCAGCATCACCGGCTACTACAATACGTTCCGGGTGAAATCCCCACTTGCTGGCCAGATACCTTACTGCCAGACCTTTTGAAGCTCGCATGGGTAAAATATCGAGGTACATGCCATGGGAGAAAACTACGTTCACATGAATATTATTTTGACGCAGCTCTTTTCGTATATCAGCAACCGGCGGTGCTACTTTGGGATCATAGAAATAGCTTATCTTGAAGGTCCGCTGTTCTTCCTTGGACTGTAGCTTGACACCCTTAAACGTCTGCATAAGATTACGCGCCGCATCGGGGTCCCAGCGATGATCGATGTGGCGACCCCAGCTGGTATCTGCGATCAGTCTTGACGAACCATTGTAGTAAATTTCACTGCCGACTGAGGTGATAAAAAAGTCCGGCATGGGCACATGCCATTTTTCCAGTGTCTTGATGGTGCTTTCGATATAGCGCCCGGTAGCGATGCCATAACCGATACGTTTTTCCTGACTCTCTTGCAGACAGCGCATCAGCTCCTCTAATGATTCGGCATCACCGACGAGCGTATTGTCTACATCACACACCAGAATCCTGTCTGACATTGGCAGACGAGTGGTGCGGCGCCTGGCTATTTTGCGTTTTGTGGATGATTTTCTCAGGACTTTCTTGACTTGCTTTAAATAGGTTTTGACATGCCCCGACCATGAGAAATATCGATGCGCACCTTTTATGCCGGATTTTGATCGTTTCTGCCATGCGGTTCGATCTTGTAAAACATCCAGCAAGGCCAGCTGAATTGCTTCGATATCCAGTGGATTAATCAGGATGCCGTTGTTGCAATGCCCAATTATATCTCTTGGGCCGCCGTCTTCCGTCGCTACTACCGGCAGACCGCTAGCCGCTGCCTCGATCAGTGTCAATCCAAACGGTTCTGTCAATGCCGGGTTTATAAACACTCCCTTGCTCTTGGCTGCCAATCTGTAGATTACAGGCACATCGTCAGCTTGGTGATGCTTTGGGTAAGCGACCTTGCCATACAAGTCGTACTTATCAATCAGGTAAAGCAATTCATTGAGCACTTCCTGTGGCCCTTTTTCCATCGCCTGAATATCATCTCGGTTGCCGGCAATGATGACCAGGTTTGCCGTCTCTTGCAGCGCTATGTTTTTGCCATAAGCATGTACCAGACTGGCGATATTTTTTCTGTGATCCGGGCGTGACATCGCAAGAATTATCGACTTGCGTGGCTGTTTTAGAAAACGACTTAATTCTTCAAAGATCGGTGGGGTGAACCATCTAGATTTGGGTGGATAAAAACGTTCCAAATCCACTCCCGGCGGAATGACAAGCATTCTGTCTGGATTATAGTTGTCATAGTAGCTGTATTGATCATTTACCTCCTGCTGGGTGGAGGCAACCACAAACTCAGCATTATCTAGCGCATACTCTTCCGCATCGATGCGTGTGCTGATTCTGTATTCATGCTCAATGGATTCCTGTTTTATTCCCCTGTCGAGCAAGCGGCGCAACTTGTCACGCCCGAGTGAATGGCCTGTATGCGCCAGCGGCACTTCAAGCAGATTGGCAATCTTGGCACCTACATATCCAGCATCGGCATAATGGCTATGGACCAGGTCAGGGACACGATCAATTTTACGAATATGCTTTAAAGCTTGATCAACAAAACTATCCAGGTAGGGCCAAAGCACTTCTTTTCTCAAATAACGCTTTGGACCAAAAGGGAGTCTGATTATTTTCGCGCCAGGGCCGATCTCTTCTTCAGGCTGGGCATAGTCATCACTGACTTTTGAGTCGATCACTTGGCGCGTGAGTAGATCCACACGATCCACATCCGGGTGCTCCGCCAAGGCTTTGGCAAGTTCGATTACATATTTGATCTGTCCACCAGTATCAGCATCCCGGCCCAACTCCATATCCTGATTACGCACGAGTCCATGCACACTGATTAACTGGATATATAAGCCATTTTCAGACATTATTCTCTTTACCAAGCTTGCAAAATATTTTTATAGAATAGCTTATCGTTGATGGTTGCGCCCCTTACCTTGCAAATCTGTGCAGCGAAATCTACAGCAAGATTAATGATTTTTTGCAAAGACCAATTGTTGATAATGCCATATAGGGTTACTGCACTAAACGCATCGCCAGCGCCAACTGTGTCGACGATCTTTTCCACTTTCACTGGCTGGCACTCAATCAGCTGATCCCTGGTTGCGATAAACGCACCATCAGCGCCTTTAGTGACAATAATCCATTCGAGTGAATATTGCTGAATCATCTCCCTGGCGGCCACATGCAAATCCGCCTGTTTACTCACCAGCTTTATCTCTTCATCATTAAGTTTGACCCAGGTTGCCTGCTTGATGGCTGCTTCAATGGTATCAGTATCCCACCAAGGTTCGCGCAGATTGATATCCACATATACTGGAATCTTTAACTGACGTAGTGCCGACAATGCGGCTTGGGAGACAGGATGCCTGCTGATCAGGCTGCCGTGGTAGAGGAGTGCGGCGGAACTGTTTTTAACCAAGGCGAGGCTTTGTGCTTGGTCTATAAAATCGTAGGCCTGCTCTGGCAAAATAGTAAAACTTGGCTGACCCTCATTAAGTTCGATGCTTACCTTGCCAGTTTCATGTTGCGAATCATGCTGAAGGCCGGCGAGGTCCATGCCCCAGTCGAGCATGCGTTGTTCTACAATGCGGCCATTTTCATCATGACCCACACGACTGATAAAAAGCGGATTCAGGCCGAAGCCTTTAAGATGCCAGGCGACATTAAAGGGGGCGCCGCCTAAGACTGATGAACCATCCGGAAAGGTGTCAAACAACACCTCACCGAAAACTAGCGGGCGTTGGGTTTGTCTAAACTTCGAGTCTTTGTCGTCCTCCACCGCCGCCATCCCCTTTGCGTCTGGTTATTGGACCCCCACTCGCTGCCTCAGTGCAGGGTGGAAATTTATTGGCGCCGCTGCGCCAATGGCATTATAGCGAAATACTGATTGGGCGCTCTCCACCCAGATAATCGGTCATGCTAACTGTTTCGACCTTGTTCTTATCGACCAGCTTAAACATATCACAACGTTCACAGGCGATCATCTTTGGCTGGGTACCCGCAGCCGCTTTTCCTGTCGGACGGCCTCGCAAAGCTTTGCAATTGCTAATGCTCATATAGGCCTTTTGCGGTTGGCAGTAGAAAATTCGGCTTTTATCCATAGTAATGTTCCTTCAAAAAAATCTGCTGTATCAGCCCTGCTAAAATCGTTGGCTGTCAGTATCACGCAATACCATCGTGGCACTGCCATGCGGAGCTGCGTGAGTGGTAAAAATGAATTGCCCTGACCTGGATCTGTTTGACCCGGCTAATGAAGTGATTCTGTTTATGCTTTTAGTTTGAGAGGCGATATTCACAGTATGCTCAGTTAGGCAGTATTTGTGCCTATGAGAGACCGTAAATTATACCATTTCACGACATTTCTATCAAGTTTGCGTTATTCAACCGTCACCGATTTGGCAAGATTGCGAGGTTGATCCACATCTGTGCCTTTCAATATCGCCACATGATAAGACAACAGCTGTAATGGCACAGTGTAAATAATCGGCGCAATCGAATCATCGGTCGGTGCAACCGTCATTACACGCACATTTTTTTCTGCTTTCATGCCTGCCTGTTGATCTGCAAACACTATTAGTTCACCGCCACGGGCACGGACTTCATGAAGATTGGATTTTAGTTTTTCCAGTAACTCGTTATTAGGCGCAACTGAGATAACCGGCATTTCAGAATCGATTAATGCCAAAGGTCCATGCTTCAACTCTCCGGCAGGGTAGGCCTCGGCATGAATATATGAAATCTCTTTCAACTTCAGTGCGCCTTCCATTGCCACGGGATATTGTGCGCCCCGGCCCAGAAATAGGGCATTGTGTTTATTGGCAAAAAACTCTGCCAGATTCTCTATTTCATCATTTAATTCCAGCACCTCTTCTATGCGTCTCGGCAAGCTCTTGAGTTGCTCAACTAGGCTTATCTCTGTTTGTGCTGCCATACCATTGCGTCTTCCCAGTGCAATTACCAGCAACATAAACGCAACCAACTGCGTTGTAAAAGCCTTGGTTGATGCAACCCCGATTTCAGGACCAGCACGCGTCATCAGTGCAAGATCAGCTTCGCGTACAATAGAACTTTCCGGCACATTACAGATAGCCATGGAATGACCAAAGCCAAGTTTTTTTGC
>CALZIQ010000083.1 GCA_945787735.1 uncultured Chromatiaceae bacterium | reverse complement strand
GTCGGGGCAAAAACTGCTGCAGACCCACCAACATTTGTTGCAGTGTTCATAGTCGATGACGGGTCTTAACGTTCGCCACAGGCCGGTCTTAACCTCGACACTGGTCAGGCCGGCATGAATGGTGGGGGCCGAGATGCTGGCCTGTTCGAAGGGGAAGTCGACCCAGTTGGGATCGGTATATGCCTGTGCCGAGATCTCGCCAGCTTCAGTCACCATGCCGGCATGTTTGGTCATTGCCTCAAAGGCTTGTTGTGCTTTCTGCTGATTCTTCTGCACCACCTCAGCACCGTGATTCCCCAGTTCATCTTCAATCGCTTTTGCCAGAGCCTGTTGTGGAACCACGCCCAGCAAACGTGCTGCCGCACCTGCACAGGCTGCACCTACATAAGGCAACTCGGCACGGTCTTCTACCTCGGCGGTCAATGGCAGGGTGAGGATGGGGCCGCTGAGCTTGAGTCTGTTGCACCATTCATCTGCGCTTGTGGCGCTGTTGATGAACAGTACACTGTGTTGATCCAAGCCGGCCAGCACGCCGGCTGCTGGACTCGGCACCAGGGTGTCGTCGGCGACGATGACCAGATCAGGCCGGCGAATGATGCCGCGTTCATAGATCGGTGTTTTGGCGGCACGGACGTAGGCAAAGATCGGCGCGCCGCGTCGTTCGGCGCCATAGCGCGGCGCATCCTGCACTTCATAGCCTTGCTGAAACAGTGCGCTGCCGAGGATACGACTGGCGGTCTTCATGCCTTGTCCACCACGGCCATGAAAACGGATGCGAAACATGAGGCCTCCTTTACACCGAACCTGGCGCAGTGGAGAAGAGTGAATAGCGGCGGAAACTCATTGCCTTTTTCACCCGTTCACCGGCCAGTTCCATCGCAGCCTGGCGTGGCAGTATCTGCTTGCCCTTCGACGCCTCCAGCACTAACTCCGTATTGCGTGTCACCTTGTCCGCAATGGTCTGAAACGCAGCCGATTCGCTGGCGCCGTGATACTCCATCGCGGCGCAGATCACACCGCCGGCATTGGCGATAAAGTCTGGCACGCACAGCACGCCCTGTTCATGCAGATAGCGTTCAGCAGTGTGAGTGAAGGGGATGTTGGCACCCTCGACGACTAACTTAGTATTGAGGCGATGAACGTTGTCTTCATTCACCACATCAGGGCGGGCGGCGGGAATCCAGATGTCACACTCCACATCGATAATGGCATCGCTTGATATGGCTTCTCCGTCAGGAAAGTTGGTCACACCCTTACCGCTCTCTTTCCACTGCAACAACGCCTGTACGTCGATGCCATCGGGGTTGTGAATGGCGCCCTGTGAGTCGGCTGCCGCCACCAGCACTGCACCCTTCTGCGTCAGGAAACGAGCCGTATGCTTGCCGACAGCACCAAAGCCCTGAACGACAAAACGTGCGCCATCCAACTCAAAGTCGCAGTGACGCATTGCCACATCAACCACATGGCTCAGGCCCCAACCTGTGGCGCCGATCTCGTCCAGCGGGATGCCGCCTAACTCGCGTGGCAGCGCCACCACTCGGGCAATCTCATCACGGACCCAGGCCATGCACTCTTCGTCGGTACCCATGTCAGGGGCAAAGATGTATTCCTCGATATGACGCAGTGACTGGGCCATGGCGCGGATCAGCTTCTGCTTTTCATCTTTCGGCATCTTGGGATCGCCATACAAGACCGCCTTGCCGCCACCATGGGGTAGGCCGGCGGCGGCATTCTTGAAGGTCATGGCACGGGCCAGGCGCATGCACTCTTGGGTGCTGACATCCTCGGCCATGCGCACGCCACCGATTGATGGCCCCTTGGCGACGTTGTCGACCACCAGCACGGCCTTCAGATTTACGCTTGGTTCATAGACATGAATGACTTTGGTGGGGCCCAATTCATCGGTGAAGCTGAAAACGTCTTCCATATTTCCTCCACATCTATGATGGGTGCTTATTATTCTTATTTACTTCGAACGGGAATGGATGTGTTTATTCGTTGATATTCTTAATATAGAACATATAAAGAGCTGTTGTTTGAGGGTATCTGCTTCTGTTCTTAAGTGAGCATTAAATCATCTTCTATCAACAGGATAGGGATGAATATATTTTCTTCTTGACAATTAAACGATGTTTAATAGAATTAACTTAACACCGTTTAATTATTGTCGGAGCTAACAATGGCAAGACGCAGCGAACACAGTAAGGATGAGATCAAGGCAATGGCGCTTACGGCAGCCAAATCCCTGATTGAGGTAGAAGGTCTGGCAGGCGTGAGTGCTCGTAAGCTGGCCAACCAGATCGGTTATACCGTCGGCAGTCTTTATATGGTGTTCGATAACCTTGACGACTTGATTATGCAGGTCAATATCGAGACGCTGGATGAGCTTTACCAACAGCTTGAGCAAAGTGTCAATAATATTGACACACCGCAGGCATCATTGCTGGCATTGGCTCATGCGTATATTGATTATGCGCTGGCAAATTCAAATCGTTGGAACGCGATATTTGAACATCATCTGCCCGATGGACAAAAGACACCAGAGTGGTTTCAGCAACGAGTCGAGCAGATCTTTACTCTTGTCGAACAATACACGGAAAAAATTAAAACTAACAAGGCACAGGCCGTTAAGGCTGCAAGGGCGCTTTGGTGTGGTGTGCATGGAATTTGTATTTTGTATATGACCAATAAACTGCATCTGCCCGATCAGGTCCAGTTGCAGGCATTGGCGGAGGATTTGGTGAAAAATTATTTAACAGGTTGGTTGAAAGGGGTTAGAAAATGAAAACAATAATATCAATGCTACGCTGGTTGTTGTCACGTTTGTACAAGGTTGAAGTGCGTGGCGAACAACATCTAAAAGGGCTGGATGAAAAGGTAATTGTGGTCGCCAACCACACCTCGTTTCTGGATGCCTTGTTGTTATTTTTGTTTCTGCCATTCCCCGTCACTTTTGCCATCAACTCCTATCAGCATCAGCAGTGGTATGTTCGGCTGTTCAGAGACGTAGTCGGTATGTTTCCCCTGGATCCAACCAACCCCTTGTCTATTCGTGCCTTGATACAACGTTTGAATGAAGGTGGTCGGGTAGTGATCTTTCCCGAAGGACGCATCACCGTCACCGGTTCGCTGATGAAAATCTATAATGGCCCAGGCCTGGTAGCGATCAAGAGCGGCGCCCAGGTGTTGCCGGTGGCAATTGAAGGGGCGCAGTTTACGCCGTTTTCTCGTCTCAAGGGCAAGGTGCGTTTGCGCTGGTTTCCCAAGATCACTCTGACCGTGATGCCACCACGCAAGATTGAACTGCCTGAGCATGTGCAGGGTCGCGAACAGCGCGAATACGCCGGCAAGCAGTTATCTGATCTGATGACAGAAATGATGTTTCAGGCCGATGGTGCGCAGAACACCCTGTTTGGCCGTCTGCTCGATGCGCGGAATATCTATGGTGGCGATCATGTCGTAGTCGATGATCCACACAAGAATCCACTCACCTATAACGCGTTGATCATTCGTACCATGTTGCTGGGGCGTATTTTCGAGTCACGCAGCAACAAAGGCGACAACGTCGGCGTGTTGTTGCCCAGCATGGTGGGTACGGTGGCAACCTTCTGGAGTTTGATCGCCTATGGCCGTGTGCCGGCTATGTTGAATTTTACTGTCGGTTCGGCCGGTTTGATCTCTGCTTGCGAAACTGCATCCTTAAAACTTGTAGTGACTTCAAGACAGTTCATCGAAAAATCGGGTATGGAAGAGGTAGCGCAGGCCCTGGCTGAGAAGGTCGAGCTTGTTTATCTCGAAGACCTTGCAGGCGAGATTAGCAAAGAAGACAAGCTCAAGGCCTTGGCGTGCAGTAAGCTCGAGTCATTGATCATCAACCAGACTGATTTTGAAACTAATCCCCATGCGCCGGCGGTGGTGTTGTTTACCTCCGGTTCTGAAGGTGTGCCCAAAGGCGTTGTATTGTCGCACAGGAATCTGCTTTCAAATATTCGTCAGCTGACTACACGCATTGATTTCAACGCTAATGACGTGGTGCTGAATGCAATGCCAATGTTTCATTCATTCGGTTTGACCGGCGGCACACTGCTGGCAATTCTAAATGGCATGAAGACGGTGTTGTATCCATCACCCTTGCATTATCGCGTCATTCCTGAAGTGGCTTACGACGTGAATGCCACGATCTTGTTTGGTACCAACACATTTCTGGCCGGTTATGCCAAGGCTGCACATCCCTATGACTTTTACTCAGTGCGCTATGTCTTTGCCGGGGCGGAAAAACTAAAAGCCGACGTGCGTGAGATGTGGCAGCAGAAGTTTGGTCTGCGCATCTTTGAAGGTTACGGCACTACTGAGTGCAGTCCGGTGGTGGCGGCCAATACGCCAATGGACTATCGTCCCGACGCAGTGGGACGTTTGATGCCGGGTATGGAATACAAGCTCGAACCTGTGCCTGGATTGGATGACGGCGGCCGTTTGTATGTGCGTGGCCCAAATGTGATGGCGGGGTATCTGTTGCACGATCGCCCGGGTGAACTAGTGCCGCCTGAATCAGAATTTGGCGAGGGCTGGTATGACACAGGTGATATTGTCACTCTCGATGAGCAGGGCTTTATCACCATCCAGGGAAGAGTAAAACGCTTTGCCAAGGTAGCGGGGGAAATGGTCTCGCTTACTGTGGTAGAGAATCTAGCCACCCAAGTCTGGCCCGATCTCATGCACGCCGCCGTGGCCTTGCCGGATGAGGGCAAGGGGGAAAAGGTTGTACTGCTGACGGAATACCAGACCGCCGAACGTGCCACCTTGGCCGAACAGGCGCGCAAAGACGGACTGGGGGAGATCTGCCTGCCACGTCAGGTGTTTCCAGTAAAAGAGATTCCTCTGTTGGGAACTGGCAAGATCGATTACATCAAGAGCAAGGCCCTGGCGGAATCTTTGTCATGAAGCCCGATGTTTATAAGGTGCTGGTGACACAGTTTCTCACCGCCTTTGCCGACAACGCAGTGCTGTTCGCTGCTATCACAATGGTGATGCAACAAAGTACTGGCACAAGCTGGTATGTACCGGCACTGCAAGCATCCTTTCTGGTGGCCTTCGTAGTGCTGGCGCCATGGGTGGGACCGTTTGCCGATGGGCGTTCAAAAAAGGATGTGCTGTGGCAGGCCAACTTGATCAAGGCTGGGGGTGCCTTTGCCTTGCTGGTTGGCTTGGGCCCGATGTTGGCCTATGCAGTGATCGGTATCGGTGCTGCACTCTACAGCCCAGCCAAGTACGGCATCCTGCCCGAGTTGGTTGATGAATCACAGCTGGTCAAGGCCAATGGTTATATCGAAGGTTCCACTATCGTTGCTATCTTGGGAGGTACCTTGGTGGGGGCTTTTGTTGCCAACCAGTCTATTCAGTTAGCTTTTGCTTTGGTGATAGGCCTTTACATAGTCTCAGCCCTGGCGGCCTTGATGGTGAGTCGCTTGCCAGCGCGCAGTGTCGAGAAAAAAGCAGCGGCCTTACACCATTTTATGTTTATGTGCCGTGGATTGTTAGCAACGCCAAGGGCGCGTTTTGCCACGTTGGGCGTCAGCCTGTTCTGGGCCGCGGCAACGGTGTTGCGTGTTTTACTGGTGGCCTGGGCGCCGGTAGTATTGATGATTTCCAATAGCACCGAGATTGCAGCCCTGACCTTGTTTGTGGCCATTGGTATTGCGGTCGGTGCTTTGATTGCACCGCGTGTGATCCCTATGGCCTATCTGCGCCGGGCGCGTATGGCAGCTTATGCCATGGCAGCTGTGATCGTACTTTTAAGCACGATCACCACACTTGATCTTGCCAGAGTTGCTTTGTTTTTATGTGGTCTGGCCGGAGGCATGTTTGTGGTGCCCATCAATGCCGCCCTGCAAGAGATTGGGCACAAGTCCATCGGCAGCGGTAGTGCGGTGGCGGTGCAGAATTTTTTCGAGAATATCTCCATGTTGGTCGCCACCGGCTTGTATACCCTTGCTGCACAGCAGGGCGCTGACCCTGTAATGACTATGGCGGTGCTGGGTGTAATTATCCTGATCGCTACGGTGTTGGTTTCATGGCACCTGCCGCCAGATACTGGCAGCATTGATCAGGATTTGCCTGAGGCAAAAGATGAATAGACGACAGTTTCTAGGTTTGGCCGGTGTTTCCAGTGTCGGCCTGATGGGTTGGCGTTTCTGGCCAGAGCAAGGCATCTGGAATCCATGCCTGCCCGAGGTCACTCCCGCCGAACTATTAAATCATGACTTGGTCGAATCGGCATGGCAGGGGATTGATCCTGATTTGATGTGGGACTGCCATGTCCACCTTGTCGGCACAGGTGATAGTAACAGCGGCATCCATGTCAACCCAGAGATGCAATCATTGATGCATCCGATTCAGTTCACCCAGTTCAGATTTTATCTCAATGCCAGTTGCGTTACCAATGATCAAGACATCGATCGCGGTTATGTCGATCGACTGTTACGGCTTCACCATGATTTTCGCCCAGGTACAAAGCTGATGTTGCTGGCTTTTGAGCACTATCATGACGAGCATGGCCAACAGCAACCGCAGCATAGCCCTTTCCATGTGCCCAATAGCTATGCTGCCAAATTGGCGCAGCTTTACCCTGACAGCTTTGAATGGATAGCATCGATTCACCCCTATCGTGAGGATTGTGTTGAAGCGCTGCAGCAGGCTGTGGCAGGTGGGGCGCGGGCAGTGAAGTGGCTGCCGGGCGCCATGGGCATCGACCCATCCTCGCCTCAGTGTGACCGTTTTTATGCAACTCTGATCAAACATGGCATCCCATTGCTAACGCACGCAGGCTTAGAGATGGCGGTAAATGTCGAAGGTGGGGAACGACTCAATAATCCTCTGTTATTACGCCGTCCGTTGGAACAGGGGGTGAAGGTGGTTATCGCCCATTGTGCCTCGATCGGTGAGAGCGATGATCTTGATCGCAACAGCGAGGCCAAAATACATAACCTGGAGCTGTTTGCTCGTTTGATGGATGAGTCCAGCTACGAGCAAAATCTGTTTGGCGACGTCTCCGCTATTCTGCAGGTAAATCGTAAGCTCGAGGTGATTGAACAGATTTATCAAACCGAGGCCTGGCACCCGCGTTTGATTAATGGTTCTGACTATCCCTTGCCTGGTGTCATGCCGGTATTTAATCTGCAGTGGTTTGTTGAAGCTGGTTATTTGCCCGACAGCGAAGCTAAAGTTTTATCTCAGATTCGGCGCTATAACCCGTTGTTTTTCGACTTCCTACTCAAGCGGAGTCTGAAGATAAAAGGCTCGATGTTGCTGGCTCGTGTATTCGAATCGAGGCGTTTGTTTGATAACGGATAACAAAATTGCATGACATGTTGATACACTTATAGATAGAGCATCGTCGTTGTTGTAATAACACAGGAGATGGAATCATGAGTGATGAGCAGAATACTTCCCTGGTTGAACTCAATGGTAAAAAAGTCACCCAGGATGATTTACTTGGTCGCTACAAAAAATTGGAAACAGAAAACGCTTCGCTGGCGGCCTCGCAATCAAAAGCCCAACAAAAGCATGATCAGGATGAGGCATTAAAGCCATTTCAGGCAGAACTGATTCGCATGCAGCAATATCTTGAAGATTCCAATCGGCGCATGATTATTGTCTTCGAGGGTCGTGATGCTGCTGGCAAGGGTGGCACCATTCGTCGCGTGACCCGTTACATGAATGAAAAACATTATCGTATTGTTGCGCTGGGCAAGCCGACTGAAGAGCAACGCACCCAGTGGTATTTTCAGAAATATATATCGCAGTTTCCTCGTGGTGGCGAAGTGGTACTGTTTGATCGCAGCTGGTACAACCGCGCAATGGTCGAGAAAGTATTTGGTTTTTGCAGTGAGGATGAATACGAAACCTTTATGCAGGGCGTGCGAGGATTTGAGAAAGACCTGGTGCGTAATGGCACCATTCTGCTTAAACTCTATTTCAGCGTCACGAAGGAAGAGCAGGCACGGCGTTTTGATCGGCGTAAAACCGATCCACTGCGGCAGTGGAAGTTGAGTGAGGTGGACTTACAGGCTCAGAACCGCTGGGATGAATTTACTCATGTGAAATATGAGATGCTCAAACGTACCCATACTATCGATTGTCCTTGGACAGTTATTCGTTCAAACGACAAGCATCTCGCCAGGCTGAACGCTATCAAAGTGATTTTGAACGCCGTGCCATATGAGAGACTTGATAGTTCGTTGGAATATGCAGCTGATCCAAAAGTTGTGGTTTCCGGCTCTAGAGAACTGGAACTGATGGAGGCCCAGCGTATCGAAAGTGGACACTTTATAACGTAAGGAGCAGCCCACAGTGCCATGCTCAACATAAGCGAACATATCTAGGTTGGCAAAATGTAGAATTGATTTGTTGATTAGATGGGCTGATTAAGTGGACAAAAACAGTACAACATTCAACCTAGGCTTTAAAGTGTACTGGTGTGATTACCGAGGGAAACTGACGGTCTAATTACCGAGCGACTTTGTCGTAGCACCGTATCAATACGACAAAAAATTAGCAATGAGTCTGTTTGCCGGCTAAGATTATTTTTTCCGATTCGGCAATCTGATAACTAGCGCTAAGAAGGTTCTGAATAGCCGGTAACCGGAACATCTTGGCCTGAAGGTATGTGGCTATAAAGTGGACGTTGGTTAAACATGATTTTCCAACGTGCGGGAATGCCGGCCCATAGCGGAACTTTATCACAAACCATCTGAAGGTCCGCTATGGGCGTTTCCGGTGAAGGATTGATCTGGATTGTCGTTAGATCGAAGCGGGCATTGACGCTTTCCTCTGCAATCTCAATGCGCAGGTTTGCATGTTTTCCCTCAGCCACACATTTCTCACGCCGCTTGCGCTGAGTTCAACTTGGTAGTGCTTTTTCAGATGGTTGGAGACTTGCACCTGTCCCAGATGCGGATTATCCAGAGAGAACTCAATGACGGTATCAGCCACCTCCTGATCGGTTCTATTCTGATGAATATGATCAGTGCGTACCGCCCTCCTTAACGCGTTTATACCTCCCTCTTGTATCAGTTTTCTGTGCCTATAGATTGTGTCGCGCGAGACTCCGCTCAGGCGGGCAGCCTCACTGACGTTCTGAAGCCTCTCTGCCAGTTCCAGAACCTCCAGTTTTTTCTGGATATCCAAGTCGACCATTGAAGGTTTGGTCGGTTCGATAACCTCTGATACCGCCAGCTGTCGTCCTGCAAAGTAAGCCGTGAACCCTTTATCATGACCGGTACGGATTTCAATTTTCTGCTTAGCGATAGAATGTTTCAGAGGCGACTCAATGAGGTAAAATTTATTGCCGTAGCTGAAGGTGTGATCACTGCGTATTTTTCGATATTCCTTAACAATGCATACATCGTCTAGGTTTACGTGTTCCGGAGCCGGGGTAAATTCAGTCTCGACATTCCGGGGTAAGACTTCAATTTGGTCACGCCAGAACGAAGGTATAAATACATTCTGCAGGTACTGGTTGGCTCCGTCCATATCTTGTATGTCGTTTAGCCGGAGTTCCGGCACGAGCCTGTCCTGAAAGGTATCAAACGAACGCTCAATCCGGCCTTTTCCCTCGGTAATCACACTTCTACAAATAAATCAGACCACCTCAAGCCGAAATCAGATAAACATCAAAGCGGGTGCTTTTACCTTCATAGACCAGGCTAGGCTTGGGTCCGGGGATAGCCTCGGACTTGCGCGGCCGTTTCACCACCACCCGCTTACGGGCCGCGTTCAACGCCGCCTGCAACAGTGTTGCATCATCCTCATCAGCACCCACCAGAGCACGGAATAACTGCATCTCTTTTTTAACCATGGCGGCCTTGGTCCGCTCCGGGTGCATGGGATCGACATAGACCACATCGGGTCGCTCAGCCTCACCCAGCTCAGCTAGATAGCGGCAGGCATCAGCCACCACCAACGACATGCGAGCGACAATCTCGCGCACCTCATCATCTTTTTCGGCCCGGCGCATGCCATCAGACAACAGCTCCGCCACCACCGGTGAGCGTTCTATCATCTGCACCTGACAACCTAATTTCGCCAGTACAAAGGCATCACGCCCCAAGCCGGCAGTGGCATCAATGACCGTTGGGATTTTATCTTTTTTGACGCCCACCGCCTTGGCCACCAGCTGACCACGCCCCCCACCAAAGCGACGCCGATGACCCATGGCACCCTCGATGAAATCGACATAAACCGGGCCTGGGGCATCAGGCCCTATCTGCACCAGCTCAAGCCGCTCAGCAGCAAGGCGTAAAACCAGACCGGACTCATTCGGCTCAGCCGCAAACGGCAACACTAATCGTTCAGCGATAGCCTGTGCCCCTGACACACGACTATCGTCTACGGCAGTCACAATCACATTATTCAAATTACCAACCACTACGAAAACAAAACCGACTAGACCTCGGGCACATAATCGCGCCAGTCATGACGTGGATCACCAAAGCTGAAAAAGGGTGGATTGAGCAAAGAATCCTTGGTGTTATAACGTAGCGGCTGCAAATCCATATCAGTCAATTGCCCGCCAGCTTCTTCGAGAATGCATTGCGCCGCTGCCGTATCCCATTCTGAGGTCGGCCCAAAACGGGCATAGATATCAGCCCGGCCCTGGGCCACATAACAAGACTTGAGTGAGCTACCCAATGACAGCACACGATGATCGTCAAAGAATTCCAGAAAGTTACAAAACACCGGCATCCGGTGAGAACGACTACCGGCAATGGTGATACTGCCACCATCCCACTGCCGTGCCTGGATCGGCTCAAGATTCATCCCGCCAGCCTCAAAAAAGGCTCCACCACCTGCAACCGCGGAATAACAATCACGATTCACCGGCACCTGAATCACCCCCATCACCGAGCGCTGGTTTTCAATCAGGGCGATATTGACAGTGAACTCACCATTGCATTTTATAAACTCACGCGTGCCGTCGAGCGGATCTACCAACCAGTAACGCTGCCACTGACGCCGCTCTTCGAAACCGACCACCTCCCCCTCTTCCGACAACACCGGCCAGCCGGGGGTCAACTCAGCCAGGGCTGTGCTGATAATTTCATGGGCAGCATAGTCAGCCTCGGTCACTGGGCTGTCATCACTCTTCTGCTCGACGCAATAATGGCCCTGATAGATCTGCATAATGGCATCACCGGCCTGGTGTGCAATCGCCTTGACCGGTGCTAACAATTCACTGTACTTGTTACTGTGCTGGCTCATGCTTTATTCCCCAGCAGATCGCGTACCATGTACAGCGCGGCAATACTACGGGCCTCGGTCATGTCATCGCGAATCAACAGTTCAGACAGGTTCGACAACGACCAGGGTACCACCTCGATCTCTTCCGGTTCATCCCCTTCACAGGATTGTAAGTACAGCCCCTGGGCCAACACCACCTGGGTATGGTGTCCCAGATAGCCCGGCGCCAGGGTAAAGGCAGTCAAGTGTTCGAGCTGGTTGGCACCATAACCGATCTCTTCCATCAGCTCACGGTTGGCGGCGTCGAGCAAATCCTCGCCCGGTTCAATCCGACCCTTGGGCAGGCCCAACTCATAGCGGTGTACCCCGGCAGCATATTCACGGATCAGCATCACCGTATCGTTATCCAGCATCGGCACCACTAGCACCGCCCCGCCCGAATTGGACTTGAGCCGCTCGTATTGAACCTCGACGCCATTGGAGAATTTCAGATCCAATTGTTCAACATGGAACAGCCGTGTCCTGGCAACCGTCTCGGCGGCCACTATTTCAGGTTTCTTGCGCATTGCGAGTATTATAACCCCACCTCAATCATACGAACACAGCCCTATGCTCGACTGGAACAACATCAATACCGTATTGCTCGACATGGACGGCACCCTGCTGGATCTGCATTTTGACAGCCATTTTTGGCAGGAATATGTCCCTCAGCGCTATGCCTTCACGCGCGGTCTCGACATCCCCACCGCCAAACGGCTACTGGCACCTATATTCAAACAGCATGAAGGCACACTCAACTGGTATTGCCTGGATTTCTGGACTCGGGAATTGGATCTGGATATTGCTGAACTGAAAAAGGATGTCGCCCATCTGATCGCCATCAAACCTGGCGCACTGGAGTTTCTCCACCAGCTACGCCAGCACGGCAAGCGCTGCATGCTGGTCACCAACGCCCACCAGGACAGCCTGGCACTAAAACTGGAACACACACGACTGGACAATCACCTGGATGAAATTATCTCAGCCCACCAATTAGGCCTGCCAAAAGAAGATCCAAACTTTTGGACCGAACTGCAAAAACACAGCCCCTACACGCCACAGCAAACCCTACTGGTAGACGACAACCTACATGCCCTACGCTCAGCGCAACAGTTTGGCATTAAACATCTGCTGGCAGCCTGTCACCCAGACAGCAAGCAACCGAAACGGCAGACAGATGAGTTCTTTTCCTTTCATGAGTTTCACGAAATCACAGCGATGATCAGCAGACAATAAACATGCAGAGACACCCTATGATTTTAATTTTCCGTAAGCTAGGCTAAAGGTTAAGGGTTAGCTGGCAAGTCCTGATAAGCGATATTGCTAAATTGCTGTGACAGGGAAGGAATTCGACACACATTTGTGAATATGATAACTTTCGCGCCTCAGATTTAGACTGATTCTAACCCCTGGACTGTGTACAAAAAAAGGAAAATATCTATGAAAAAGCATTTACGCGTAGCTTTGATCTTGGCCATGGTTGGCGGAACATCCACTGCCTGGTCCAGCGAACCAATCCAACCCTTATCGCCGGTAAAAGAGATCAACCTGGCCCAGGTTGAGCTGGGGAAAAAACTCTACTTTGATCCGCGCCTGTCCAAATCAGGTTTTATCTCGTGTAACTCCTGCCATAACCTGAGCATGGGTGGCACGGACAATCTTAAGACCTCCATCGGCCACAAT
>CALZIQ010000082.1:5318-13010 GCA_945787735.1 uncultured Chromatiaceae bacterium | reverse complement strand
ATTACGTTTGGAATGAATGGAATAACCTGGATCTGGCCAGCGTGATCTTTTCCATTCTCATGATCGGAATCGTAGGCATGGCATTGGATCTGATGCTTTCAGCAGTGTCTCGTTTCGTGCAGTACAAAGAATAAGGGCGTTAGTTATGTCGCATTCATTTTTAGAAATAGAAGGCTTGGCCAAACGTTATCCCGGTGCCAATGATGGGGAAGGACTGACCGTATTTGAAAATGCCAGTTTCAAGATCGAAAAGGGCGAGTTTGTTTGTGTCATTGGTCACTCTGGTTGTGGTAAATCTACCATTTTAAACGTGCTCGCCGGTTTAGATGAGGCCTCGGATGGCTTGGTAATCATGAACGGTAAGGAAGTCGCTGGCCCGAGTCTGGATCGTGGTGTGATCTTTCAAAATTACAGCTTGCTGCCCTGGTTATCGGCGGTCAAAAATGTTGCCTTTGGTGTCAAAGCTCGCTGGCCAGAGTGGAATAAAGACCAAGTGCACGAGCACAGCATGAAGTATCTGGAACTGGTAGGTCTAAAAGATACGGCCCAGCGCAAACCCTCAGAGTTATCCGGGGGTATGCGCCAACGTGTCAGTATCGCTCGCGCCTTTGCCACCCAACCACAACTATTGTTAATGGATGAACCCTTTGGTGCGCTGGATGCCCTGACTCGTGGTGTGATTCAGGAAGAGTTGATCAAGATCTGGTCCGAGAGTAAGCAGACCGTGTTTATGATTACTCACGATGTGGACGAGGCGATCCTGCTATCCGACCGGGTGTTATTGATGACCAACGGTCCTTATGCGCGTATTGCCGAGTCGGTAAAAATTTCCATTGATCGGCCACGCAATCGTAACAGCATTATTCACGATCCCGGTTATTACAAGATTCGCAATCATTTGGTTGACTTTCTCGTAAGTCGATCAAAAGAGTTGGCGGGTAGTGCAGATGAGGCAATAATTGAAACAATCTCGGTCGATCCCGCTAACGAGTCTGAAAAGTCTTCGCAAACAGATGAGCCCCTGGCTCAGACGGGGAGTTAGTGCCTATGGAATCCAAACCACCTTTTCCACCCTTTAATATGTCAACAGCTATTCAAAAGGTGCAAGCTGCCGAAGATGCTTGGAACATGCGTGACCCAGAGCGTGTCAGCCTGGCATATAGCATGGATACGGAATGGCGCAACCGGGATGAGTTCCTAAATGGCCGTGATGAAGTCAAAGCTTTTCTCGAACGCAAATGGAACAAAGAACTAGACTATAAGCTGAAAAAATCTCTATGGGCATTTTTAGAGAATCGTATTGCCGTACGTTTTGAATATGAATGGCATGATGACAACGGGCAGTGGTATCGCTCTTATGGCAATGAAAACTGGGAATTCGCCGCCAATGGACTGATGCAGAAGCGTTACGCCAGCATTAATGATGTGCTCATCGATGAATCAGAACGCAAATATCTATGGCAACGTTAACCCTTTTAGCTAAAACCTCGACCAACTGTTGATTGGAGAAATACAATGAACAAAACTGAAATGACTGCAATGATTCTGGCGGCAAAGGACGCCAAGGGCAAGAGCTGGGAGGATATCGCCGCCAGCGTGGGCATGTCATCCGTGTGGACCACTTCCGCCTGTCTGGGTATGAATTCTATGCCGGAACAATATGCCCAGTCTTTATGTGAGAGCCTTGATCTGCCTGATGAGATTAGTGTAGCGCTACAGGCCTGCCCACACAAACACTGGGACAAGACGATTCCCACAGATCCCTTGGTGTATCGATTTTACGAAATGATTAATGTCTACGGTGACACGATCAAGGCGTTGATCCATGAAAAATTTGGCGACGGCATTATGAGTGCTATCGATTTTTCCATGGACATCGACAAGGAGAAAAATCCAGCCGGAGATAGGGTAGTGATCACACTCAATGGGAAGTTTTTGCCTTATAAGTCATGGTGATGATGACATAAAGGGCTCGGCGGGCTGGAGTGCCATGCCGGGCCCAGATGCTGTTTGCATGATTGCTGAGAAACTGTAGGCGGATATGCGCCAGGCAGGCTATAGTTGTTGCTGGGACGGTTTTAAACTTCAACTAGCAAGCAGCAAATCATTGCCATGACAAATAGCAGAAATCACGCGCCATTCAGGTTTACACAGTTACATATCGATGTCGCCCGCAACGCTACTGATGATTTTAATTTATTCCACGACCAGAATGGCTGGCAGCGCATTCGTGGCAACCCCTTTGGCGGCCCGATTGCGCTTGGTTTTCAACTGGAATGCCTTATAGAAGAACAGCTGCGACTCTATCGCGAGATCCATGACGAAGTTGACTTGATCAATGAACACGGCTTGCGTTATAGCAATTATCAGTTCAGTTTTGCCAGTGTGGTGAAACCGAATGAGGAGATTCAGGTTGAGATTAAAAAATCTCAATTAAAAACAGGTGAGTCGCCGCTGCTCAGCAATAGAGTCGTGTTGAGGAACCAACAGGGCATTGTGCTGATAGGGCATAAAAAGGAGTCACAGGCACCGTTGTTTCTGGCGGATGTTGACATGAGCACGCTTCCCGATCTGACACATCTGCCGGACCGAAGCACAATCCCTGGCACGGAACTGTTTTGCAAACGCAAGTTTATGATTACAGGTAACGCCAAGAACTTTCTCTGTGGCTCATTGGCTGATCAGGCGGCCTGGTTCGATGTACTGGAGGATCGGGTACGGTTTCCGGAGATGTTCCCGGCTGCACTCATCTCCTGTGCCTTGCTCGAGCGTGCCTTTAAGCTGGCGCATGATTTCGAAAAGGCGCCGATGGTGTATACCGGCCACAATATCTCCTTGGATCGTGAGTTGGCTAAAAGTCTGAAGAGCAATGACATATTGCATTTGTTAGTCAGCCCAGAGGGTGACATCAGCGCTGACAAAGGTTTGAGCGGCGCGGGTGTTTCGCAATATTTGCATCATTGTTTTGGCATTCTGCAAGGTGGTGCGGTATTGTTTCGGGCTGAGATTAGCATGGCACCGTTGCAGGCGATTCTTGCTGATGAATGAATATAATCAAAGCTGACAAGGGTGTTTGAATTATTCCGAACTGAAATATATATTCCCGTACCAAGCTGTTGCACGTTGTCCTGAATTGTCACTGTCACTCATGATGGCAATGGCATTGATCTCATCAAATGCTTCACCAAACAGCTGTTTCAGATCTTCACGGATGTTACGTTTTTCCGTCAGCCATTGGCCGGTTTCGCTTTCACCCGAGCGCAGGGCGATCATTCTGGCATTGCCGGTGTAAGCATTTTTCCAGTGTGTGCCAATGGCCTGGTTACTGGACCAGACGTAATTCACCGCGCGGGTCTTCCAGAAAAAAACCCCACCAGACACGACCACATAAATGCGTGCCGGATAATCGTCACCATCCTTGCTATGTTCATCGTTGCCTTGATAGATATTGTCGACTTTCCATGACCAATTGAGGTAAGGCGTTTTGTTAAGGTCGATGACAATCTCTCGAAACAGGCCGGAAGCGCTAGCATTGGTAGTTGCCTTGAGCACGGTGTGTTCGTTCTCACGCATCAGTTGATATTGCGTATTGCCGGCGAAGGACTTTTCTTGCCAGTTTTTTAGGTTCTCGCTATTGTTCAGAGGTAGGTGGATCTCGGCGGTATTTGCCAGGGAGAAATAGAATAGCAGCTTGATGAATACCAGAATGCGCACGTCATGATCCCGTTGCCGTTATAAACGAAATAAGTAGTCGCTACTCGGTCAAAAACCTTACGGTTGCCTATTTGCAAGTATAGCTTATGATGCCAATTTAGCCTGCGGTTCGCGAAAGTTGGAATATAGGTAAGATCAGTGAGCTGACGATAATACCAACCACAAGCCCCATGACTAGCAACATGATAGGTTCAGCCATCTTAGAGAAGGAATCAAGTTGACGCTCCAATTCACGCTCGTAGTGTTGAGCGATACGCGACATAACTTTAGGCAGATTTCCTGTTTCCTCGCCAGTGGCGACCATTTGTTTGACCAACGGCGGCACGATGTCTGAGTCTCTAAATCCTGCTGCTATGCCTGCGCCTTCGGTAACGCAGGTTTGTACGCTATCGAGTAGACCTCTGAAATGGCGATTAGGGACAACTTCTTTGCATGAGCTTAGGGCTGAGACTATATTGACACCATTTCCTAATGACATACCAAGAATGCGAAAGGTCTGTGAAAAATAAATGCCAATGAAGATGCCCTTTGCGATCGGAAGTTTCAGTTTAAGCCCATCAAGTATGGCCTTGCCTGGTCCGCGAGTTGACCAGTACCAGGATCCTACTGCGACGGAGACGACAGCAAGAATAACAAACGGCCAGTGATTGATCAGAATGTCACTGAAAGCCATTAATAGCCTGGTTGTCACCGGAAGATTGTCATGAATAGCGGTGAACATATCACTGAATTTCGGAAATACGACCACCAGCACAAAAACAATGACAGCAATAGAAAAAAATACCAGAAAGGCGGGATAGGAAAGCGCCGACGTGATGGTGGCTTTAAGATTTTCACGCCTTGCTTCCATCTCCATGAGCTGCTCCATGACGACTTCCATGAATCCACCTTTTTCGCCCGCTGATACCAGATTGACAAAGGTTGAAGAAAAGACCTCAGGATATTTTGATAAGGCATGAGAAAAACTGTTGCCTTCACTGATATCGGTCATCATGCCCGTTATCATGCTCTTCATGGCTGGATTCTCGGCATGATGTGAGAGTGCCTCCAGCGAGGCGTGCAGGCTGTTGCCTGTCTCCAGCAGCAGTGCAAGCTGCTCGGTAAAAAAGATTCGATCCTTATTTGTAACCTTAGCTTTGCCTATGGTGAAACGCAGGCCTTGGTTTTTTTCGCGGGTGTTCTTAGCAGCGGGTTTATTACTTAGTTCGATTGCCATCTTAAATTCCGATCAACAATTGATAACGCGAGAAATTTCTTCGATGGTAGTATCACCGTCATGTACATGAACCATGCCGTCATCGTAGAGTGTCTTAATGCCTCGACGGGTGATGTAGTCTGAGAGAACATCACGACTTGGGTTGGCCATGATCAGTTTCTGCAAGTCACTGTCTACCTCGAGCATTTCATGAATACTAGCCCGGCCTTTGTATCCAGAGTCATAGCATTCGGGGCAGCCACGGCCACGAGCGAGGCGTATTTTTTGATCTTTCTCCCAACCGTAACGCTCCACCATTTCGGGCGGGGCGAGAAAATTTGTTCTACATGCAGGACAAATGGTGCGGATCAGGCGTTGTGCCAGCACCCCGACCAGTGCCGATGAGAGCAGATACGGTTCGATGCCCATATCGATCATACGCGTTACAGCGCCAACACTGTCATTGGTATGCAAAGTGGATAAGACTAAGTGGCCTGTCAGGGCCGCTTGAACAGCAATTTCGGCGGTCTCTTGTTCGCGGATCTCACCTACCATGACAATGTCCGGGTCCTGACGCAGCACATGTTTAAGAATCTTGGCAAAACTAAGACCTATGCCTGCCCTGACCTCGTTCTGGTTGATGATGTCCATCTGATATTCAACAGGATCTTCGATAGTGACGATGTTCTTTTCAATACTGTTGAGATAACTTAGCGCAGCATAGAGGCTGGTTGTTTTGCCGCTTCCCGTTGGGCCTGTCACAAGAATCAAGCCATGTGTGCGCTTGAGCATTTTCAAGTAAAGGTCCATGTTGGAAGTGCTCATGCCGAGTTTATTGACATCGAGAATAGATTGGTTTTTGTCCAGCACGCGCAGTACTACCTTTTCGCCGTGCAGGCCGGGCAGAGAACTAAAACGTAGATCAACTTCACGGCCCTGGGTATAGACTTGAATGCGCCCGTCTTGCGGCAAGCGCCGTTCTGAGATATCCAGATTTGCCATCACTTTAAGGCGAGAAATAACAGCTGGATGAAGCTCAGGTTTTACTGTCATCGCTTCATATAAAAGACCATCGATACGGAAACGAATGCGAGACTTGTTGCGACTGGGTTCGATATGTATATCACTGGCCTTGTCATGTATTGCACGCTGTATTAACGAATTTACCATATTGATTACCGGGCTACCGGCAGCCAATTCATCAATAGAAATTTGATCCGTGGTAACGTTAGTATCGACGACCTCAAAGTCATCTTCGACATCGAATATTAGGTTAGAGGTCAGGTCGTTGCCCGAATTAACCTCGTTGAGAGACTTGATGATGTTTTCTTCTAGCGCCAATACCGGCGACACACGAAAACCAGTGCGTTCCTCAATTTCATTCAGATTATGAAGCGCCTGTGGATCTGAGGTGGCAACCAGAATTTTGTCCTTAATTCGAAAAATAGGCAATGCGCTGAGACGTGTTGCGGTCTCTTTGTCTAGTGTTTCAACGACTTCAGGATCATAGAGGCCGGCACGTAAATTGACAAAAGGCATGGCGAGCTGTTCTGCCAATGCGACCATCATGTCGCGTTCAGAGACGATTCCTTTCTGTACTAGAATGCGTCCCAGTCGCTTGCCAGACTTTACTTGCAGCGAAATAATTTCATCGAGTTTTTTCTGTGAAATAAGTGCCTTCTCGACGAGGATGTCACCTAGCTTACGCCCCTTAACACGGTCAGGCCTGGTGAAAATTTTATTGCCATCCATAGCCATATCAATGATGGATATGATTTCATCGATGGCAGTGATATAAAAAATATCTCTCACGAGATTATTGACCTGAGCGACCTTAAGCCAACCACCCAGGCGTACCAGTTGGTTGTGCATGTCGAGCAGCACCTCAAGCCCTTCACTGTTGATATACTCAACTGATGACAGATTAATAACAATCTGTGCTTCACGTTTCGAAATACAGGCTGAGACAGCTTCTCGAAGATCACTTATTGCATTGGTAGAGGCGAGTGAGGTCTTAGGTGCCAGATAGGTCATCACGCCGATGCGCGTTGAAATTATCTCGCTGGCGGGAGCGTCATCCTGTGCTCGACTTTCATCCATGCTAAGTCAAATGTCCTTGCCTAAAAATGTTTATTAACTTTGTTTGGTCTTTTGAGAAGACTGATAGCCATGGCTTTTGCTAGCCAATATCTCAAGACGTTCGCTAAATGGAATCGGTTTGCCGATGTGATACCCTTGTCCATAATTGATGCCAATCGTCCTTAGGTGCTCCAAGATATCCGCATCTTCGACAAATTCTGCGATGGTCTGGAGCTGCATAACATTACCGACTTTGTGGATAGCCCTGACCATTTCGTCTGCGACAGGGTCTTCAATAATGTCTTTTACGAAGCTTCCATCGATTTTGAGATAATCGACCGGTAGAAGTTTGAGATAACTGAATGAACTTAGGCCAGTGCCAAAATCATCAAGAGAAAATTTGCAGCCAGTTTTTTTAATACTTTGAATAAATGTCTTTGCCTCATTCAAGCTGCCGAGTGCTGTTGTCTCGGTGATTTCAAAGCAAAATACCTCGGCAGGAATAATTGACTTCTGAGTCACGCTTAGAATGAAATCAAGAAATCCATTCTTCTTGATGGATTGACCGGAGAGGTTGATCGCTATGCTGCCAATTTTGTTTGGCAAGCTATCCCAGTACTCCTCCAAGGTTGAAATTGCGGTCTTGATTACATACTCATCCAGTTCAGGCATCATGTGGTAGAGTTCAGCCGCATGCATGAACG
>CALZIQ010000082.1:0-5308 GCA_945787735.1 uncultured Chromatiaceae bacterium | reverse complement strand
CATTGTCACGCATTCGCAGCAGGATTTCGAAATGAAATGCCTCAGGCTCTCCATTCAAGACTTGAATAGGCTGGGCAAACAAGGTTAATCTTTTTTCGCGTAATGCACTTTGTATGCGGTTGACCCAATGCATGGCGCCTTTACGCTCTAGTACCTGGGTATTGTTATCGTTATACACCACTACCGTATTTCGCCCTGCCTCTTTCGCGGTGTCGCAAGCGACTTCAGCAGCAGTTATGCAGCTGGTTGCACTTACAGTTTGTTCGTTGACCTCGCATACGCCGATGCTGACAGTCACGTCGAACTGGTCTCGCTTCCATGAAAGACGCTTATTACTGACTTCGTGACGAATCTTTTCTGCGAGTTTTTCAGCTTCTTCTTTGCTGGAATTTTCTATCAAGACTCCAAAAATATCGCCGCTGATGCGCGCGATCATCTCCACATCTTTTAGGCAAAATTTTATAATGCCGGCCACTTGTTTAATAATGCAGTCGCCAGCATGATGGCTAGCGGTGTCATTGATGATCTGTGTCTTGTCTATGTTGATATAGAGAATTGACGAAACAGTATTTACCTGCTTGCTGAACAAAACTGCAGATTCGGTAGCAAACTCAAATGCCTGTCTGCTCATCAGTCCTGTAAGGGAGTCAAAGCTTGCATTGAGTATCTTAGTGACCTTGCGCACCATAGTCATGAGTAGGTTCTTATCACTGTTGCTAAAGTCGTATTTCTCTTCTGTTTCTGGCTTGAAACAGGCGAGTATGCCGCGTGCCGCGCCACCTTTAGTCAGAATAGGAATGGAAATAAACTTGCCTTCGATCTTTTTTGGCAGTGCTTCTATACTGTAGTCGTCAGAATTATTGAGTATTACTGGGTTATTTGAGTCGTTGCTTTTTTGGGTCAGGTGGTTTCCTATATATGCGAATACATCATCCAATTTCTCGATATTGGAACTTTCTTTAAGGTGATGTATTTTGACATTGCATTGAGGGACTATAAGTACTGATAGAGGAACACCCATATACTCACAGCAATTCTTTACCAGATCGTCAAGAGCGCTGTCGGCTTCGGCGCGGTTCTGGATGTCGTCATCTGTGGCGTAGACCATATTGAGTTCGTCATAACGATCGCTCAGCTCATTCGCCATCTGATTGAGTTCATTGTTTAGGTTGTATTCGCCTTCAATGAGTGTTCTGACTGCAGAGATCGATGGCACGACCCGTGATAAAAGTGAGTTTTCATCTATGTCATCGGTTTTTTTAAAGAATACTGCAATAGTAACAATCAAGTCTTCATGAATGTCATGCGGTTCGACTAAATAGCAATTGACATTGTCTTTTAGCTCGAACCACTTGACTGTCTTGTCACTAAATATTATTTTTGCGCCTGAGATAATTTCGACTGGATTGGTGTATCTGTTATGTAATACGCTGCCATCTGTATGCCAGATCACGCTACCCAATTCGTTGTAGGCTACAGTTGTGATTGGGTGGTTGAAGTAACCTGAGATTAATTCTTGATAGTGCTCGTAGTTCAATGATTTAGTCAGCGTGTTCACAAAGCCACCTTATGCATCCGTGCCGAGTGATTCAAAATAGCTGTTGATTGCAGAGACAAGTTCTCTGGCACTCACGGGCTTCTCCATGAATCTTAGATTGGGTATCTCGGCGGCCCATTTTCGGTGTGAAATTTCAGTGCGAGATGTCATAATGAAAATAGGATACTCACGATCATGAATTTCGCTATGAATCTTTTTGCACATTTCTTCCCCCGTCATGCGTGGCATTTGGATATCTGAAATAAGTACATCGGGTGGTGATTCAGACAAAATTCCAAAGCCTTTCTCACCATTAGGGGCTGATTCAACCTCGTAGCCTGCACGCTCCAGTGACATCTTCAAAATGCGTATGATATGAGCCTCATCATCGACTATAAGAATGCGTTTCACCGTTAGCTCGCCTTTTCCAACATGACATTAGACTTGTTGATTTCAATGATAAATTTGCTACCTTCATCAACTACACTCTCGAGCATAAGTATGCCGTTATGCAGTTGAATGATGTCTCTGGCAAGGGCAAGCCCAAGCCCCTGTCCACTGCGTTTTTGAGACTCTTCACTATCAGAGCGGAAAAACTTATCGAAAACCCTGTCTTGGTCTTGTGGAGCAACGCCTATGCCGGTGTCGCTAACACTGATGCGGACTACTTCGTCATCTTCTGTCGCGCTCAAAACAACCTCACCATTATCACGATTATATTTAATGGCATTGGTGAGAAGATTGTTTACTGCAACCCTCATTAGATCTTTGTCAATCGAGACAGCGCTTAGATTCTCAGGAACATCAAGCTTGAATTGGATATGTTTCTCTTTCCCGCTTCTGGAAACACTCCTGAGTGAATCTTTTAATAGGTCATGTAGTCGTGTGCGCTTTCGATCAATATTCATTGCGCCCATTTCCATTTGGGTGATGCTCAGAAGGTTATTTATCAACATTGTCATGCGCTCAACTTCATCTGACATGATATTGAACGCAGTTACTCGAAACTCTTCATCTTTTCCGTCTTCACCTTGCAAACTTTCTATATAGAGTCGCATTACTGATAGAGGGCTCTTGAGCTCATGTGAAACATGCCCAATAAAATCACTGCGACTCTGCCGTTCTAGATGTTCATGAGTTACATCACGCAGTGACACAAGGGTGCCATTGATACTGTTATCTTCTTTACGTGAAAAAAGCGGGTAGGCTGTCAGTCTGATCTTTTTATCGTCATCATGTTTAGGGGTGTAGGTAACACTGGATGCGGTAAACGCCGCGCCTGAATGCCCCATGCATTGTGATAAGAAGGTGATGACCTCCTGATTGTTACACCATGCTTTTGGCTCTTTGGTTTTTATGGTGTCTGCGTTCGACCCAAGCAACGCTGTTGCCTTGCTGTTGGCGTAGGTAATCTTTCCAGCTTGGTCTAGTACCAACAAGCCGTCAGGTATCGCTTGTAATACACTTTCGATTCGGCTTCTTTGGTATGAAAGTAATTTTCCAGACGTGCTGTGCTGTTTAAGTTGAGATTCCAGGGTGTTGATTTTTCCCGTGGTGTGGTCAAACAATCTATCAAGTTTGTGCATGAAATCACTCAGTTCTCCGCTGGCATTCAGCTCGATACGATTCAGGTGGCCACTTGTCAGATAGTTTTCTATTTCTTTATTGACCTGTGCTAATGGTTTTATTTCTTTACGCACCATAAAGTAGAACAGTGGAGTTAGCAGAAATATTGGTAAGCATAAGGTCGCAATGAAAGGGATCTGCTCCATGCTTAAACCGAGACTGGGCGCAAAATAAGCTAGATGAATAGAGGTTATCCCGTTCTTGGTTGCTGAAAGTGGGGCAAAATATTCGATTATGTCTTGCCCACTGTTACCAAGTGTTACATGGCGCTCGCCATGCTGAGTGGCACTTACTATTTTTGGGACAATTACATCGGCAGCGGCATCTTGGGCGAGGATCTGGCCTGTTTCGTTGATGACCACTGCATAGGCAAAATCAGATTCTTTCTGACTGAGTCGAATGATCTCCATGACGCGTTCGATATTGCCGGATTCCATCATGTAGTCGATGGGCATCTTTGAAAGGATGCGGGTGATTGAAACACCCTGGGTACGGATTTTATTCTTCTCGCTTTCCCATTGGTACATGAACAGTGAAATTACGATAAACACAATTACCAACAATGACGCAACGATCATTGTCAGACCGAGTTTTTCGTCTCTCCATGGACGAGACAGCTTGCTTCCGATATCCATGTTTAGTGCATCACACCTTGCATAATTTAGCTGAGTACTACGGTATCGGGATTGTTTTAAACAAACTTGAGTAAACCTACAGAAAGCATCTAAATAGCGTTAATTTCTATATTTTGCTTTTGACCATGATTGGTTAAGGCTTAGACAAGTGGGAATAAGCTGTTGTTATAAATACGAAAAACAGATTCGAAAATTGTGTTCCAAACAGCAATGGGTGGCTTTTTATATTTTGTGTTTTACCTGTTCTGTGTCAAATGTAAATAACTGTCAAATAAATTACTATTAGAAAATCAAAAAAACGTAATAAGAAACGGGAAATAGGCATATGAATCATTGCACTAAAAGACATTGGCATTGAGAGATAGAAATGTATTAAAGATAAAAAATTAGTAAATGTTTTATGTGCGCGGTCGTTAATTAATGTGACACAGTTATTCAATTAACACGGAGTATTAAGACATGAGCCCCAAGAAACAACGACTGACGGTATTGCAAAAGGGTTTTACCCTTGTAGAGCTTCTTATTGTTGTGATTATCCTGGCAATACTTGCTGCCATTGTTGTGCCTCAGTTTGCATCGTCAACGGATGATGCCAAAGTGGCTTCGCTCGATACCACGCTGGCGAATATGCGCTCAGCTATTGATCTCTATTATCAACAACATGGCCACTATCCTGGCGATGCTAAAGCTACTGGCTCAGTCACCTGTGCTGGTACTGTCGGCGACGGTGACATTACCACCCCAGCATTACGTGCCCAAGCTTTCATGTCTCAGCTCAGCATGTATACGAATGCAGCGGGCGAGGCCTGCAGTGCTCCCAATCCAAGTGCTGAGTTCAAATATGGTCCTTACCTGAAGAAGAATGCATTGCCTGACAACCCAATCGGAACTTCCAATGCCTTGGCGATTGAAACTTTGGGCGATCTGATCATGACAGGGGCGGCTGCCCCCGGTTTGGGCTGGAAGTTCGATGTTACTAGCGGCAAGTTCATCGCTGACCACACTGGTTACCTCGACCACTAGTTAAACGTGGCCTGTGCCTGATGCAGTCGATGAGGGTAAACAAACCACAAGGATTTACCCTTGTCGAGCTGCTCACCACCATCTTAATCTTGGGAATCTTCGCTACGGCGGTGGTTCCCATTTTTTCATCTAACAATCAACAAAAACTCGAAATCGCCACTACGGATTTAAAGAATGCCCTGCGCTATGCCCGCAGTCAGGCCATCAACAAGCGTTCGCCGTATGGTGTGCGTCTTCAGACCGACACCAAGCTGCTGCAAGTCTTTCGTCTCGATACCGCCACCGTTCCACCTACCGAAGTGTTTGATGTGTATCATCCGGTCGACAAGCAGCTTTATGCGCGCAATCTCGATGCCATCAGCTTTACTCGTGGTGCCAGCTATAGTGCCAACTTTCAATATCAGGGCAGTGCCACGGTGTACTGGACTATTGCCTTTGATGCCTATGGTGAGCCCATCTCGCCTGCCAGTCTGTTACCTCTGACCAG
>CALZIQ010000081.1 GCA_945787735.1 uncultured Chromatiaceae bacterium | reverse complement strand
GGCAGGTCATATCGACCCTGCATGGGCGGGCCTGCTCTACGCACTCTTCTTGTTTGGTATCGGTAAAGCCGCAGTCATGCCCTTCCACCGTTGGCTGCCTTCAGCGATGGTGGCACCGACGCCCGTCAGCGCCTTGTTACATGCGGTTGCCGTTGTTAAGGCTGGCGTATTTACGTTGCTGAAAGTCACCATTTACATATTTGGAAGTGAGTTTATCCTCTCCAACGATGTAACCGGCGCCCTGATCTGGGTTGCAGCGGCCACGATCTTGATTGCTTCGATGGTTGCGATGACCAAAGACAACCTGAAGGCACGACTGGCTTACTCCACCGTGAGCCAACTGAGCTACATCGCCTTGGGTGCCATGCTGGCTAGCAAAGCCGGGTTGATTGGCGCCTCCATGCACATTGCCATGCATGCCTTTGCCAAGATCACGCTCTTCTTTGCCGCAGGCGCCATCTTTGTGGCCAGCCATAAAAAACGGGTCAGTGAACTGAATGGATTGGGGCGCGCAATGCCCATCACCTTTGCAGCCTTTTTTATCGGCACGTTAAGCATTATTGGCTTACCGCCCTTCGGAGGCATGTGGAGCAAATGGTTTCTTGGTTTGGGCGCAGCAGAAACCGGACAACTGCTGCTGCTTTCGGTGCTGATGATCAGTTCGTTGCTCAATATTCTTTATCTGCTCCCCATTCCTATTCGCGCTTTCTTTAGCAAGCCGGAGAGAGGAAAACACTATACAGAAATCGCGGAGGCACCGAAGTCGATGTTGCTGGCCATGATTATCACCTCAAGCGCCTGCGTTATCCTCTTCTTTTATCCCGATCCCTTTTATCGATTGGCGAATTTAGCTGTCGGAGGCAACTGAGCATGTCAGACAATCAAGAGAAAACCTATTTCTTTGACAAGCCAGAGAACATTAACCGCGTACTCAAGGGGCTCTATGCCATCTGCATTTTGCTTGTTGTGATCGACTTTGTGGTTCACCGCCATATCGGCTTCGATTGGGAAAAGATCCCGGCCTTCTATGCCCTGTACGGATTTATCGCTTGCGTTGTACTTGTTGTTATCGCCAAAAAGATGCGCCACGTTGTGATGCGCAAGGAAGATTATTACGATGATTGAGTTCCCGCCATTTCTGCTCTATTTCATCGCAGCACTGCTCGTGGCCATGACGCGTGGTTTGGCACAGCAAGCGTTGCTATTGGCAACACCTGTGGTGACGGGGCTATACCTCTGGTTCGGCATAGAACCGGGCGCACACGCGACACTTTCTGTCATCGAGTATGAATTGATCGTAATGCGCGCTGACACCCTCAGCTTACTATTCGGTTACCTATTTTGTATCGCGAGTCTCATCGCGGCGATTTTTTCGCTCCATGTGAACGACACAAAACAACATATCGCCGGAGTCATATACGCTGGCAGCGCACTGGGGGCGGTGTTTTCTGGCGACCTGATCACGCTATTTATATTTTGGGAGCTATTGGCGATCAGTTCCGTGTTCCTCATCTGGGCGCGCGGCACCGATCGCGCGCTGAAGGCCGGCATGCGCTACCTGGTCTTTCAGGTACTGTCCGGCGTTTTATTATTAGCCGGCGCACTGGTCTATTTCCATAACACCGGCTCGCTAGCATTTGAGCATATCGGGCTGGATATAGGCATCGCCGGCTGGTTGATTTTCATTGCCTTCGGAATCAAAAGCGCCTTTCCATTTCTGCACAGCTGGCTTACTGATGGTTATCCTGAGGCGACGGTCACAGGCACTGTTTTCCTCTCAGCATTCACCACCAAGGTCGCGGTTTATGCCTTGGCGCGAGGGTTTGCCGGTGAAGAACTGCTGGTTTATATCGGCGTCACCATGGCTTGCTTCCCGATCTTCTACGCCGTCATCGAGAACGACCTGCGCAAGGTGCTCGCCTACAGCTTGATCAACCAAGTTGGCTTCATGGTCACCGGCATTGGTATCGGCACAGCCTTGGCCCTGAATGGCGCCGTTGCCCATGCGTTCAGTGATGTCATCTTTAAAGGGCTACTCTTTATGACGATGGGTGCGGTGCTTTATCGCGTTGGCAATATCAACGGCTCTGATTTAGGTGGTCTTTATAAATCGATGCCAAAAACCACGGTGCTCTGTATCGTCGGCGCGCTCTCTATCTCTGCCTTCCCTCTGTTCAGTGGTTTTGTCAGCAAGTCGATGATCATGACGGCGTTGATGGCAGAAGACTATGGCTATTTCTGGCTGCTGATGCTGTTCGCGTCAGCCGGTGTATTCCACCATGCGGGCATCAAAATCCCCTACTTCGCCTTCTTTGCCCACGACTCGGGCATTCGTACTGAAGAAGCGCCCAGAAACATGTTGATTGCGATGAGTATAGCGGCATCACTCTGCCTGTTTATTGGTATGCAGCCTCAGTATCTTTACGCCCTATTGCCATGGGAAATGGATTACTGGCCTTATGACCTCACGCATGTGCTAACCCAGTTACAATTGCTCTTTTTCTCTGCATTGGCTTTTGTTTGGTTAAACAAAAAAGGCATGTATCCACCCGAGCTGCGGTCGGTCAATCTGGATATGGAGTGGTTCTATCGCAAGCTACTACCCGGTGGCGCGCTCAAAGGCCTTTCCGTATTGCGTGCAGCAAAGTCCGCTTCGATGACAGGGCTAGCAACACGAACAGAGGCGATAAGAACCGGTTTCAACAAATATCCAATCGCAAAATATTATCTTTCGGAAAGCTGGCCAACAGGCAGCATGGTATTCTGGATTTCAGTCATCCTGACGGCATTTCTATTGTTAGGGAATTTGGGGCATTAACCCGAGAGGGGTTACAGCGCCGACAGCTTTACCCTGCCCAGCAGCCCAACCACATAGACAAGCCGACAATCACCACGTAGTTTTTAATTAATAATCCTGCACAATCGGTAACGCCCCCTACCAGCTTCGGTGTTCTGCTCCACTGACATTCATCGCCGAAAAAATGCTCTTCGCGGAAGCGTTTTAACCTTTTATCTTGCCTGCCCATGACCAGCTGGGCCAGTGGTGCGCCGGGTGAAATACTGGACTTAACGGCGACCACCTACGGCATGATTGCACTGACTGTGTTTGTCATCGCTTATGCCCTGGTCATCGGTGAAGAATTTCTGCACCTGCGCAAATCAAAGCCGGTAATTGTCGCTGCGGGCATCATTTGGGCCTTGGTGGGTATCGCCTATGCCAGCCACGGTGACCAGGTAACCGCCGCGGCCGCCGTGCGTCATAACATACTCGAGTTCGGCGAACTGATGCTATTCCTGCTCGCCGCTATGACCTATATCAATACGCTGGACGAGCGTAACATGTTTGCCGCGTTGCGCGCCTGGCTGGTCTCCTCCGGCTTTTCTCTGCGCACTATTTTCTGGCTCACCGGCCTGCTGGCCTTTGTCATTTCACCCATTGCTGACAACCTCACCACCGCCCTGCTGATGGCGGCCGTGGCGATTGCTGTCGGCGCCGGCAACATCGCCTTTATCAGTGTGGCTTGCATTAATATCGTGGTGGCTGCGAATGCCAGCGGTGCCTTTAGCCTCTTCGGCGACATCACCACGTTGATGGTGTGGCAGAAAGGCATCGTCCAGTTCGAAGAATTTTTCGCCCTGGTGATTCCTTCCATCGTCAACTGGCTGATCCCGGCCATCATCATGTCTTTTGCCGTGCCTAAGACCGCACCGCAGGCGGAAAAAGAAGAGGTGAAAATTAAACAGGGTGGTTTTGTTGTGCTGGGACTTTTTCTTGTCACCATCGCAATGGCCGTCAGCAGTCACAACTTTCTGCATCTGCCACCGGTGCTGGGCATGATGACCGGAATGGGTCTGCTCAAGCTCTATGGCTACCGTCTCAGGATGCTGGACAAAGATGCATTGGCGACCATCTCCGGGCCTGAGGTCGGCGCGCTGGAAATCGACACCAACAATGCCACATTTCAAAAACACTTCAAACCACGCCAAAAACCATTTGATATATTCGTCAGCATTAAACGGGTGGAGTGGGATACCCTGATGTTTTTCTACGGTGTCATTCTCTGCGTCGGCGGCCTGGGCACCATCGGCTACCTGGGCATGCTGTCAGAGAGCATGTATGTCGGTCTCGGCCCCACCTGGGCCAATATCCTGGTGGGTATTCTCTCGGCTATCGTCGACAATATCCCAGTGATGTTTGCTGTGCTCACTATGCAACCGGAAATGTCTCATGGCCAGTGGCTGCTGGTGACGCTGACTGCAGGCGTGGGTGGTTCACTGCTCTCTATCGGTTCAGCTGCCGGGGTAGCACTGATGGGTCAGACGCGCGGCATGTATACCTTTTTTGCTCATCTGAAGTGGAGTTGGGCCATTGCGCTGGGCTATGCCGCGAGTATTTGGGTACACTTTCTTGTCAATGGTGACTTGATCTAAACAAAACAGCCGACACTCAATACCCCTTCGGCCGTTTTGCGATGGGGTTTTATTTTTCCATTTCCAGCGAAAGATTTATTTGCAGATAGGTCTGCTGTGCCAACCATGCTAGCGAAGAGCCCCGCGCGATAAGCCGCAACTCATCAATAGCTTTTTTGATACTCAATTGCCGTGCTGAGTAATCATTCAGCATATTCGCCAAGACTTGCCGTTGAGTTTTATCTAAGTAACTACGTAACCGCACACAAAGATGACGTAATACGATCTCATGGCGCCTGTGTGTCGCCAGCCGCTTAACCTGGCACATGTAAAGCTTTGCATACACCTGGCGCTGAGTTTTGTTGAGCTTGCCGTTCTGCGGCAAGGCGTCAAGCCAGTGATTAATGTCACGCAAACCCTCGACACCGTGGGCCATCAAATTCAGGTAACTATTTTGATGAAACTCGCGCAATTGTTTCACGCCGGGTTGCAGAGCGATAAATTCACGCCAGAAACGATGCGCCTCTACTTGTTGAATAAAATTGATCTGTCGTGTCCTGTCTTCTAATCCGGTTTCCTCCACGACCGGCAACAGCGGCAAGGTTTGCATAATTTGCGCGGCAAACAGCCCCGAGCCTTTTTTGGTGCGACCGTCCGCCCTTTTCTGCGGGCTACTGCCCACACCACAACTGGGTGAGCGGGCTTTGAAGATATAGCCATCGATACCGTCCAGCTGCTTTGCCATCGCACGGCCATAGTGATTTAGTTTCTGTGTCACATCCAGTGACTGATCGTCCACGCCCAGCGCCATCAATTGCTTGCTTCGTTCAACGATATGAATTGCCGGGCGCGGTACACCCAAGCCGATTTCCACTTCGGGACATATAGGCATCAAATCAACACCTTTGAGTTGTAAGGCACAAACAAAGGCATGCTGTTTGTGTGCACCGTCATAACGCACTTTTTGTCCCAGCAGACAGGCACTGACGGCCAAACACAAAGAATTCTTTGTTTGTGCTGATTGCCTGCTATTATCTGTAAGACTCATATCGTCAGGGATTGACTGTGGTTAATATTTGCACTTGATGTACGTCTATGATCAACAAAATCACCAGACCGGCCGAATAGTCTCAGTATGAGAACGCTGTTTTCCATAGGTTTGCCAATACTCACTTATCTAATGCTGCTGGCAACGGCCGCTGCCAGCACAACAACCGCTCTCACCTTATCAAGCCAAACCACGCCACCACAACTGCTGCAACAACGTGCCGACTTCATTGCCGCCCGCAACGCTATCAAACAAGGGCAACAAACCCAGTATGAGAAACTGGCACGTGGCCTGAAGAATTATCCACTCTATCCTTATCTAGAGTTCTGGGATCTCAACCGTAAATTGAGTACGGTTTCAAGCGACGACATCGAAAGCTTTGTCAAACGCCATGAAAATTCTCCCCTGGCCGGGCGTCTGCAACATCACTGGCTGAAACAACTCGCCAAGCAGGGGCACTGGCAACTGCTGGTGGATCATTATCAGGGGGGCTCAAACACGGAGCTGGAGTGCTTTTATCGTCGCGGCCTCTACAAAAGCGGCAACCAAACTGCAGCGTTTGACGGGCTGGAAAAACTCTGGCTGGTGGGACGCTCACAACCACGGGCCTGCGACCCATTGTTTTCAGCTTGGCAGGCGGCCGGTCATTTAAGCACAGACTTGGCTTGGCAGCGCAGCCAGCTGGCCATGGAGAATGGCCAAGTCTATCTGGCGCGCTACCTGGAGCGTTTTCTCGATTCGAAACAACGCGCGTGGTCTGAACTCTGGAGGGAAATCCACCGCCATCCCGAGAGAATGATCAACCATGCCAAACTGCAGGCAGACAACATTATGGTCAGGACTATCCTGGCCCATGGTGTGCGCAGAATGACCCGCACTAATCCATCAAAGGCAGCCGCCACCTGGGACAAACTGGTAATGAGTTTTGCCTTCAGTAATGAAGAATTTGCCGCAACCGAAACCAAAATCGCACTTGCACTGGCGCGCAAACAAGCACCCGAGGCAAAGCACTGGCTTGGCAGCATCAACGCCGATAATGTTCAATTACGAGACTGGCGCATTCTCACCGCACTCAATCGGGGCGAATGGGACGACGTCATTTTCTGGTACAACCAGCTCCCCAGCGAAGAACAACAAACCATGCGCTGGCGTTACTGGCTGGCACGCGCTTATGAAGAGAGTGGCAAGCCTAAGCGCGCTGAAGCGGTCTATGCTGAGATTGCCGGCTCACGCAATTATTATGGCTTTCTCGCCGCCGACCGTATTAATAGCGATTATGACTTTGAACACCGCCCGCTCGATTTTACAGCTGAAGAATTAGCCAAAATCGAGAACCTGCCAGGCATGCTACGCACGCGCGAGTTCTACATGATGGATGATCTTCTTTACGCCCGACGTGAGTGGTATGCCACTATCAAAGAAATGGACAGTGAAGATATCCAGAAGATTGCCAAGATTGTACATCAATGGGGCTGGCATAACGGCGCTATCCACAGCCTTGGGCGGGCACGATATTTGGACGATCTTGAAATACGCTTTCCGCTCGTGCACCGCGACCAGATTAAAAACAATACCCGCAAACAACAGGTGGACCCTTCATGGGCCTATGCTGTGATCCGACAGGAAAGCGCCTTTGCCTCAGATGCACGCTCACCTGTGGGGGCCATGGGTTTAATGCAGATAATGCCCAGCACCGGCAAAGTGATTGCGCGCGACCTGAACACACGTCTGAAAAGCAAAACCCAGTTGCTGGATGTGAGCACCAATCTGCGTTTTGGCATCAGTTATCTGCGTAAGGTGATGAACCGCTTTGATGACAATACCGTGCTCGCCACGGCAGCCTACAACGCCGGCCCCCAGCGTGTGAAAAGCTGGCTACCGAAAGACGGTGAGATTTCACCCGATCTGTGGATTGAGAACGTGCCCTTCAAGGAAACACGCAACTACCTGAAACAGGTGCTGGCCTTCAGCGCTATCTATGACCAGCGCATGCAGCAACCCGTCACGCCGCTTAAACTGCGCATGCCCTCCATCGAGCCAGCCGACACGCCCTCGCTGTAAAAAATATTCTATTCGACGCCCTGACTGTCCAGGTATTCATCGTAACTACCCATGTAGTCAACAACGCCCGTCGGTGTCAGCTCAATAATGCGAGTGGCCAGCGATGAGACAAACTCACGGTCGTGACTGACAAAAATTAACGTACCCGGGTACTGCTCCAAGGCCATGTTGAGTGACTCGATCGATTCCATATCTAAATGGTTGGTCGGCTCGTCCATGACTAAAATATTCGGTTTTTGCAGCATCAGTTTGCCAAACAGCATGCGGCCTTGCTCGCCCCCGGAGATCACCTTGACCGACTTGTTCAGCTCGTCGCGCGAAAACAGCAGACGCCCCAGGGCGCCGCGAATCACTTGCTCATCGTCACCGGGCTGGCCCCATTGGCTCATCCAGTCAAACAGATTCATATCTTGCTCAAAATCGTCGGCATGGTCCTGGGCAAAATAACCGACTGTGGCGTTCTCAGACCACTTCACCGTACCGCTGTCTGGTTGCAAATCTCCCACCAGGGTTTTTAACAGTGTGGTCTTACCGATGCCATTGGGACCGATGATGGCCAGGCGCTCGCCCACTTCTAGCATCATATTCAAACCGCTGAACAGCGGCCCTTCGTCGTAGCCCTTACTGACATCCTCGATTTCCAGCGCCAGGCGATGCAGTTTTTTATCTTGATCAAAGCGGATGAACGGATTCACACGGCTTGAGGGTTTAATCTCATCCAGCTGGATCTTGTCGATCTGCTTGGCCCGCGAGGTAGCCTGCTTGGCCTTAGAGGCATTGGCGGAAAAACGTGCCACAAATTGCTGCAATTCAGCAATCTGAGCCTTTTTCTTGGCGTTGTCGGCATATTGCCGTTCGCGCGCCTGGGTCGAGGCCAGCATATATTCATCATAGTTGCCCGGGTAGATACGCAGCTCACGATAGTCCAGATCGGCCATATGGGTGCAGACGCTATTCAGAAAATGGCGGTCATGGGAGATAATGATCATGGTGGAATTACGCTCGTTGAGCACCTTCTCCAACCAACGAATGGTGTTGATATCCAGATTATTGGTCGGCTCGTCCAGCAACATGATGTCGGGATCGGCGAACAGCGCCTGAGCCAGTAATACACGCAGCTTCCAGCCTGGTGCCACCGCACTCATGGGGCCGAAATGCTGTTCTGTGGGAATATCCAGCCCCAGCAACAACTCACCGGCGCGGGCCTCGGCGGTGTAACCGTCCATCTCGGCGAATTCAGCTTCCAGCTCACCCACCTTGATGCCGTCCGCCTCTCTCATCTCCGGAAGGCCATAAATACGATCACGCTCCTGCTTCACCGCCCAGAGCTCAGCGTGGCCCATGATCACCGTATCGATGACAGAATACTCCTCAAAGGCAAACTGGTCCTGACGCAGCTTGCCGATGCGCTCGTCAGGATCCTTCATTACATTGCCGTGTGTCGGCTCCAGATCGCTACCGAGAATCTTCATGAAAGTCGACTTACCGCAACCATTGGCACCAATCAGACCATAACGATTGCCCCCGCCGAATTTGACCGAGACATTCTCAAATAGAGGCTTGGCCCCAAATTGCATGGTGATATTGGCGGTGGACAACATGATCGACTTCCTGGGATTAACGGCTACAGAAAAGCGGCATATTGTACCCTATTGACGACACTCGCCTCCATTTGTTTACAAAACTGTCATTTTCCGGCAGAATCACGGCCGACCTGAGGGAGGGCATCGCTTATTTATCATCCGTGATACGGGCATTGGCTCTTGGTCACCATAGTCATTCTTGATTTAGATAACGATTTTTAATGAGGAAGTTACAATGAAACTATTTACTGGCGTAGTAGGCGCAGCTGTTGTTGCAATTCCAATGATGTTTTCTCAAGCGGCTGTTGCTGCTGATGGTGAAGCACTGTACAAAGGCAAGGGTTGTGCAGGTTGTCACGCACCTAACGCGATGGGCGCTGTTGGTCCTCGTTTGGCCGGTCAACAAGAAAAATACGTTCTTGCACAGTTCAAACTGATCCGTGACGGCAAGCGTGCCTCTGGCCAATCTGCCATGATGGCTGGCGCTGTTAAAAACGTCACTGACGAAGAAGCTGCAGCTATTGCCAAGTATGTTTCTGGTCTGTAAGCATCTGCTGAAAAGTTAAAGGGTTTAACCTTTTAATTTGAAGCTCAAAAAAACCCGGCGCTTGTAGCCGGGTTTTTTTTATGTTTAGACGCTTTTCATACAAAGAAAGCAGCTGCATTACCGCTTTCTAAAACTGGCATTAATTGCCAGACCTAAACGACCCAGGAATAGCATCCAACAGCTGATTAAATCGTGGCGCGGTCTTTTCCATCAACACAGACGCTTGATCGTGAAGATCTATGCCCATGTAATATGCTGCGCCGATACCGGCCACAAGTAACACGAGTACAAACAATAGCGCCTTAACCAACAGGCCACTACGTTTGTTCTCTTGCTGCAACATAGACAACTCTTTTCGGATAACCTCATTGCGCAGCTCTTGTTTTGAAAGCTGTTCAGAGAGCTGCTGGGTCTCTGTCACTGCAGTTGTCAGCTCTGCACCAAGCTGGTCTATCTGCTGCTGATATTCAGATTCTAACTGCGAAAATCGTGTCTGTTTTTCAGCCAGTATCGCTTCCTTCGATTCAATTTTTTGCAGCAACGAGTCATGTTTCTGCTGTGCCAAATGAGATTCCATTTGCATATCATCAGACAACTGCGTAATCACCCTCTCCCGCTCGGCACTGGTATTCTCTTGCTGTCTGAGTAGCTGCTGTGTCTGCTGCAACTCCTGCTCGGTCTGTTCTACACACGTGCTGGTGTTATCAAGCTCATTACGCAACTCACTAAGTTCATTTGTCTGTCGTTCAACATTCTGATTGACGCTGATCAACTGATCCTTTAGTGACTGCTTTTCTGTCAGCTCGACTACAATTCTAGTCTCCAACTCTCCTAGCTGGGCACTCAACGTACTAATCTTCTGTTGGCCCTTTTCTGCAGTTTCGCTCAGACACTGCAGCTGTGCTTGCACCTGGTTAAGCTCATCAGCCCGTTGCCCAGCAAGCTCTCTTGCCTCATCAAGCTGAGCAAGTAGACCCTCTTTCTCCGCCAACACCCGCTCAAGGTCTTGCTGCAGAAACTCCAGCTTTTGCTGAAGCTCATCAACCTGACCGCCAAGCTCGGCTTCACGAGTTTTCGCCTCGTTTTCCGCAACCGATATGGATTCGGCCTGGTTTTGCACTTGTTCTATCCTGTCATACACAGATTGCAGATCATTATTGAGCTGTTGATTGATGGCGTCCAAATCGCGAGTATTCTGTTTCTCTTTTTCCAACTCACTCGTTAACGTCTTGATCTTCTCCCGCAACGAGGACTCAGAACTACTCTTCAGTGCGCCAGCCTCAACTATCGCTTTCTTGGCGCTGCTTTCGGTCTTTTTCAGGCCTGTTTCGAGAAGCTGAATACGCGTCTTGCTAGCTGCATGAAATTTTTTCTCTTCCTCAAGCTTGGCAGTGACCTCCTGTAACTGATTCTGTAAGCCGGAAACGAATAATTCCATCTCCCTTGAGCGCTCACTCTCTGCATCTGTTTTTGCCGCATTTCCCTCTATTGCAGCCGTCTTCAATAGATAAACTTTGAAACGTTTCTTGCTTAATAGGAACGCTCCAACTGCACTCACATTGTTATCATCTGAGACAACAATATATTTCTTGTTTCTGTCGAGACTTTCAATACGGCTGCGCAGTTCAGAAAATGGAATATTGATGCCAGTACCGTCTCTTGAAAAAGCGGAAGCGCTGCGTAAATCGAGATATTCAGCCCCTCTCTCCTTCAGACTTTTGGCCCGTTCGACGGTAATATTATTAACTAGGGACTCTTCCAACAGACTCTTGAAATTACGTTGGTCGAGGCGCAGTAACAAACCATCTTCAACCATACGCACTGTTGCACTGCGCACGCTATTTGCTATCAGTGCTTCTTCACCAAAGGCGTCACCCGCCTTCAGTCTTGCCAGCTCCGTGGTTGCACCCGCCCCTTCACCACTGCGCGAGACAACACAATGACCGCTTGAGACGATGTAGTAATAATCTGGCTCATCGCCTTGATAAAAAACCACCTCATTAGCATTAAGTTCAAGTGGTTCGACGACAGACATCAACATCTGTATGCTTTGCGGCGACAAACTTAGAATAGCCTCACTCTGCAGCAGCCCATCAACCCACTCGTTCGCCTCATCCGTATCAATCTCGTCAACCACTAAACCATCATCAGCACCCCAGTTAAGTAATAAATCCAACAGCTCAGCGTCTACACACAAAACAGTCACGCTATTTCCTGCCACCATGCGGGAGCGGTTTCCAGGTGTCATAATCGCATGGCGTGCTTGACTGTCCCCCGCCTTAATTAGCATAGCTCGATCAGAATTAGGCGCGCGCACAACATTGCCCGAAAGCAGATAGACAGTGTGATTCTTTTCTATGGCAGAAAAGATTGGCTGTCCCTTTTTGAACTGAAGTACTGATGCGTTTTCTATCAACTCATGGAGCTTGTCATGTTCTAGTTCATTTAAGGGAACAAACCTTTTTAACGAAACAATATCGTTGATCTTTTCAATTGCACTCATAGTCATCCTAAGTCAGGCTAGTCCCAATCACCGTTTTTATCGGGATAGAAGACAGAGGCAATTAGAAGCTAATTCCATTTCTGCTGCCCACCTCACATTCGTTAAGGAAATATGAGAACAAGGACACAAAAATCACACCTTCCCAAGAATCTTGAATCAATATTGCAATTATGGAAATAAATTGTTAACTTTTATTCTCTAAAAATAAAAAGAACGATTGTCCGGGGGGACTACCATGATAAAAATAGCAACAGCGCTGCTGTTATGCAGCGTATCTCTTTTCGTTTCACCTATCTCCGCAGCGCTGATTATTAATGAGTCGATTATGATCAACTAAGCACAGATACGGCCGAGTTCATTGAGCTCTTCAACCAAGACACAAGCAACATTAACCTTTCTCCATACGCAGTTGCATTAATTAATGGAAATGGCGGTGGCATTTATGAAACTATCGCATTACCCGCGCTAGATCTTGCTGGCGGTGATTATTTTGTCATTTGCGGAAACAGCAACACTGTCATCAATTGTGACTTGACTGCATCCAAAAACACCAATCTGATACAGAACGGTGCTCCGGATGCTATTGCACTGCTATTGAATAACATAGTGATTGATAGCCTGAGCTACGAAGGGAATACAGTGGGTTATACGGAAGGCTCGGGCACTGGCCTGGTTGATGATCCGGGTTTTGATTATATGGGCCTGTCACTCTGGCCAAATGGCACCACATCAAACCAAAATAACGTCGACTTTGTCTTTAGCTGCATCACGCCGGGCGGGCAAAACAGCAATCAGAATAGCAACTGCCTTGCACCGGTTAACACTGCGTTCAGCACAGCGTCTGTACCCAGCCCAGCCAGTTTTTGGCTAATCGGTTTAGGTCTAGTGGCAATGACCCATGTCACGCGTAACAAAAAGCCCGCACAAGGCGGGCTTTTTTAAGTTTATTTCTTCTT
>CALZIQ010000080.1 GCA_945787735.1 uncultured Chromatiaceae bacterium | reverse complement strand
CTTTCGCCTCACGATGAACCTATGAAATCTAAATCATGGTTGCGGTAGGTTAAAAAAGCTTACCAAATTGACAAAATTCCATATCTACAGAAACAACAATCATTGGCGCCCGTAGCTCAGCTGGATAGAGCGCAGCCCTCCGGAGGCAAAGGTCACCGAGGAAATGGGCACTGCAGGCAACAGTCAAAAATGCCGACCCGCTTTTTATAAGCGCCCTTAGCTCAGCTGGATAGAGCGCAGCCCTCCGGAGGCTGAGGTCAGAGGTTCGAATCCTCTAGGGCGCGCCATCTTCCCCAAAATGATCTTTAGCCTAGCTGGACACAAACCTTCTAATTTCCGCCTGTGTCCAAATTGTGTCCATTCTGTGGCCATGTAAGAGAAAGGCCTCACGAACGGTGTTTTTATTATGGCCTTTAGCTAAATTAGCTAGGTTATGAGGGTCTGATGATAAGTTACTCCCTCAATGTTACTTGTCGGGCGCCAACAGGTCGGGTGCGAACACCCAATAATACATTTCTTGATAATTCTACTTCCATCTTTTCAACATCGCCCAAGTGGCCCGAATGAGGCTCTTCCATAATTTGCCATGGTTGGGAATGAAAAAATGCAGTAGTACGTGGACGATGACGGAGTCCCAGAGTTCGTTGTCGAGTTCCAACAGTTTAAAATTGAAGTTTAGGTGGCCGTTGGTGGAACAGGAAGCCCATTTGTTACTCATGGGAGGCACGCCGAGCCAAGCCACTTCCCAGCAATGCGCCCTCGGCCTCGGCATAGAGTGGGTTGAGTTGCCGCACCTTGCTATCCAACAGGTCATCGAAGAATAACGAGGTGTCTTTTACCCTATCCTTGGCCTCGCCCCAAGATCAAAACCGTGCCGTTGCTCTGCTTCCTCACGGGGCACGAAGGTTCAACCGATGGACACGGCGTATTCGAGGATGCGGGCTTGGACGGATTTGTGTTCTCTGGGTTTGGGCATAATCAACTAGTCTGGCATGTACGGATTAACATTCTCTTCTCCAAACCAAGAGCATAGAGTGGCCAATGCAGATGCTGATAGTTCTTGGGTGAATAGAAGCGCTAAGCGTTTTTTTGCACGTGAACATGAAACGTAAAATAGATTTCGGTTACGAACGTAGGCTTCAGCTTTATTGCCAGGATACCGGTCAGGGAACCATTCAAGAAACAGATTCCAGTTGTAGTGATTCCATCCTCTTCCAAGCACAACTAACACATTGTCAAACTCTGCACCTTTGACACCGTGCTTTGTAGAAAATGGGGTATAGTTGTTTATAAACAAAGCCAAAGAAATTAGCTCTCTATAGGGAATCGAATGTAGTTTGTTGATCTGTGTGAGCGTCAGAGAGGCAGCTATTTCCTCTGGCGTCGAATTTTCTAATTCGCTTTCTGTTCTTTGAACTGCATCTGGAAGTCTTGGCCGATGAGTGGCTTTAAGGTGATCTAGTACGTCACCTATTGTTCCATTCAAACGAAGCTCAACCAAAGTGCTCATACTATTTGCCCACAGTTGTTTATCATCAAGGCTTCTAATATTGACCGAGCGCGATCCTATAGCAGTAAACATATCGCCAAAGCGACCTTCTTGGAATGCCACACATGCGGGCTCAACTGTATCAACAAGAAACGCTATGTGCGGGTCTTCCTTCTTCATGACTGAGTCATTGTATTGAAATGCATTGAGGATTTGACCATAGTTTTGTTCTGCAGCCAAAACACTGTGAGTGAGCATCAAGATCTTTGTGTTTTCGGGCGAAAAATCCCACCCTTCCTCACCCAGTCTGCCCCGAAGACCTTCAAGATAGGCATGCGCATCTTCAGCAGGTAGATCTCCGCCCCAATGGCCTCCACCACGTCGAACACCTGCCCAATTATTTGTATGAAATACTATTACTGAGCCGGTCGCATCCGGATCGTGTACCTCTTGGGGGAGATCTGTCCGTATGGCATTAAGAATATCAACAACATCCGGGACAGAACGAAAATTTGCCTGCTTACCAATTTGTCTCAGGTTATCGTGTTCAACAACTCCCTTGCCATCACGATATATTTTCTGCCAACTGTCACCGAATAATCCAATCAGTGGACCCACCCCTGGGCCAATAAAGTGTTCAATAATACTATCCTCAAAATCCGCGTTGGTATCCTGATACTCATCGATAAAGAGAATTGGAAAACGACTGGTAAGAATCTGCCGGAACTTAGGTTGCTCCATCATTGCCACCGTTAAAGTCAGGACGTCATCATGATGAAGAAACAAATTATCATCTCTTATTCTTCTATAACCTAGATCATAATTAACCTTGCGTGTGCCTATCCCGCCAGCTTCAACAAGTTTTTCTGACCAAGCATCAATGTCTGCAACTTTCTCCCTCAGCATTGCTTGAAAGCTCTTGATGAGACCCCAGCAAAAGGCATGAATAGTTGATGCATAAATAGCGGGATGCCCGTCAGTTCGTGAAATAATCTCATCAGTGGCTACATTAGTGTAAGTAATACAGGCAACCTGCTGGTTACTGCGTTGAAGAGCAGGTCCGTGCTCATCGATGATAAGTCTAAGCGCTTGTACGAGAGAGAATGTTTTGCCTGCGCCAGCCCCAGCTTCCAGTTTGAAATTCTGGCCTGCGTTAATACACTCGAACATCTCTTCGAGGGCTCTCTTCGCGGCGATTTCAGCCGGGCTAATTTGTGCAGACTCAGGATTCGACATGTTCGTCTGAGGCTGCATTTTTTCCCGCAGCTTCCTCTTCAACGTTTGGCGATCCTACAAGCCAGCGCAAACCCTCTTCGATATAAAGTGGAGTTATCCACCCGGAATCCATAATGGCATATTTAATAGCAAAATCTGTTTTGTCGACTGTTTTAGCAAGCTCCCATGCCTGCGTTTCACTTTCATCAGGCGTGGTTCCAGTGATTTCGAATTTCTCTAGGTTTGCAAGCATGAACGCATCTTCAAAACTGCGGCCGCATGCTTCACCATCTGCATGAGGAATTTGGTATGCAAGCCGCCGATTTGCCTTAATCTTATCTATTTCAGTCTTAGCTAGAAGGTCGTCTTTAGTGGGATTAGCCTGTCCATCGGCTATGTACCAACTGTTGATACAGGCATTACTTGTATGAGTACCCTGGCTGACTTTACACTTCGTTCTATTATTGTTGCCGTCAACTGTATCCAGATCTGTAATTACTAATGTTCTAAGATTTAGAAAATCGAGCAGATTAAAAAAACGGTGTGCATAGGCACCACCTACTTCCATGGTAGAAAGGTACTGACTCCCCAGCCTAGATTCATTCTCGGGTCTACCCTCATCAGATTTCTTGATCATTTCAGGTAGAAGAAGACGCTCTGAGGCACCCTCGATCAATATTGCTCGATCAGCAAAAAGTAGATCACATCGAGTGAGTGTCATGTACTTGTGAAGGAACTCACGGTTAGCATCATCTTCGTCACTCAAGCCGGTGCGAAGATCCTTAGCTTCAGTCTTCATGACAGCCGATCCCGTCTCACGCGGTTGTGTGAGGAAATATCTCATGGAGTCAAACGATGCTTCATTGGCAATATGGGATGAATGCGTCGTAACAACAAACTGGACAGGCCATGGGTTTCCGTCGTTGTATCTAGCCACAAAAAGATCGCGAATTTCCCCAAGCTTTCTAATAAACACATTCTGCATCTGCGGATGTAGATGTGCTTCAGGCTCTTCGATGAATATCAGGTGAATACCAGACGTCGGTTGCTTGTTTGTAAACTCCTTAAAGAATTCAAAGAGCTTGAGAAGAATAAAAATCAGATTGCGAGGACCTAGGCCATTGTATGATTCCGGGAGATTCATACCATTTACTCCCTGATAGCCTACAGTGGTGTGGTTCGAAAGAAGCTGATCTACTTTCAAGACTGTCTCGGTCCGAAGTCGCGGATCAGTCAACCCTGGGTACCCGAAAAGATCGAATGTTGGGGTAAGATTCTGTAGCTGCGCATTGAAATCGGCATCAATTTGACTCTCAATCTCGGTGACAGCTGACTTTAATGATTCTGCTGTTGTCTGATCATCCGTGCTTGCGGTATCTGACGCGGCGGCAGTGAATAGCTTTTCAAAGACTTTTCCAAGAACCGCTTTCTCCTTGTTTGATGCATCGTCTAAGGCACGCTGGGCATTGATAAATCCGAACTGGAGAACTGCCCGTAAATTCGAGGGTTCCAGCTCCTTGCGATTTGTTGAATCGTTGGGATCTTCCGATTCAATCGTCGCTTCGAAGTATTTAGGGACCCTATCTTTTAATGCTTTAAAGAAGGTATGACGATCTTCGTCTAACCCTTCAAATAACTGCGAAATCTTTCCTGGAGCAAGCGCATAGCGAATATTGACTTGGGCTGATGTACATTGTTCATCAAGGTCAATGATAAACTCGGCAAGTGGTCCAAGATTTGTGTCACCCTCATAGTCGACAGTGAGCGTTGTTATGATTGCCGGAAGCTTTTCTCGTATGATCGCTTCGTCTTCGTTATTTCTGTGTGCTTCAAAAGTATGCCAAAACTGTTCGTGTACACCCAGCGAAAAATCCGCAAGCCTGAAGCGCGGCGTCTTCTCATCGAGTAAACGTCGAAAGAGCTCAGTCAGAGACGTTTTACCGCTGTTGTTTCGCCCTACAACCACGGTCGCGCCATCCTCCAGGCAAAGCTGGACATCTTCAAGAAGGCGAAAGTTCTTGATCGATATTTGGCTTATTTTCATTGAAGTTCCATTTCGTTGACGCGTATCTTTGTGGACATTAGTTCGTGAAGAAGGGCGCGGAATAAGTCCATATAGCTTTTCTTCTTGCCGCAAACACTATTGGTTTTCTTTTACATATTCGAAAAGATCAGCCACACCACAATCAAAAAGTGCGCAAAGCTTTTCTATGGTTTCTAGGTCCACCCGCGTAGCGGTTTCCTTATATAACAGAGTGATCGTGTTGCGATGCAGCCCGGTCTCTCGTGCCACATCTATCACCTTCATCTTGTGCTCACCCATTAAGCGAGACAAATGACACCGAATCATGTCGTTTTAGCCCTCTTGCGAAAATAAAAGTCATTCAGGATGACAAAAACTATTTACATATGACATTTATCGTGCTTAAATGTCATTTAGGATGACATTTATTCATTTAAATGTGCTTTCGTTAATCCTATCTGAAATCATGTGGAGGATAAAGCTATGAATCAAACTTATTTAACAACCGAAGAACTCGCTGAGCGCATTAAGTACGACTCCAGAACTATCAGGGAGCGTTTGAAGGATTCGGTATTGCTGGAAGGTAAGCACTACTTCCGCCCTTTCGGCGGCCGGAAGATTCTATATATATGGGAGGCCATTGAGACGGACATGATGAAATCAGTTAAAGAGGCTGGTTTTGCAATCCCTATGGCGGGTGGAGGTGCTTGCCATGGGTAGCGTTAGTGTTAGGCCGGAGAACAAGAAGCTGTTCTTTGATTTTCGTTTTCAGGGCAAACGTTGTCGTGAGCAAACTACTCTTGACGATACCCCTGCCAATCGAAAAAAGATGAAGCAGGTGCTGGATCGAATTGAGGCGGAGATTACCCTGGGCCAGTTCGATTACGGCAAGTATTTCCCGGATAGCCCACGGACGCAGCAGTTCCGGGAGATGAAGCGGCGCAAGGAGATGGCGCTGGCAGATACCCCACTCTTCTCAACGTTTGCTGATGTCTGGCTGGCTGAGATGAAGATCCAGTGGCGGGAGTCACATTACGATGCGGTGTCACACACCTTCAAAAAGCATCTAAAGCCGGCCTTTGGGGATAAAGAGGTCAGCCACATCACCAAGGCAGATATTCTCACCTTTCGCGCGTCCCTCGCCAAAGTTTCGGGCAGAAAGGGTAATGAGAGTCTGTCGGCTTCTCGTGTAAACCACATCATGACACCTTTGCGCATGATCCTTAATGAAGCAGCTGACCGCTATGAGTTTAGCCCGGCTTACCGGGGAATAAAATCCCTTAAGGTGCCGCGTACCGATGTGGAACCCTTCACCCTGGATGAGGTGATGCTCATCATTGATAACGTGAGGGAGGATTACCGCCCCTACTACACCGTTCGTTTCTTCACAGGCATGCGAACCTCTGAGGTTGATGGACTGAAGTGGAAGTATGTGGATTTAGATAATAGGCAAATCCTGATCAGGGAGGCCTTGGTCAAAGGCAAAATGGTGCCAACCAAGAATGATGGTTCTGTGCGAGAAATATCAATGTCAGAGCCTGTGTTCAAAGCATTAAAGAAACAGAAAGAGAGTACAGGTGAGTCCGAGTTTGTCTTCATAACCAAGCATGGTCACAACCTGATCCACAACAACATCACCAAACGGGTGTGGTATCCCCTACTTCGTTATCTGGATCTGAAAAAGCGACGTCCTTATCAAACCCGTCACACCGCTGCGACGTTGTGGTTGGCCGCTGGCGAAAGTCCGGAATGGATCGCCCGGCAGATGGGGCACACCACCACCGAGATGTTGTTCCGAGTCTATTCGCGTTACGTACCCAACCTAACTCGCCAAGACGGATCAGCTTTTGATCGACTGTTGCGACGTGAGCTAGGTGGTAACAAACAGGAGGAAGCTGGTGATGAATAAGGGAAGATGTAACCAGATGGTCGATCGCTTGACCGAGGCGCTGATCTTTTCAATGCAGATTCCGGACGGCATCCAGCTGGTCTCCATTTTAGGAAATGGTAACGAACCGGACAACCGCGAGGTGGTGAAGTCCTGGATCAACCAAAACATCGAGGTCCTGGAAGAGGAAACAGGCAAAGCCCTGTTACCCATCCTGCAGGAGAGACTAAGCGCCAGCCTTGAGCAGATCTATTACTAACAGAGTTTAGGAGAGAAAGAATGATACTTACACGTGAAGAGTTACAGGCACTGTGGCAGGAAAATATTGAGGAATACCGAGGAGAGATCCGTATACCATGGCCAAAGATGAATGACGATATGGCATGGATGCGGGTGATCATTTCGGACCAGGCCAGTCAGGCTGAAGGGAAAGTGACACTTTTTGAAAACTTAAAAGTTACTGATGATTGCATCACCCTGAAATTGCCAGATTGGTGGAAGATGGTGCAGATCTATTTTCAGGAAAAGTACGGTGAAAAGCTGGGCCAGGTGATCATGGAAAAAGCACTCGTGAGGTTGGCAGATGAAAAGCTTGTTTAGACGATGGTTTGAAAAGCCTGAACGAAAAGTGATGACAGACATTATTGATCGAGACACTCTGTATGGATTGCGTGATCATCACAATCAAATGCCATATCTTGAAGTAATCCGAAAGCCGTGGCCTGAGATGGAAGACGATATCAACTTCATGCAGGACCTGATTTTTTATGCCGTGGAAAGTGATGGCGGTTATCTCAGACTGTTTGAAGGCATGGAGCTTGAAGACGATGAAATCATATTAAGAAGGCCGGAGTGGTTTGAACTGTGTAAAGACTACTTTGGTGGTAAGTACGAAAAAGATATCTATGAAATCATGTTCGAGAAAGGGCTGGTGGTTATGATGGATCGATATTTTATTTTGCCGAAGTAAGGCAGCAGTCAGCAAAAGCAAAGCCCGCTCCTGATTGCTCAGTGGCGGGCTTTTTCGGTAGCTTAGTTCCCTTTCTCGCAATTCATATTTAAGCATGAGTGAATATTTGATTCAAGATGTTGTGCTGCCAACGAATAATGGAGCTAATATAAAAAGCATAAATATAATTTGGTTGGTGAGAAGATAAGTGCAAAAGAACTTAACAACTTTAATATGAATTAAGAAACATATAATTGTGCTGAATAAATCTCAGATCCTACAGGGTATTAATTGTTATAAGTCCCTTTACTTGACCATCAATCACCCAGAGGTTGACGTTGATGGTGGTAATGAGATGCTGGTCAAGCGTGGAATTGAAGTGGGTAAGTTGGCGAGAACGTTTTTCGCGAATGGAGTTTTGATAAATGCCATGCCCGATGTAGAAGTTGCAGTCGACTTGACCAAGCACTATTTAAACAATTCATCTGTCCCTTTGTTTGAAGCAACATTTTTGCATAACGATGTGCTGGTGCGGGCGGATATCCTGGAGAGAGATGAATCAGGGATACGTTTGATCGAGGTCAAGTCGTCGACCTCAGTAAAGTCGCACTATGTAATGGACTGCGCCATCCAGGCGTGGGTGATTGAACAGTGTGGATATACGTTAAGTTCAATCGAACTTATGTGTATCGATTCTGGGTTTGTCTATCAGGGTAACGATGGCTACGACGGTTTGTTTGTCCGCCACGATATTACCGATCAGGTGCGAGAGATAATGGGTGACGTGGCTAACTGGAGTAATGAGCTGGCCACTATGCTGAAAGGTGCATGCCCTGAGACCAATGTTGGTAAGCAGTGCCATAACCCTTATGAATGCGGCTATTTTGATTATTGTACCCGTGATGAATCATCCTACCCTGTTCGAGTCCTGCCACGTGCGGGGATGGTGCCACAGGAACTGAAATATGAAGGTATAGAGGATATTCGCGATATTCCGGCTGACCGTTTGAAAAATAAAAATCATGAATGGGTCAGGCGCGTGACCGTCAGTGGCATGCCTGAACTTAAGCCAGAAGCAACAGCAATGATCCAGGCGTTGGGCTATCCTCGTTATTATATCGATTTTGAGTCAATCCAATTCGCCATACCCATCTGGAAAGGGACGAGGCCTTTCCAGCAACTTCCGTTTCAGTGGTCATGTCATGTCGAGCACTCAACAGGTCAGATAGGGCATTGCGATTACCTGGCTACTGATAGCAACCCACCCATGCGTGAATTTGCGGAGACGCTTATTCACGCTTTGGGTGTGACAGGTCCGGTACTGGTCTATAGTTCATTTGAAAAATCTCGCCTGAAAGAGCTGGCTGATATGTATCCAGATCTGGCTGATGCCTTAGGGCGAATCATTGAGCGTTTGGTGGATCTGTTGCCCATTGTTAGACAGCATTACTACCACCCTGAGATGAAGGGTTCCTGGTCAGTTAAGTCCGTACTGCCGACTGTTGCTCCTGAACTAGACTATAAAGCTCTGGATGAGGTGCGCGATGGCAGTATGGCGCAGATGGCGTATCTGGAAATGATTAACTCTGTAACAGAGCCAACAAGAAAGGCCTATTTGATCGAGCGACTGAAGGCTTATTGTGAGATGGATACGCTAGCAATGGTCAAGATCGCACATTTTATTGAAGTCAGGTGAGCAAGTTTAGAATTGTATCGCTTGGCTGTTGGCTAAGCGCCAATTCTAATGCTGGAGGGTGATATGTCCTCTAAAAGGAAACGTGGTAAACCGAAGGAAGAGTACGCTTTCATCGAAGCCAAAGTGGTTGATTATGAGGTCCGGTCGGTCGCTTCGGTCAATCCAGATTTGCACCAGAGCCGCCCTCTATTCTCGAGAAGTGATGATCCAGCTTTTGAATTTATCACGACCATTGAAATAATGGCCACATGTGTTGAGCCTTCTGATCGTGCTGGCGATGTGCTTCAGATAACGCTGTATGGCAATGACTCCAACGGCCGTGAGAGTACGGTTACATTGGAGGACTATCAATTAAGGGATGAATATGGAGTTCCTGAATGGAAAACCATTCGTGGTGAGCGATACCCAGTATACGAAGCGCCGCCAGGCCTCTCCGTGCTTAACAAACAAAGAGGTGAGCGAGCTTGGAATGCATGGCTTTTTGTTACACCTTGGTTCGTTAGTGATGTGCTGGTATTGCTTGGTCAGAGTAAGCAGTTATTTCTGTCAGTACACGAGAAAATGTCTGACCGAAAACGGTGGATTCAAAGTCTTAGTGTTCAAACTGCAGACCCAGGAAGTGAGTAGGTTAATTGCTAAGTATGATTTATTAGCTGATTTTACCCCGACTTTCCGGAGTCTCAGTTAAGAGCCGTTTTTCTTGAGACGCAGAATTTTTGAAATTGTGGGCTGGTAAAACAACGTATTAGTTGTAATCTAGGCAAAAAATACCTAATTACCCCCCAAATACATCTTATATATTGTAATTACTCCTTGAACAATGTATATGTTGTTTGTATTGTTATATACAACATATACATTGTATAATTAGCCGGCTTATGAAGTTAACACCCCAAATCAAGGCACGCCGCCTCCAGCTAGGTCTTCAGCAGAAGGATATGAAGCTGCGCATTGGTATGAACCAGCAGCAGTACCAGCGTGTTGAGGCAGGGGGGAATTCGCGCCTGGAGACATTGGAGCTAGTCGCCGAGGGGCTTGAAGCAGAATTGATGTTGATTCCAAAAGATAAGCTGCGGGCGGTGAAGGCCATCCTGGCAGAGGAAGGTGCAGGCAAAAGTGCAGAATCCAAGCATGTGGAGACCAGCGAAGACCCTTGGTCGGATGTGTTGAGTAATAAATGATGGCCTCAGAGACTGTCGAAGTTCTCAAGCTCAGCTTGCATGATGTCACTGTTGGCTATCTGGCAGGCTGCCAGGGAGGTAAAAACATTCTGGTATTTGACCAGGAGTATATAACAAATCCTGATAGACCCACCTTCACCTTATCGGGAATAGCTGATCACCCTGCCAGCAAGACTTTATTCAGCGCTCCCTGGGTACGTCAGCAACGGCTCCACCCTGTGTTGTCCAATCTGTTACCAGAAGGCGCACTTAGAGAATGGTTTGCGCAGATGCTTAAGGTGCACCCGGAAAATGAGTTTCCATTATTTGCACAACTCGCTGCCGATCTACCTGGAGCATTGATTGCGGAGCCAGTTGAACCTGATCAAATTCCAGAGAATGTTTTAAATCACAGAACGACAATTGAGCCGGTGCCAAGGATGGTTTTCGATGGCAGACCTCATTTCTCATTGGCGGGTATACAGATGAAGTTTTCAATGCATGAGGCGGATGGTCGTTTCAACGTGTCGCAACCCGATAAGTTAGGTGAATGGATTGTCAAAACGCCATCAACACGCCATAAAGATGTCCCTGCTAATGAATACACAGTAATGAAGTTAGCTGAATTGGCGGGGGTAGATATTCCAGAGATAAAGTTAATCAAGCTTGATCAGCTGGAGGATCTTCCTCCCATCAATCTGCCGCCTGAAGCGTACGCCTACGCAATTCGTCGTTATGACAGAGATGAGCACCGTAATCGCATCCAGGCCGAAGATTTTGCGCAGGTGTTATTCAAATATGCGCATGAAAAATATGGCACTACAAATTTTGAACAGGTCGGAAAGATCGTATACGAATTTACCGGCCATGGTTTAGCAAACGTCCAGCAGATGGCGCGACGTTTATTGATCAATATCCTGCTCGGTAATGGCGATGCCCATTTGAAGAACTGGAGTTTGATTTATCCTGACCAAACCACTGCTGAGCTGGCTCCAGCTTACGATATTGTTTACACCCAGGCCTTTATACCAGGTGAATCACAGATCTCCCTTAACCTTGCGGGAAACAAAGACTGGTATGCAATGAATTTGAGTCACTTTGAGAGTTGGGCAGGTTCCATAGGTGCGCCATGGCGGGCAATTCAGCCTCATCTTGAGGATGTTATAGAAAAGGCACGAGCGCATTGGCCTGAGTATCTGGAGCAGTCACCGATGAATGACATCCACAAGACGGGGCTAAAAGCCCATTGGGCTAAGCTGGCTGACGACATAAAAGTTTTAAGTCCATAAGCCCAGTTGAGTGATTTTCCGGCGTCTTGGTCTGCCTACGGGAATGATGTGAAGATAGACTGCAGCCATAAAGAGTGCAAAACGTGATCCTGAGCTATCAGTGTATCTTCACCGGGTAGACGAAAGGCTCAAGAGTGCCCAATGGAGACTTTGCCCCAGTCCACGACTACAGTGTACGACTACCTAACTCCGGTCATTGCAATGTCCGGGCATGTCTAAAAGATACTCCCAACAAGCGGTCATTCATTCTTTTGATTGACCATACTTAGATTCCTTCAATCAACCAGAGGAGGAATCGTCATGTATTTACTCACACACAGCAAACAACCCAATGTACCTTGGAACAAGGGCAAGCTTATGGGTCAAAAACCACCATTGAAATTGAAAGAGATCTGGGCCATTCGAATTCGCTTGCAGTTATCGAATCGTGTACGTGACTTGGCGCTCTTTAACTTGGCCATCGATAGTAAACTGCGTAGTTGTGATTTGGTAAAGCTGCGTGTCAAAGACATCTCACATGGGAATACCATCGCAAAGCGGGCGATGATTCTTCAGCAGAAGACGCATGCGCCTGTTCAATTTGAAATTACAAATCAGACACGGGAGTCGCTTGCCAATTGGATTCAAAAAGCACAATTGTCGAGCAATGATTTTCTTTTTAAAAGCCGTTTCGGTAACTCACCGCACATATCGACCCGGCAATATGCTCGCATCGTCAAAGGGTGGGTGGCTGAGATTGGGCTTGATCCCGCAGATTATGGAACGCATTCACTCAGACGGACCAAAGCCTCGTTAATCTACCGTCAGACAAAGAACTTGCGTGCCGTGCAGTTGTTGCTCGGTCATACCAAGCTGGAAAGCACGGTTCGCTATTTGGGCGTTGAAGTGGATGATGCGTTAGAGTTGTCCGAGCAGATGGAGGTATAGCCTGTACGGAAGATCCATGACACATTGTTTATAAAGGCAATAGAAGTGGGTTTGTTGGGGCGGCAGCTATGTTTTTCAGTTGCCGCCCCAAATGGATTAACTTTAGTATCTACCGCAAGAATCCGCTAAAATAAGCAGATCTAATCAAATTTAGAGTGATAAATACCATGAATATTCAAGAGCTTAGCGTTTCAGAGAAAATCTTATTGGCAGAAGAAATCTGGGACAGTGTGGCCTCAGAAGAAAAAATGATTCCTCTGACTGATGCGCAGAAAGCAGAGCTCAATGCCCGGCTTGCACGTTACTCAGTTGATCCGGAAGCAGGTGATTCTTGGGAAAACGTTCGAAATAGAATTTCAAATTCATGACCTGTAAACGGATTATCATCCGTCCAGAAGCTGAGTCTGACATTGAAGATGCTTACCAGTGGTATGAAGAGCAAAGAAAAGGGTTAGGCGAAAATTTCCTTTTGTGTATCGAAGAAGCTCTGGCCAGAGTCTCGCGGAATCCTCAAATTTACTCTGCCATCTATAAAGACGTTCGTCGAATTCTCATCCACCGATTTCCATTTGGAGTTTTCTTTATCGAGAGTGAAGACTTCATTTCTGTACTGGCGGTCCTACACGCTCGGCGAGCCCCTAAGAAATGGAAGTCAAGAACGTAGGTTCCCGTTTGCCCCAAGCTGCCTTTCGATCTTGATTTACACTTTTTGCGGAGTAGTCATGCTCGTGTATTCAAGATATTGTGATAAAAGGCCGCTTAGGTGCAACAGCGGCCAATGACGACCCGGACAACGACGGCACTGCCTTTACGTTCAACCTGCGCTTTCCGGGGCAATACTTCGATGAAGAGACCGGGCTGCATTACAACTACTTTCGGGATTATGATCCGGGGACGGGAAGGTATGTGCAGAGTGATCCGATTGGGTTGCATGGTGGGTTGAATACCTACGGGTATGTTGGCGGGAATCCGTTGTATTGGATTGACCCAACAGGTGAAGCAGTGCAAAACCCATATA